>NZ_AKWZ02000010.1:1352000-1690000 GCF_000306235.2 Leptospira fainei serovar Hurstbridge str. BUT 6
ACGGGAGCCATAAATCTGTCCCGTAGCATAGTGCTCTTCGATTTTCTTTTTCCATTCGCGGGTCTTTAGTTGAGCTTCCGCTAATCCCTGAAGGAAAACGGTTCTAAGATCCTCGATGGAAGCGAAGGTATCGTCCAAGACCCCGGTTTTTTTCGCATCTTCGACGGCTCTAGATTTTATTCTAAAGGACTCCAGGAATTCGCGACGGACTAATTCTATCTCGTCATTTTTTCCTTCTTTTTTCAGCGCTTCAACTTTCGCTCCTTGGAATAAATCGAAGGCGGATGAAGCTCCCATGACCGCTAAAACAGCATCGGAAAAAGCGTAATAAGCGATACCGGGTCTAAGAAATCCGCTGAAGGCGTGGATCTGTCTTCCTCCGTAGTTTTGTCTGAGAACGACCGACACGACCGGAACTTGCGAAAGCACGTTCACATCTAAAGACTCTCCGCCGATCTGCTGTATTCTCAATCGTTCTTGTTTGGTTCCGGGAACAAAACCCGGTGCATCCGAAATCATTAATAGCGGGATCTTATGTTTATTTACGAATTCTGCAAATACTCGGAATTTTTCCGTTCCTGGTGCGTCCGGTGCACCTCCGTCTTTCGGTTGATCTGCAATGATTGCAACGGTCTTTCCCCCAAGTCGACCCAATCCCGTTATTAAACTCGAGCCCGGATCGGCTTCATAGAATTCAAGAAAAGAATCAGCGTCCAAAATTCGAGATACGACTTTCTCCTTCATATCGTATGAGGCGGATGTATCGGCGGGCAACTCTATCTTTCTATTGTTCGAAGTTTCCGAAAGAATCTCCCTCGTTCGTAATAATGAAAAGAATTTTCTAATCTTGTCGTAAGCTTCGGCTTCGGATGTGGCGTCGAACGTGGCCCATTGTTTCGCGTCGGACAGTTCTTTCTTCGTTGCTCTATCCCTGGATACGGAGGAGTCGTCGAGTAATAGCCACGCATCCCCCGCCGACGTCAGTTCCGGTATTCGAATTCCTTCCGGATGTTTTAACAAGTGCAGGCAAACCCCTTGAAAGTCCTGAAGCGATTTTTGAAAATCGCGTCTCGGTCGTAATGAATCGGAATCGTCCCAATGAGAACTTCGAAACCATCGACTGCCATAAACCAATAAAAGATCCGCTCCCGTTTTTTGTGCGATTCGAACCGATTCTTTGGCTTTAATTATACAAGACAGAGAATGAAATCCGTAACTAGTACGCGGACCGAGAGTAAGAACAGGGCTGTCGCCTAAGCGGACAAATCCTGAAACAAGCGATCCCGATCCGGAATAATTCTCTTTTACGCTTAAAAGAAAATTAGTTTCGGAATTTCTAATTAGTTCGTTTTCATCTAAGACAACCCATTCTTCTTTGGAAAGCTGCGCTCCGATTGATATTCGTGAAGAGGTCTTATTTTTACCGAGTAACACTTCCTGGATTCGATGCAAATACCAAAGAAGTTGAAGCTTATCGCTCGCCACAAAATCAACGGTACCCGTAGCCTGACCCATAATTCTGGCGCCCCCGATTTCGTAATTGGTGAACTTTTCACCGGTCACCGATTCGATAACCGCCGATCCGGTTAGCACCCGGTAGGATTCTTCTTCGTTTAACAGAAGCTGTAAAGAAGCCTGGGACGATCCGTATACGTCTAATCCTGTAGAAGAACCGACTCCTATTGCGATTATAAAACAACGGTTAGGCTTTTCGGTCGCTATATAAGGTCGAAAATCCTTTCCGTAGACTTGTTCCATCTTGTCGCATATTTCTCTTAGAACGGGATCTTTATGAGATTCGATTGCTCCTCGAAACTCGGCGGCATTCACTCTTGCGGTCAGAAGCGAATTCATGAAGAAACCTTCCGCCGCCCGATTTAAGGAAACCATTCCTTCGCGAATATTTGCGCCGGCTCCGTCATTCCAAACGTATAACGGAATATCGCTTCGATAGGCATAGTAAGTCGAGGCTATATATTTTCTTCCTTCGATATCGCCGGTAGCGCCGCCTGCCACCCTTGAATCTTTAAAGAAAAATACGGCGTCTTTACCGCCCATTTTCCCAACAAAGATTTTTGCACCGGGGGTATAGGTTTCCGATTGGCCTGTCTTGGGATTCACCCTTGTAATCCCGTCGGCGATCGGAACTAGTATTTCGCGTACCGTACTCGGATCGAATGTTTCGTTAATCCAGTGTTCCAGAGGCCATTTTCCTTTACGGAATAACGCCGCGTCTTTTGAGTCCGCCGGCAAGGTGTAGGGGAATCTAGGATCGTTCGGATGAACGATATCCATTCTCAGCTTACCTTCCTTGAAAAAGAGCGAGAACGTTCTAATTTTATCGGACAAAGAATCGAAAATTTCCAAAGTAAATTGGCTATATAATCCGTGTAAAAAGAAACGAACTACCGAATTTGCGGAATCTATTATATTTTCATAATTCAATACTCGATCTTCATCCGATGAGAGGTCGAACGGAACCGGAATGTCCGTCGTAATGATTTCCAATCTGAAAAGATCGACTCTACTTAAAGATTGTGCTCCTTGCAGTATGCACGCCGCGTTTTTGGCTGCAGTCTCTAAAGCGGACCGGAAAAGGTCTAACCGCGGATCGGGCGTAATTGCGGAAAAAAGAATATATTCTTTTTCTCTTCCGTAATCGATCAAGTATAGATACTGGCCTTTCTCCGGGGAAAATAGACGCGTTAGGTCCCCTTTGGATTTCCAGAAGTCTATTTTCTTCGCGAATCTTTCCGCTAAAGGGGGGGAAAGATCGGTCGGTAATAAAGGAAGCGGCGTTTTGAAAGATTGTCTAAAGAGTATTTCCAGTCTTTCTCCGCTTTCTTCGGAGACTAAAGACCAAGGATTCTTTACGAATCTAATATAATCGAAAACATGCCTTCTGGAAATCGTCGTATTTCCGCCTCGAAATTTTTGAGGACGGTTGCCCCGCAATGCAAGAATTCGTCTCGCTGTTTTTTCAAGAGTAGGCTCCTTTTCCCTTTCTTCCAGATAGATGATAGCATGAAGAGCCAACTCGACAGATCTCGTGGAAGGAGCAAATAAGGAAAATTTCTCCAGAATTTTAACGAAGATTTCCTTCCCTTCGCGTAAATTTGCGTAAGCCCTGACTAGATATAGAAAGGCCTCTTTCTGCTCCTTTGTCCGGCGTACCGGACTCCAATTTTGGACTCCATAGGAATGGAAGGCCCCGGAAAGCAATTTTCTAGTGGATTTGGAAGGATTATATCCTTCGGTTTCCCATTGAGAAAGAAGTCGATGTATTTCGCCGAAATGGGAAAATTTCGTGCCGGGATCGGAGGAGAATAGCCGCCGAACAAGAACATGAAATTTTAGAATATCAAGATAAAAGGTTTCCCATCGCTTGGCTTCGATTTCCGATTCTTTTTGAATTTTAAAAGTAGAAAGAATATATCCTATTTTTGGAATAAATTCTTCTTCTCTAAAAGTTCCCGAAACCCAAGACATCAGTAGTTTTCTAAGATCGGCTCCTTTGTATGAAATCGATTGAATTGGTAAATGTCCGTTGGATGGATCCGAATTCGTGGGAATTTTTTCCCAGTTCTCCCAAAGGGAATCTAGGGAGTTTTCGATTTCCTTTTCTTCGGAGATCGAACTCTCGGTTTCTTTTCGCGTTTCAATTTTAGCTAATATTTCTCCTTCGCCGAATCCTTTTCCCAAAATCATCCCCGAGGCCGTAGCTCCGCGAATTAATCTTGAAAGATCTCCGTGTTCGGCAAGGTAAGTTAACTCGCCTCCGATCGGAGCCTTAAGAATCGTTTCCATTTTCATTGCGGAGATGACGATAAGCGGATCTCCTTCCTGAACGGAATCTCCTTCTTTCCAAGTCTTACCTGACGACGGATTATCGGCGATTTTAACGAATGTCCCTTGAAAAGGTGAACGTAGATTTCCCGGGTTATCTTTCGGATTTTTACTGCTCTTAACACGGACGGTAAAGCGAAGAAAACGTAGTTTGCCTTCTCCGTCGGAGAAACGAACCGAATGAAACGACGATCTGCGATCCACGCGAACCGGGATAATTCGACCGCGAAATTCCACCGTGAATTCTTCTCCGGAATTTCCGCCGGTAGTCAAACCGATCCGCCCGAAATACTTTCCGTTCAGCAAAACTTCGAAAGTGTTGAAGCCGACTTTAAAGAGTCTAAATTGAAGATTTCGATCGCCGGATCGCAAATCGAACTTGTGTGAAAAATATTCGGACTCCTCCGAATTGAGTAATCTAGGAAGATCGCCGTCTTTGAAGGCGTCCGTTAAGGCTTTTTCCGAAATAAGATTACTTTCCGCAATGCAGCAAAACAAAGCGCCTTCTTCTCGATCGGTGAAGTCCTGTTCGGTAAGTTCGGGATTTTCATTTAGAATTCGATTATCGTAATTTCCGTTGCGAAAAGAATCGTGGCGGATTAATTTCAGCAACTGCTCATGATTGGTAGTGAGCCCTTTTACGTAGAGCTCGCTAAGAGCCCTCTCCATTCGCAATAATGCTTCTTCTCGGCTCGTTCCAAAGGCTATGAGTTTGCCGATCATCGGATCGTAATCGCCTAAAATTCTATCCCCCTTTCTGAATCCGAAATCGCATCTGACTCCGTTAAACGTAGGTAATTCCAATTCGGTAATTCGACCCGGAGCAGGTGAATAATTTTGAAATGGATCCTCCGCATAAATTCTACATTGTATGGAATGATTTCTAGCCGAGAATCTTCTTCTTACTACGGATTCAAACGGAATTTCCGATTCTCTTCCGTCGAAGAAAAGAATTTGCCATTTTGCAAGATCGATTCCTAAGGATTGATCGGTAACGGGATATTCCACCTGAAGTCTGGTATTCATTTCTAGAAAACCGAAATTCCCGGTCTTTCCATCCAACAAAAATTCGACTGTCCCGGCGCCGCAACCGTCCGAATAGCCTGATATGTGAGCGATTCGCTCAGCAGAGGATAATAACTGAAGTAAGGTTCGATCGTCTAGAAAAGTTTCTCCGCTTTCTTCGACGACTTTTTGGTTTCTACGCTGAACGGCACATTTTCGGACTCCGACTGCGGTAGAGTTGAAAATTTGAACTTCGAAATGGGACGGGTGCTCCACGAATTTCTCTAAAAAATAAGTTCCATTCCCGTAGGCTTGGCGACCTATGCGTTCTGCGCTTTCAACCGCGCCTTTTAATTCTTCGGAATTGTAGGCGACAACCATTCCCTTGCCGCCGCCGCCGGCATCTAGTTTCACCATAACCGGATAACCGATTCGTTCCGCCTCTTTGATTGCCTCAAGTTCCCCCTGAGTGATAGGCCCACTTCCGTCAAATAGCGGGATCCCGTTTTCACGAGCGAGATTCCTTGCATCCAATTTATTTCCGACCCTGCGCATTACGAACGCTTTAGGACCCATAAAAATTATGTTTTTCTTATATATTTTGGAAGCTGCTTCTAAGGTTTCTACAAAACGAAAATCTTCGGAAAGAAATCCGTAACCCGGGTAAATCGCATCCGCGTCCGAGAGTAGGGTTGCGGCTACTACCGTTTGTATATTCGAGTATCTATCCGGATCCCCGATGTATAAAATTTCATCGGCAGGTTCGTACCAGGATTGTCCTTTATCCGGATCGGTTACTATCGCAACCGATCGGATCCCTTCTTCTCTTAAGGCTAAGAAAAATCTTTTTGCGATTTCACCTCTATTGGCGACTAGTACTTTTCGCAATTTTCCCCGTCTCGCCGGAAGTTGTTCCGAAATTTCGGAACGGTTCGGATTAAGGGATTTCAGCTCCCGGATGAGGGCTTCTATTTGGGGAAGGCTTACCGTTCCTTCTAATATTGAATCCGGTTCGGGTTTTCGCGTTGGTATCATCTCAATTTCCTAAAGTGCTAGGAGAACTTCCGAAAATGCGTAGTCCCCTGCGTGAGTTATACTGATTCGAATACAGGAAGATTTTACTTTTTCCATGTAATCGGAAAGAGTCCCGTAAAAGCGAAAATAGGGGCGACCGTAGTTATCATTGCGCACTTCGATCTCGATATAATTGGGTTGAAACACGGCATCCAAATGGAGGCGAGGTCCGTCCAACGCTTTGATCAACGCTTCTTTTGCCGCGTATCTGCCCGCGTAATAAGTCGCTCGTTGAAGAACCGGTTTCGTATCTGCTTTTGCTCTTTCCCAATCGGTAAAGGTTTCTTTGAAGAAAACGGTACCGGGTTCCGCTAGCGCGTCCTTAAATTCCGGAATAAAGACTAAATCGACTCCTACGGAAATGCCGGGGAAGACAGGTTGACAGACCTCGGAAATTTCTCTATCCAGTTCCGAAGTCATTTTGAAGATACCGAAGATTTGGCTTTTCTGAAAGAAGAGTCCAGTAGCAGCGACACTTCTTCTTCATCGAAGTAGGATTTCGTTTTTCGCTCGTACATCGGCTTGCCGATTCCCATTCTAATTTCATGATATCGATTTCTTCCCGAAATTTCCCGTTCCTTTCGGATAGAAAGATAATTCTGTCTTTGCTCGGGACTCAGTGTCGCTAGGAAGAAGTCGGAGTGTACGAAAACGCACAATGCACCCACATGTCCGAAGCCTAAGGTAGTCAGCATCCCAGCCTTGAGTTTATGCTTTCCATAACGAATCGATTGGTCCGTAAAGGTTAGGAAAGAGAATGCATTCATGTCCGGATCGACCTCTTCCAGGTTTCGATTACCCGTCACTATGCCTTCCTCCAGGGTTTGAAGTACTCCGACCGTTTGCCATGCGGCGGCTCCTCCCTTAGAATGTCCGGTTAGCGATTTTTGTGAAACGATCGGAAGTAAATTTCCGGGTGTCCTGCCTAACTTGCTAAGAAGCGAATATAGAAGTTTGTTTTCATTCTTGTCGTTGGCTTTAGTCGAAGTATCATGTTTATATGCGACTCCGATATCGTCCACAGTAAGGCCGAAGGCTGCCAACGCGGATCGGATAGGAGAGACCCCGTCTCCGCCAGGCTGAAATTTCCCCGAGAGTAAAGTTTGAACTTCCTCGAATAGTTCCTTACCGCCGTCGCCGAAAGAAGAGATCATTCTTTCCTTTTCCTGTTTCCAGCTTATTAAGGCTTTTTTTCTTTGTTCAACGTTCCAGACTTGCGAAGTTCCTTTCGATTCGGCACCTAACGATAGTAAGCCGAGTCCGGGAGCGGGGATGGAGGCTTGAATTCCGTCCGTCTTGGAGCCGGCGTATGCAAGTATTCCATAAACGGGGAGGCCGGCTTCCAAGGCTAAATCTCCGCGCGCTAATAGGATGACTCCGCCTCCATGCGCTTCCACGAATCCGTTTCGACGAATATCATTCGGTCTGCATATTCCGGAAGCTGCTATACCCGAAGCCTCCATCTCAACGCTATCTGCGGTGGCCTGCATATCTCCGAAACCGATCAGACCTTCTTCGGAGAAGTCGTCGAAGGCTCCCGCCAACATGAATCTCGCTTTTCCATCCCGGATGATGTTCATTGCCATTTCTAAGGACACTCCCGCTGTGGCACATGCCGCGACCGGAGTTTGAACGGGGCCATAAGCGCCTACATAGGATGTTAACGCCCATGCTGCGGTGACGTTTATTAAGGATTCTTGAAGTGCATCGTGCTGCCTTTCTTGTCCTAAGAGGAAATCCTGAAACATACGTTTCATCTTGCTCATTCCGCCCATCCCTGATCCGACGGTCGACCCGACTAAACCGGGATGTAGGTAAGCATAAAGCTCAAGCGGCTCCATACCCGAGCGCAAGAACGCTTCGCAGGTACAATATAGATTGTATAAGGTTATTTCATCTACCTGCTTCGTTAAGTCTTTGGGTAAACCGTATCTTGTCGGATCCCATCCTTTCGGAATCTGTCCGGCGACCTTACGGTTTACGCCAAGGGCCTTTTTCACTTTGATCAGGCTTCCTTTTTTTCTTTTGATGAACCATTTGTCTTTTTCGGAGTCGAAATATACTTCGGTTGAGTCGGGTTCCGCTCGATGGAAATCTTCCGCTTCCGAACTATTGGAAACGGGAAGGAAGAAATCATCCTCTAAAACGACGTCAACGAACGAAATAAGGGAATTTGGATCGAATCCGCGAGAAGAAGCGTCTATAAATCGAATACCAGTATTTTCTAATATTGGTTTTTCATATCTGCTCTTTGCTTCCCATTCTTGGATTGCATCTCCGGTTTCGGCGTCCGTCCAAGATCTTCCTTTATCGGAGGCCTGGTATTTTACCATCCCCATCGTCCAAGCGAGTTCCAACGCGCCTTCTAACGATAGTATTCCGCTTTTTTCCAATTCCCAACGACTAACTGAATTTCCTCCGGGCCCTATTTCCGCGAATCCGACTACGCATATTAAATTTGTCGGGTCCAAATGAGTAAGATCTCCGTAGGACTTCAATTCGCGATCCGTAGGTACCGAAGGAAAAGAGAAGACTTCCTTCGGTAACGGATGGATTCGTTTTGCTCGGATTTTTTGCGGAAGTATTTCTGACAATAACTGGCTGGACTCTCGTTTATTCTTGGCTTCTAATATGATATTGGATCTTATTTTGGCCAATGTCGCTCCGAGATTCGGCTGAGATTCAAGGCCTCCCGTAAAATAAGCTTTAAGAATATCTATTTTACGATTATTGAGCGAGTAATATGCCAAACTTGAAATAAGGGTCCCCATATCTCGTTTTGAGAAAGTGAAAACATCCGTCTCCTTTTCCAAGGCTTCGGCAACCAAATCATTGGCTTCCATTAAACCGGTTCCTCTGACCCAACCTATCACGCAGCCGATGATTCGGGTATTTTTACCCCAATCTTCCGATTCCGAAAATTTCTTTCTGAAGAGCGCCTCTAAGCCTAGTTTTGTTTCGGCGTATAATCCGTCTTTTCCGAAGATTCCGTGATTCGGCGATAAAGGTAGGATTACGTTCAAAGGAGAAGCATCCGGGCCCAGCGAACGGCGAGAACGTCCTAATACCCCGATCAGTTTTTCGACTCCTAAGAGCATGACTTGCAAGGAAACTAGAGAAGAGGAATCCAATTGTGATGCGGCATTTTCCTCGCCGATAGCGCCGAACGGCAGTAGTAAATCCGGTTCCCAATTTTTCGCTATAAGCCATTCCGATAAGAAGCGAATGTCATCCAACGAACCTTGCGAGAACGGTACGATTTGTAGAGAAGCTCCAGGCGAGCCGAATTCTTGAAAGACTTCTTTGTATAAACGGACTTTCTGCGACGAGTAGGAAGTCGTAGTAAGAACGACGTCGGCTCCTCCAGCCAATAGCCCCTGAACGGTTTCAAGAGCGATCGAATTGGGGCCGGCTCCCGTTACCAAAACCTTCTTTCCGCTAAAGCTTATTCCTTCCGATACGATAGAACTGAGAACCTCTCCGAATGAATTCGTGAAAGCGGTATTTAAATCGAAGTTGTTTCCAAAATCGGGACTTGTTTTTAGTAAAACTTTAGATTTTAAGAATTCTCTAATGTTTACCTGCTGTTCTATTTCCGAATAATTCCATCCGCCATCGTTGGAGATTTCAAGACGCGGTCTAAGAATCGCAGATTCTACTTTAAAGATCGGTAGGGAAGATGATCGGTTGTTCTTTTCGAGTAAGGATCGTACGAAAGAATTTCTTAATTCCTTCGTTTGAATTTTCGAAAATTCTTCGGACTTATTCCAATATTCGTATACTTCGGCAAGCAGAGTCGATCGATGATTGGAAAGATAGGTTTCCTCTTTCGACCTCATTTTAGTGCGCCTTCCATCGGCGATTTCGGTTAATAGTTGAAGAAGTTTTTTCTTCGCCCATTGACTTGAATTTTGGAACGTGACGATCTTTTTTTCGTCGAAAATCGAAGCGATTTCGCTTTGCCCGGAACTCCGTTCTCTGGCACTATTCAGTAAATCTAAATCTCGGATTAAGTATTGAACAAACGGATCTTCGCCGAGAAGTCGGCTTCTAAGATCTCGAATGTTTTTACTAAACACGCCCTCGGCGCCGAAATATTTACGCTCCAATTCTTCCAAAGCCGCGGCATCAATTTTAGCGCCTCCCCGGCCTCCTTTTGCGGAAGAAGCTTTATGAATTCTGATTCCTTTGCTTTGCGCGAAAATGTCGACGGCTTTGTCCAACCATCGAGCGGCTTCTTTTGCGCTACCGATGCGAGACGATATTGCTATCGAGCTTAGAGGACCTTTACGGATAGATTCTCCGTCTCTCGCGAATAAAGGTAAAAAAACGCTGATTTCGAATATTCCGGATTCTGAAAGTCCTCTTTCTTCCTTCAAATGGCGGAAAACTTCAGTCCTTCCAAAGTCGGGCGGAAAATGCTTCTTGAGAGTTTCTTCGAACGCGGTTCGTAAATAAGGACCAGGTTGAGTGTATTGGGATTGTTCGCTTAACAAACGGTTTAATTCCCTAATCGGCTTTTCATGTCCTCCGTCCAAACTAGGCGTCCGAAATTCCGAGCCTAAATCGGCCATGACTTGGTTTCTCTTCGAAGAGTTGCCTCCAAATAATGAATCAACCGTTTCTTCCTCTGAAATCTCCTCCGGTCTAACCCCGGCCTTAAGGGAGAGCAACGATAATAAAGCGTCTTTTCTGTCCAAACCGACCGAAGCTTCGTCCCCGCTTCCTGAATCCATTTCATGTGAAGATCGATCAGGCTCGGATTCGACGGTATTCGTCGTTATCTGCCTGAGGCTTTCCGACGAGGGGGATGCGGTTGTAATATCGGATTGAGGGGATTGTCGGATGGGACTCCAGATCGCCTCCGGGACATCCTCCAATTCATAGAAGACCGAATTTCTATTTTCTTCCATATGAAGGATTTCATAGGAAGAATGATCCGGCACTTCTCGGATCGTCTGACGCGCCATCCCTGCCAGATCGCCTCGAGCTCCCAAGTCTATCAATCTTCGTACTTTTAATTGTTCGAATAAAACATCCTGTGTTTTGATCCACTGAACCGGCATCGCAAACTGATACGCAAGTAATTCGATCAAAAGCAATCGACGAAGTTCCGAATCGGTTACGGCTTTGTGCGAATCCTTTAAGATTTCGGAAAGTATCGGACTACCGGATGTTTCCGAAACTAGTCTGAGAAACTCTTCTTGAATGGAAAACGGTTTTGCAACCAAGTTCGGTATGTACGTCCCGTCCAATTCGGAGAAGTCCGAGCTTGACGGGATGTTCGATTCTAACGTGTGCCTAAATTCGGCGACACCGGAAACCAAAACTCTGGAATGAAACGGGACGTCGATGCCTTCCAATCGAATCGTCGTCTTTTTACCTCTAACGATTTCCTTAAATTTGGCCTCCATTTCCGATAAGGCCTTTAGGTCTCCGGTTACGGAATATTGCTTATCTCGAATATTCAAGTTTACTACTTCAAGAGGTAGACCCGTACTGACGCGAATCTGTTCTACTACCTCCAGGATCCTTTCTTCGGTTAACCCGACATGGCGATTTCCGAGAACCACACTCATTCCGTACGGGCTTCTTCCTTCCGAATCGCGAGGAACCAACTCTTGCATGGTAAGTCCTCGACCGTAAACGATTCGTATAACGTTCTCTAATCCGAGAAATCCTCTCGCCGAAAGGGACGAGAATTCTCCCAGGGAATGTCCGGCGAATGGAGCGTCCGGCACTAAATATCCTCTGCCTTTCAGGATCTCCCAATCCGCCATAGACTTGGTCACTAACGCTACTTGGGTAAATTGAGTAAGATGAAGAACACCCTTTGGATGCGTCCAGTTTTTGCTTCCGACCCGCAATGAAGTCGGATTGTCTCGTACGATTTCCAGCAAAGAAAATCCTAATTCGTCGGTTACCGTTTTCTCCGCTCGTTCCCAGACTTTTCTCGCTTCGGAAAATTCTTCCATAAGCTTGAGGCCCATCCCTTGCGATTGGGAACCTTGTCCAGTAAAGACGTAGCCGGTTTTTGGAGGTGCAATGACTGCTCTTGCCGACAGTTTACTCTCTCCGCTTCGATTCTCGACTTTTATTTCAAGAATTATATTTCCTTTAAGTTGAGAGGTATGAAAGGCTTCCACGCGCAATTCTTCTTCGAGATAAACGGGAGCTTCGAAGGATTCTTCCAGAGAAAGCAGCCGGGCGGAATCTCCTCCACACACGTCACGCGTTAATAATTTCAATACTTGTGAAGAAGTCCATAGTCCGTGGACGATTCGTTGATCCCAACCTCCGATTCGCGCAAAGTCGTCATCGGTATGAATCGGGTTCGTATCCCCTGATGCAGCAGAATAGTCCGACATATCCGACGGCGCGGTGATTATGTCCGAAAGCACTCGATACGATTTTGGCAGCTTTACCTCTGCCTCGGCTTCCGCAAAAGATAAAAAGAATCGATCGAAAGACGAGGTCTGATCGGAAGAAAGCTGTTCTTCCAATTTGAACGTTCCCCAAGGTTCAAAACCTCCGGAAGTTCGCTTCTCAATCATTCCTTCGACAAAGTAATTCGTTGTCCGAAAATCCACTTCCTTGCTAAGTTTTTCTTTGCTCGAAAATCGTAAGATGGATCCGATTTCAAGTTCTTTAGCAGGTTTTAGTCCGCTTATCCACGGTAAGGATGAAACGACATCCCTTTGTGCGATCGATTTGATTTCGATGGTTTTCTGGATTGGTAAGGAGTCGAAATAGGGAATGGATCCGAACGATCCCCTAATTAGGAATCCGGTTTCAAACGAACAGATAAACTGCTCACCCCGATAGACGGCTCCCGCGATGAACAGTTCCGTACCAACCAAAGACTTACTTGCTTTTACTAAACGAACTTTAGAGCGGATTCGGTCCCCCGGTTTTAATTCCCCGGCAGTTTTGTTCCATTTAAAGGATTGTGAAAGATGCAGAAGTCTAAAAAGATTAACATCCTTAAATGCGAATAAAGGAGCCATTAGGATCTTCCATGCGAATGTTACGCCCATCCCTAACGACGGCACAGGCTCGGCTCGTAAATCGATTCTTCGCAGTTCACCTGTCGCTTTTCTGAAATTCAGAATGCTTTCGCGATCGAGGACGGTTTCGGAGTTTAATTCGGGAAAATCGGACGTAGTCTTGAGAACTGAGCGATCGATTTTCCATGATTGGGAATAGAAATCCAGTATCGATTGATTTCGGAATTCAACGTCTTCGGCGATGAAAGATTCCCGATCGGTAGAAAGTTGAAAGCGTCGTTTAAACGGAATTGATAAGTTATCGCCCGGACGAGAGAAGAATATTTCCAATTGTGCTGAAATCGGATCGATCAGCCGTAACTCTATTTTAAGATTTTCCCCTTCATAAACCCTAAGTAAAATCAGTTCTTTGGTGGGGCTGATTTCCCAGGAGTAAGTTCTTCCCGTCTTCGCTTCGAAAAAGAGAGGTAGATCCGTTACTTCTCTTCCGATTCTGGGTGAATTCAGCACACCGGAAAGAAATCCTTTACCAAGGCGAGAAAGCGATCGGATCCAATCTCGAGAATTAATTTCGAATTCTTGAGGAATACGTAAACTTCCGCCGAGACCGGAATCAGAATCTTTAAATTCTAGATTTCCCGGAATAAAATCCTTATTATCGAATAAGTCGGACCAATCGATTCCCTTATCTCTCCTTTCAGGTTGAATTCCATTTATGAAGTCGGAGAATATGGAGGCTACAGGCTGATTCAATATTCGGATTCCTGAAACCGCTTTCGGTCCCGGAATCCACGCACATGCGTCCGGATCCATTCCTACGCAATGAGAATACCAGAGCGAGTCGGAGCGGATCCATTTTACGAGATCCTCATCCAAAACGGGAATAAAATTAACCGGTTTGCCTGGGCGTTTACAAACATCTAGAAAGAAAATTCGGTCTTCAGGTAGGAGAAGTTTCTCGCTTCCTTCCGAATATTCTACTTTCCATTTATTTAATATATCTTCCGGCTTTTTTAGTTCATTCGAATCGGTCAGTATGGAATAATGGATTTTTTCGTCCGAGGTTAGAATTCTCTCTTCAAATCGGTAGAGCAATTCCTCTAATCTGGCTCTAAAACTACGATCTATAAACGGGTGATCCGGCCATTCACCTTCCGGTGAAACGAGTCTTTCCCCCGGACAAGTAAGTTCAATATACCTTGCTAGTACGTCGGTATACGTCATTTTCTCCAGGTCACCGAAATACGGTTTTGCAGTGGAGTTGATGAGCGAGATCAGTTCTTCTCTGCGGTTAAGAACGTTTTGCCTTGCTTCGTCCGGTTCCTTACCTTTCGTTAATTCTTCCGCCAATGCTGATACTTTTGTCCATGTATTATGGGCGTAGTAGATATCGGCGCCTAGTCCGGATCTACCTGATAGCACGCCTCCGGCGATTTTTCCTTCTTTTGTCGTTTGCCATTCGATGGAACCGGATAGATCCACTAACGATTGCTTAATTTTATCCGAGGTCGCGCATTCTTTTGCGGACATTAGTCTTGTTCCTAGAAAGACTGCGTCGACAGGCATAATGCGCTGTTTTGCCCAAGTTCCGAAGAGCCAACGCCTCGCGTCTTCCGGTTCTGCGATTCCGCCTCCTACGGCGAGAATCAAATTCGGAGTGTTCCGTATTTCTGCGTAAGTGGAACTTACCAACTCTTCCAAATCTTCCCAGCTATGGTGACCACCGGCGGCACCGCCTTCTATCTGCATCAAAATTGTGGACTCGGGAATTTTTTTGGCGATGGAAATGACTTGCTGTATTTGAGCTTTCGTTCCCGGTTTGAAAGAATTAAGCCAGATTCCGTGAGATTCAAAATCTTTAATAATTCGAACGGCTTCATCGGTATCGGGAATTCCTGCCGAGATTGTGACTCCTTCGATGGGAGCTCCTTCCGATTTTAATTTCTTTACTAACGGAACTTGCAAGTTCCAAAGATACGCGTCCAGATAGAGAAGATTGATGACGATTTTCTTTCCTGCCGGTAATTCTTTTCGAAACCTCTCCATTCTAGTCCGAAAAATTTCTTCGGTGACTTGGCCGCCTCCGGCCCATTCAACTAAATATCCTTCTTTTGCAGCGGCGATAATAATGTCGGGTTCGACCGTAGAAGGAGTCATACCTCCGCCGAATACGGGAGGATGTTCCGCCCAGACGGAATATGCGTTGCGTAGAAATTCTTTTCCTTCGGGTAATCTTACTATTTCCGGAGAAAATTCTTCCCAGGATTTAGGAAAACTTAATGAACTCGATTTTTGAAAGGAACGAAACGATTCGTCTCTATCTAAATTCTCTATTAAGAAGGATTTGCCCCGTAAATTCGAAGCACAAATCTTATCGATTCCCGTGCCGGGGCCGAAGGAAAGAAGAAGAACTTTCTCATCACTGGACTGAAACTCTTTCGTACAAGTTTTCCAATCCAACGGATCTGCAACCACCATTCGAGCGAGGGATAACGCTATGCCCGGTTCGTCTTTCAGATTTTTTCCGTCTCGAGTATCGTACAAAGGGATCTCTAAATCTTCCGGTTTCGGATCGAATCCGATCCGTTTTAAGTCTTCTTCCAAGAGAACCGGAACTCTCCGTAATAGCTGGCAATGAAATGGCGCCGAAATATTGAGGAATATCCAAGAATCTAAATCCGGAAAACCGGAATGGGATAGAATCTCCCGAAAGTCCAATAAAGATTCCGCGGATCCGCATAAAACGACGGAACGTTCCGAATTTTGAAGACCGAGATAAACCGTATCCTCGGCCGTTCTTTCAGAATTAAATTTTTCTAAAATAGGAACGAGCTTATCCGCTTCCGCCTGAAGCGCCGCCATCGGAGAAGGGTGTTCTCCCGGCTTTATGAACCTTTTGTAAGAGGCGTCGATTTCTAAGATCGGAAATTCTTCCTGCGAGCGTATTGCTAAGTGTAAAATAGCTCGTAGTATGAGAGAAAGATTCTTAAGGAATGATTCCCTATTTTTAGAAACGGAAAGTAGGAGCCCGGCATAGACGCCTTGCGAATGACCACAAATTCCGGAAACATTCGATCTTAATAATTCCCAGTGTCCTTCTTCTTTTAGAAATCGAAATAAACCTGCGGCTTGAGTGATGAATATTAGCGGCACGCTGTATGAGCAGAGAGATAATTGTGACGACGTCGGCGTAAGTTCCGGTTGCTTTAACCATTCGGATAGATGGAATCCGTGCGGTAGGCAGGCATTGGCTCTATCCTTGCTTAAGCCTGCGAACTCTTCTTCCAATGTGATAAAAACGACGTCGAAAAAATCCTTATGAAAATTTCCTTCCTCATAGAACGACCGAAGTTCAGGTAATGCGTCCGAACCTTGTCCGCCGAAGATCGAAAATACTTTAGATTTATTTAAAGATAGGAATTTGAAGATCGATAGCGGCTCTTCGGTAAAGGTATGAGTACTAATGTAATTCGCTTTCATTTTAACATCCATGGATGCTGAAATCGTTTAAAATTCAACCACCCAAGTTTAGTGGTCTTTCGCTTGATCGAATTTCAAGAAAAAAATGAATTTCTCTAGTTAAAAATTAAATACGCAGAATCGAACAGTGTTCTTGCAAATTTAGCAATTGCTACAATTCAATATTTTTCTTAATTTCTAATTTGATTGTACAGTATTTAAGCTAATGAACAATAGTTAGCTAACATTCGTTAACTAACTATTGTTCATTAAATTTAAAAGGAAAAATAAATAAACTGTAATGTAATCTTGGAATAATCTGTAGCAATCCGCTTGGGTGCGATTTGAGTAAATATTCATATTTAGAAAGAATTACAAAATTATAAAATAATCGATCTTGCCGATTCCGACTAAGTTGTCATGATTCTATTCTTCTCCGACTTTCGCGAAGGGCGGTTGACTGAGTTTTCTTTTGATCGAAGGTGGGCCACAGGTTAGGCCGCGGGATTTATCTTTGGATCGAGAATTCGAATGATTCTTGAGTCAAGCCGGTAGGAAGCATTAAGACTTTTCCGGCTTTCAAGGGAACTTTCGGAACCATGAAGCTGATTCCGGCAAAGCTAGGTAATACTAATCGACTTATCGCCATGACTCCGAAGACGTCGAAACCGGTTGTTGCAATTACCTTAATTCCTGTAAAACCGTCTTTATGAATTCGCCGGATTAACCATAAGCCCGAGGTTTGGGTTTCCATCGTGATGTCAGTAATCACACAGGAGAGTTCGGCCTTATGCTTTGTATAAAGTTCCCATCCTTGGGCGGCGTCTTTAGCGCGCAGAACTTCGCATTTCAGATTTTCCAAATATATAATTAAATTATCTGCGTATCGGTCGTTATCGTCGACTACAAGTATTAAAGGCTTCAAGGTAAAATTCCCGCTCCTGCATATTGGTTATCGGTCAGTTTACGATAGATTCCGTTTTGATCCATTAGCGAAATATGATTTCCCTCTTCGACTATACGGCCATTGTCCATGACTATGATTCTGGGTATATCCTTGATCGTAGATAAACGATGGGCAATTACGAATGTGGTTCGATTGGCGAATAATCGACGGAGCGCGTCGCTTACCAAACGTTCCGACTCGACATCTAACGCCGAGGTCGCTTCGTCTAAAATCATGATTTCCGGGTTTCGTAACAAGGCTCTTGCTATAACGAGACGTTGACGTTGTCCACCGGATAAATTTAAGCCTCGGACTCCTAAGATGCTATCATATCCGCGATCCATTTTTTTGATAAAATCGTGCGCGTGGGCCAATCGAGCGGCTCGGATCACATCTTTACGATTCGCGCCTGGTCTTCCGTAGGAAATATTGTCCATCACACTTCCGTGGAAAAGAAAGATATCTTGCGTTACGATGCCTATTTTTTTACGCAAATCGGATAAGGAGAGATCTTTGATATTGAAACCGTCGAATTCTATAAAGCCGGAGCTAGGGTCGAAAAATCTTGGGATCAAGTCCATTAAGGTGGATTTCCCGCAGCCGCTTGCTCCGACAATGGCGATCGTTTCTCCGACTTTTACGTTCAAATTAATGTCTTTTAATACCTCGGTACTTGTTCCCGGATACGCGAACGTCACATTCTTGAATCGTATGGAATCCTGTAGCGTAAACGAATCCACTTTCGCGATTTCACTATGATCTTCAGTTTCTAAATCTACGATTTCGAAGATGCGTCTCCCTGCCGAAATCGATTGCGATACTTTTCCCACCATTTGAGAGAGCTGAGTTAATGGTCTAAGCAGGAACAGTAATGTTAAGAGAAAGGCCATGAAATCGCCGGTAGAAAATCGGGACGCTCCGGTCCCGGAAAAGATGAACTTAGCTCCTAATGCAAAGAAACCGAGAACGACTAACGAAGAGGTAAGTTCGACCAAATTGGGAGCGACTTGAAGGTAATATTGTCCTTTGAAATTGCGTCGATAAACGTTCTGGTTTATTTTTTTGAATTTTTCCTTCTCGAATTCTTCCGTATGGAATATGCGAATTACTTTAATTCCGGAAATCATTTCTTGCAAATTAGCGTTTAGATCCGCCATTTTTTCCTGGAGCCTTTCCGTCGACTTGGTGATTTTTTTCGTGAACAATGTAACGGGAAGGATGATAACCGGGACTGCCGCGCACGCGATCAATAAAAGTTCCGTATTCAGATACAATAGAACGATCAAATGCGTGACTACATAAAAGAAATTGATTGTTGCATCTCGAAAATTCGACGAGATGACTGCGGCGACGACTTCGACGTCGTTGATGATTCGGCTCATTAAGAGTCCGGTTTTTTCCTTAAAGAAAAACGTTAAAGGCAGGATTTGATTCTTTTCAAAAAGTTCTTGGCGAAGATCCCGAACGGCTCGATAACCCGCAGTTGCTAGACAAAAGACTGATGCGAGATATGAGATCAATTTCAAACCGTAGACGGGAAGTATGAGTAAGCATACCGCCCAAACGACTTCCTTAGGTTCCATGTACTTGGTTCGGCCGTTTGACCATTGCTTCGCGTCGATTAGAATTTTCTTAACCCGTTCTACGGCATCTAAACTGTCGTAACCTTGGTACCGTTCTTTTAGAAGGATATCCTGCTCCGGTTTTGTCAGCTCGAATTGAAAACGGGTATTCGGGTCGGCGCCCATTGTATCGAAAAGGGGAATAACTGCGGTTAAAGAGACGGCGTTTAGGATAGCCGTGATTAGAGCAAAAAGAATGCCTAGCGTAAATCGATACTTATATCGTACCGAATAGGCCATTAATCGAAAAAATATTTTCATCGATTTAGGTTTCGGCGACGATCCTGGAGAAATTTCTGACGATATCCAATCCGTTCTGGGTCATGATCGATTCCGGATGAAATTGTACGCCGAAAAGATTCGCTTTCGTTTTATGTCGAACTCCCATGATCACTCCGTCCTGAGTCTTCGACGAGACTTCTAGTTCCTTAGGAAGGCTTTCGGGTTGAATGACTAACGAGTGATATCGAGTCGCTAAAAACGGAGAAGGAATTCCGCTATAAATATCCAAACCGTCGTGTTCGATTAGGCTGACTTTACCGTGCATAATACTCGGAGCGTTGACGATTTTACCACCGTAAACCAGTCCGATTGCCTGGTGACCTAGACATACGCCTAATATCGGAACCTTCCCGCTCAATTCTTTTAGAACATCCAAGCACACTCCGGAATCTTCGGGGCGTCCAGGGCCGGGGCTCAATACGATTCCTTTAGGATTCAATTCCGAAATACGAATTAAATCTATTTTATCATTTCTAAAGACTTCGACCTGATTTCCAATTTGGCAAAAATACTGATATAGATTATAGGTAAAGGAGTCGTAGTTATCGATGAGTAATATCATCTATTCCATTCTCCTTTAAGTCCGTTACGTGCAAAATCGACCGCGCGTAACAGGGCCGCCATTTTATTCTTTGTTTCTTCTAGCTCGCCTTCCGGAGAAGAATCATAAACCACTCCTCCTCCGGCTTGAATGAACGCTTTTTCTCCATAGAACGAAATCGTCCGGATGACGATTGCCATATCCGTATCGCCTCCATAAGAGATATAGCCCAATGCGCCCGAATAAATTCCTCGCCGGGTTCTCTCCAGCTCGTCGATAATCTCCATCGCGCGAATTTTAGGAGCTCCCGAAACGGTACCGGCAGGCAAGGTGGCCCGCAGAAGATCGTATACCGTCTTATTTGATCCCAACTTTCCGAAGCATTGACTTACGATATGCATGACATGCGAATAGCGCTCGATGATTTTAAAATCTTCCACACGAACGGATCCAGGTTCGCAAACTCTTCCTAGATCATTTCTTCCCAGATCGACCAGCATAATATGTTCGGCAATTTCCTTGGGATCAGAAAGAAGATTCTCTTCTAAAGCTTTGTCAAGTTCGGGAGTGGCCCCGCGAGGACGGGTTCCGGCAATCGGCCGCAGATATGTTTTTCTATCTTTGCATTTGACCATGATTTCCGGAGAAGATCCTACGACGGAAATATCGTCCAGTTTGAGAAAGTACATATATGGACTCGGATTCACGGTTCTTAGCCCTCGATATACTTGGAAAGGAGGAACTCCCGGACGAAACTCCAATTTTCTGGAAGGAACGACCTGAAAAATATCGCCTGCGTAAATGTATTCTTTCGCTTTTTGGACCGCTTTTTTGTAATCTTCGTCGGGAATATTCGGGCGATATTCTAAAGTTTCAGTCGTTTGCAGAGGATGTTTGACCCAGCCGGGGACTTCCCCCTCACGGAGGTCTTTTTCGATCGCATCGATTCTTGCGAGAGTGGCTTCGTAACAAGCTTTTGGATCTTCAAAGTCGGAAAGTCTGGCGTTAACTACGATTCTTAGCAATCGATCCACATGATCCACTACCAAAACTTCGTCATACAGTGCAAAGTAGGCATCGGGTGACGGCTCGTCTTCCGGCTTCGTATCCGGTATGTTTTCATAATAGCGGACGCAGGAATAGGAGAGAAATCCTACTGCCCCGCCTTGGAAAGATGGAAGACGATGATCCGGCACATATACGTCGTCTCCCATAGAATATTCCAAAAGAAACAACGGATCGTAGGTGATGATCTCCGTCTCCGGCTCGTTTCGTTTCGAGATATAAAAAAGGCCGTTCTTACCGTAAATGAGGCGATATGGTTCCTTACCTAAAAAGGAATTCCGACCGACATTTTCGCCGCCTTCAACGGATTCGAGAAGAAAGGAATGTTTGGCCTCGGTTCCTCCCCATTTTGCAAATAAGGAGACCGGAGTTTCCAGATCCAGAAACACTTGCTTAAATATCGGAATTAAATTTCCGATCTGAGTTCGTTTCAGAAACTCGTCGTATGTAAGGGAGAATTCCTTCAGAGGTTCGGTCCTTCGATTCCCTTTCCTTCGGATAAGTAACGGGAAATGATCAAGCGCTGAATTTGCGAAGTTCCTTCGTATATTTGGAAAATCTTAGCATCCCGCATCAATTTTTCCACCGGGTATTCAGAATTAAATCCGTATCCACCCAATACCTGAACTGCATCCGTCGTAATTCTCATGCAAGAATCGGCGCAAAATACCTTGGCGATGGATGCCTGATAAGTATTTCTAAACCCTTGGTCTATCAACCATGCGGCTTGGTAACAAAGAAGTCTTCCGGCTTCGATATCGCGGGCCATCTCTGCGATCATAAACGAAATCGATTGATTTTCAATAATCGGTTTTCCGAACGCCGCGCGAGTTTTCGCATATTCGAGGGCATGTTCCATGGCGGCTCTGGCAACTCCGACCGCTCCGATTGCGACTCCCGGACGAGTATGGTCAAAGGCGCCCATCGCGATTTTGAATCCTTCGCCTTCGCTTCCGATCATTTGGCTTTTATGAACTTTCACTTCCTCGAAAGTGATTCCACGCGTGTCGGAACATTTTTGCCCCATATTGAGTTCTTTCTTACCTATGATTACGCCGGGGGTCTTGGAACTTACGATAAATCCGGTGATTCCCTTATGTCCCGCAGCCGGATCCGTTTTGGTTAATACAAAAAACCAATCCGCATAACCTGCGTTGGTGATCCACATTTTGGAACCGTTAATAATATATTCGTCGCCTACTTTTCTGGCCGTTGTTCTAATTCCGGCGACGTCGGAACCGGCACCTGGTTCAGTCACTGCATAAGCGCAAAGTTGGAATTGCTCGGTCATCGGCTGAACCCATTTTTTGAGAACCTCGTCGCTGGCTCCGATTAGAACCGGAGCCAAAGCTAGATTGTTTGCTAAAATGGCCGTTGCCATCGCCGAACAGCCCCAGAAAAGTTCTTCTCCGATGATTACATCGTCTAGTTCTTTCATTCCGGCCCCGTTGTATTTTTCGGGGATATGAATGTTCATTAGGCCGATTTCCCAGGCCTTTTTTAAAATTTGTAGGGGATACTCCCCAGTTTTATCATGATGCTCGGCTTTGGGGCGAATTTCATTTTTAGAAAAGTCGCGGGCTAAATCCCGAAGAGCTCTCTGATCGTCCGATAGTGCAAAATCCATTCTCGATAACCTTATGTGGGATGTTCGGGTCTCCGGGAGGACGGATAAATTGGCTTCTTTCATCCCATCCCGAACGAACCCAATTTGGCCGTTCGCACGAGTCGGCGGAAATTGGAACAGAATTGCGATTGGTCGCCTCACTAAACGAGACGGGATCGGAGGAACTTCCCTTAGGAACCCTAAGATACAGGTTCTAGTTGGAAGGTTCCGAAGTCAAGAACGTACATCCTAAGGATTCGAGACCGGATCTTGATAAACTGGCATTATTTGCCGAAATTCGGGCGATCTAAGGGGGTTTTCGGTTGGGAAATTTATTTCCGGAAGCCGGATTTTGGAGACAAAATAAATTTTGCGGTAGGACCTTTGGAAGGATTCGTTTCGTTCCACTGGAAAGTTTTTTTTTCACCTTTTTTTTGCCGATTCGGGCTCGAAAACCGGATATTCAATTTAGCATTTTTTTATATAGGATAGCGAATTTTGATTGTTGTCGTTAGGTTTAATAAGAAATTATCATATCCCATGTCGACTTAGAACGATCTAAATCGGCTAATTAAAAAAGGAAGAACACAATGAAAAAACTTCTACTCGCCGTTACGGCACTCTCTCTTGTTGCAGCTTTTGCTCTCAGCGCGGAAGAAAAAAAAGAAGCTCCTAAAAAAGATGAAGCTAAGAAAGAGCACCACGAAAAAGAGCACCACAAAAAAGAGCACCACAAAAAAGAGGAAAAGAAGTAATCCGTTAAACGGACTTCAGCCCTTCGCGCTTGATTTAAGTGTGGAGCGACAACTGGGCTGCCCGAAAGGGCGGCCCTTTTTATTTTAAGAAAGCCTTCAGACCCCGAAAGAAGATCAAAAATGCCGGTGATCGTGGTGGCAAAAAAAAGCCGGCCTAACGAAATAGATACGTTAGCACCGGACTTAAGTGTGAAGCGACGATAGGACCCCAAAAAAATTGGGCCCTAATTTGTATAAATGACCCCGTTTTGCAACCTGTCAGCTATTTTTTCCCAAAAATGGTTTCTTTAGAGAATGAGCGGAACATAGATTCCGCCTGACGCGTCATAGCTGAGAGAGGAATCTTTGAAGCAACTCCGAATGACGTTTTCCTTCTCTTTCGCTTCAAAATCGTATTCTAAATTGGCATAACGACTTTGGGCCTATTTTTTTTCGGAAGGATCGAATCGTGGTTTTAGGATTTGGGAAAATTGCCTTTAACCAAAGAACACATGAAGTATACGAGTTAGATTCCATTCTGATGAAAATCCAATAACCTGGATAAATCAGCAAAAATAAAGGTATTTTTAGTTTAATTATCTATTAAAATGATTTTTTGTCTAATATAACAGAAAAAAAGATTGAAAAATATAGATCAAAACGGAAATATTTAAAAATACTGAAGTGAGGTTTTATCTTCTCTTCGGAATCAGATGTAAGGAAGAACACGATGAAAAAACTACTACCCGCAATTACGGCACTCTCTCTTGTTGCAGCTTTTGCTCTCAGCGCGGAAGAAAAAAAAGAAGCTCCTAAAAAAGATGAAGCTAAGAAAGAAGCTCACAAAGCCGAACACAATAAAAAAGAGCACAAGAAGTAATCTAGGAAGAGCTCATCTAACTCTATCGAATGGATGGAGGAATGAATTGGATCGTTCACACCGCGGTTGAATGATCCTTTTTATTTTGTTCCTTTATTCGTTAAAATATCGTTTCGATGGGAATGTGCGGATCGTCTCCCTAATTCTAACGCTAACCGACCTTCCGCCATTTTGTTCGGATGAAGATAGGGTGTTTTAGTGATTACCCGAATGATTTTCTTTCCGTACTTTCGAGCGATTAGGTCCTTTAATTCCCTCGTTTCGCTACTGATCACGCTGACGGACCCGTCGAACGCCCGAAGCAAAGGCTGACTGGAACTAGGCTTCCCGTTGTCGATTTCGTGGGTAATGATTCGTTTTATACTGGGATCTAGAATTAGTTCTTTGATCGGTTCCGCGTCGACCACGCCCCCGTCCAGAAATTCATCCCCATCGATGATCGGAATTTCGAATAATAGAGGAAATGTCATCGAGGCTAAAATTAGATCGATTGCATTTCCCTCCGTCTTGAGTTCCCGGATTCCTTTGGTTAAATTCGAAACCGCCAGACCGATCGGAGTGGGAAAGTCCTTAAGGTTTTTTCCCCCAATATAGGGTTCTAAAAGATCCCGGATTCGCTTTCCGCTTAAAAAGCCGGAATATTTTTTCAAACCCTTTCGAAACGGTTTTGTAAATTGAGAAAATACGTTACCTTCCCAGAAGTCCTTTTTCTTTAAAGTAAGGATAAATCGGGTAATTTCTTCCGGTGGAATTCCTGCTGCAATTAGCGAACCGATTAAAGCTCCCGAACTTGATCCGGTTATTTTTGCGGGTTTAAAGCCGATTTCCTTTAAGCCGAGGACAAAACCGGAATGTGCAAAAAAACCGAAAAACGCCGAATTCAAGGACAAAGCGTCAAAGGATTTTTTGATGAGAATGGTAGGGGACTTGGCCATTGGAATGTGGTAGAAGCAAGCCGTTTGTCTGTCCATATTTTTACCCCCGCCTTTTAAACGCCGATTTCGGAATTCCGAAAAACGAGAACGATGGAAAACGACTTTTCCTCTTAGAGAAAGGGGATAGTGATAGTGCATGGAATTTCGGACGATTTATATCACCACTAAAAACGAAGAGGAAGCATTGAAGATCGGAGAGGCGTTGGTGGCGGAAAGACTCGCCGCCTGTGCGAATATCATCCCTAAAATGCGATCCATTTATAGATGGCAGGGAAATATCGAAAAGGACGAAGAATCCATATTACTCTTAAAGACTCGATCCGACTTATCCGGCGAGGTGATTTCAAGAGTTAAAGCGATGCACAGTTATACTGTTCCGTGCATTATTAGCTGGAAAATACGGGAAGGAAACGCGGAGTATTTGGAATGGATCCGGACGGAAACGATAAAATAATAGTTTCCTTTTTATCGGATTTCTTTAAACATTTGGATCGCCTCGAGGAATAAATACGATTTTCGTTATATTCTTTGTGCTTTAAGGCATTCTCGGAAGGAGCGAAAAATGAGCGATGCAGCGGAAAAATTTTGGCAATGGTTCGCAAAAGAACATCCTGCTTATTCTAAAATAGACCGGATCAACGACGAGGATCGCGATAAACTCTTTGATGAGTTAATGGATAGACTCCAAGCGGTGAACGAAGAGTTCTATTTTGAAATCGCCGGCGAGGAAGCCGGTCTTCAAGAATTGACTATAATTACCGCCGGGGACGAGTCGCTTTATGCCGAAGCGGAGAGATTCGTCGATCTGGCTCCGGAAATTCCGGGTTGGGAAATATTCTCCTCGGATCATTCTCAATCCGAAGGATTTACGTTGAGTTACGAGGGAATCGAATTCGACTCGGAGGAGATTTGGTTTTTACCTCTCGAAAATACCCAGCAACAAAATTCGTTCGGTTTAAAAGTATGCATACCCGATTTTGAATCGGTTGCCGATCATCCCGGTCTGAGAACGGCGGTCACTATTCTTCTTGAGACTGTTTTAGGAGAGGAGGAGTTTCCGAAAGAAATCCAACATTTTGAAGTAGGGCCGATTCCGGAAGACCCGGACGAGGAAGGCTGTATAGAATTAGCGGAACTTCCCGATTACTTAGAGTGGCGGAAAGAAAGGGAAAATGCATGAAGTTAGTTTATGTATTATTCGCCTGCTCGATTATTTTCGTTTCCTGTAAAAAAGCGAAAATTCCCGTTCTTACGGAAACGTATTCGCGGGAAGGAATTCAATTCTCTTATCCAAAGGGCTGGCAAGTTAGTTCCGATGAAACGTTTCAGGAAGGGAAGACGCGAACCCGTTTAATTAATTTGGACATGTTGAACGGAGAAGCGATTTTTCAAGTGATCGTTCTTTATTCCGAAACTGACGAATCGTTTTTTCTTTCGACGATCGATAGCATGAGAGGAAAGAAGAAAGAATTCTTCACCAGGAATAATCCGGAAACGAAAGTGATCGAGGACGGAATCGAAGCTTTAAACGAAAATCTTCCTAAGGGCATCGTTTTAGCGGCAAGGGAAAAATATACGGTCGATTATAAATCGGGAAAATTCACTTATCTGAATCGTTTCTATTTTTCGCAACCGAAGGGCGCGTCCATTTTTTTTACGACTCAAACGAGCGATACGAAAGACGAGGATGACGAGCCGATTTTTAGAGCGATACTAGAGTCGTTTGTCGTGGAGACTAAGAAAAACGCAGGCTCAGCTTAAGAGCCTGCGACGATATGGTTGGGGAATTACTCCGATTGAATTACCAGAGTCGATTGTTGGCTTGCGCTATGTTTTACGCTCAGAGCGTAGATAAGCAAGGTCGGAACGGAATACAAGGGATCGTAAGTGTCCAAAGCGATCGCTATTTTGTGACCGGCAGGTAAATCGTAAGCGACTGCATTTAGGTCGATCGATAGGTTCCTAGTTTCTCCCGATGCTGCGTCAAAGATCGTCCCTGTTCCGTGGGTGATCAAGGTTCCGATTCCGGAAGTATCCAGATCGTAAAAGTAAACGTTTACGTTTGCCTTTCCCAAAGAAGAAGAAACCGTTCCGTTCCAGAAAATCTTACCGCGAATTTTTATCGCGCTGGCCAACGTATCCGACTGATAAACGATTCCGTTGATTCGGCTGATTAAACCTACCGGAGCCGTGACCGGTACGTCGAGATGAGCAGCGAGGATATCCGAAATTATCGGAACTCCGCTAGTCGCCAGAGTGTCCGCACCGGATAGAATCACGGTATTCGCGTTCGACGTATTTTGGGTCGTAGAGATCTGTCCGTCCGTAAAAAGTCCTCTCGGCTTTAGATAGTACGTTTTTTGACTTACCGTCGGCGAAGGCCAAGAAGGAAGGGTGACTCGAGCCCCGTTAAATTTCTTTTGGAAACTCACTTGAGGCTTGCTCATAATTCCATTATTTACTCCCTTGAGCCAATAATCGAACCAATCATACGCATTGCTCCAAACGTAGTTAGACAGTCCGAGTATTCCTGGAATTTCGGCCGAGGCATGAATTCCTTCGTTCAGGTCCAATTTCTTAGGAACCGTTAGTTGAGCGTAGTAATCCAAAATCTCATTCGGGTTAAAGAGATCGTCCTCGAAGTTGTTGGACATATATATCGGCTTTCCGGCAGCATTAAGCTGAGCTATGAAATTGTCCGGAGATCTGTCTTGTGCCCAGGCGCTCACTGCGGCAATATTCGTTTGATCGATTAGGTTTTGGAAGTATTGAGCGATGATCGGATCCATATGTCCTAGGAAATATCCCGAACCGATTAACAGGAGCCCCCAAACTATGCGCGGAGTACTGTTTCCATAAAGGGAACGTTTTAGATCTCCCCAACCGCTCATAGCTACTGCGGTTTTAATACGCGGCTCTTCACTTACACCGATCAGGGAAATTCCAGCGCCGTAAGATATTCCTCCGATTCCGATGTTTGCCGGATCGACCGGCGCGTTGGCCAAAAGCCAATCCAAAATCGAGCTTAAATCCTGACGGTCTAACGGGCCTGCAGTATTAATTAATCCGCCGGAAGTTCCAAATCCTCTAGTATTATAGCTGAGGACAACGTAACCTTTTTTGGCGAGTATCGCTGCAGGAACTAAATACTCGTATTTATTAAGCGCCCAACTGTTTACAAAAACGACCGCAGGATATTTCATACCGGCGGGAGGATTCACAGGTTTAAAAATATTCGCAGTAAGAACTACTCCATCTTGGGCAGTTACCTTAATGGAATCGTCGAAGATGAAACTTCCGTCGTTTTGTTGTGCGAATGCAGCGTTGATTTGGGAGGCGGTATCACTCGCGCTAAACGAAGACGCTGACACTCCGTTAATGGACGCCGAGTTCTGAGCCTGTTGGGAAACGCCAGGAATTAGTGCAGCCAAGAAAGCCGCATTTTGCCCTGATGAATTCCCTGACTCATTTTTGCAGGAAGAAAAGCCGGCAACGCAAGCAAGGGATGTTATGCAAATTCGCATAACAAATGTTCGATATCCAATTCTCATTTTCTCTTTCTCCTTAAGCTTTTTGGCCGAGGCCATATAGATTCGCTTAATGCTAAAGGAGTATAGCAGGGAAAAAAATCAGATCGTCTGAGATTCTTATTTTAGACGAATAAAAGGTCTTAATTAATGATTTAAGACCTTTTATTAGAATTCTATAAACCATATACTTTTATATAAAACTATATTCGCTATGCGACGATTTCTTCTAAGCAGGAAACGTCGGCTCTATGGCGGAGAGTCGACGACTTTTTCTGTGAAGAGATTTGAAGAGATTACGAATTCTTAAGGCTACGTATATAATCCCTAGGTGAAACTCCCGTAACGGATTTGAAGGCGAGGTTGAACGTTGCTTTTGAATTAAAGCCGGAACGGTAAGCGACGGAAAGAATATTGGCTCCATTTTCCCGTTTTAGGAGCAGGATCGCTTCTTCCACACGGAATCCGTTTACAAAGCGGGAAAAATTGGTTTTCCGATGCTGATTTAAATATTCCGATAGTTGATATGGTTTGACGTCTAATTTAATCGATAAGGAAGAAAGTGTTAATTCCTCATCCAAATAGAGTTTTTCATGCTTCATCAAATCTGATAAGCGAGTTCCTAAATCGTGTAAGTCCACTCCTTCTAATCTAGAATTTCGGTATGCCTCTCGAACGGACGGTCCGATTTCGTGGAAAATTTGGGGAAAGCTCAATTGCGCAAGGTATCCGATTACCGCATAGAATATAGTGGCTATGGTCGCGATAAATAGAAGATCTAAATCCCGGATAATATAAGACGCGATCAAGATCGTCGTTACGCTTCCACTCCCTAGGATGATATAGAATAAGATTCTTGCGCCTGCTTCCGTTTTTAAATGTTCGAGTCGAAATAAGGTGCGGGTTTGCCATACAACGGTTAGATAGTATAGTAGGTTACCTATATAGGCGCTAATTAGTAGGATATCCAACCAACTATGTTTTCCCTCTTTAAAATAATCGATCGGTCTCGATATAAATAGCTCCGGCGATATAAGATAAGCAAGAGGGAATCCGAGTAAAAGCAGAATACCAGGGAGATAAAAACGTATTTCGGATTTAGACGAAGTGTATTCCTGAACCGTTACTGAGAATAAGCTATACATTCCCGGCCCTAGGATCCAAGCGAAAGGAATATGAAGATGATTTAAAAACGAAGGTTCGAAATAAATCTCCTTTAAGAGAAAATAGACATAGAAGAATTGTACGGAGACACCGAAAGAAAGTAAAAAAAGAATTTTGAAAGTAATGGTTCGTTCAGGTCGGAGCAAGGCGCCTATTCCAAGAAGTAGGCAAAAGAGTGCTCCGAAGAAAACTATTTCCTGGAGAAAAGGAATCACTTGTTTAAGAGGCTTCTAAAACGGACATCATGTCAACTGCTTTCATTGCAACGTATTGAAATCCGTTTGGAAACGGACTTCGTCTTTCCGCTTTAATGAATGGAAGCCGACCGAGTAAGACTTCGCTATTTTACTTTAATTCGCTCGCCGACTATCGAATAGAAAACGGGCAGTAGGAATAGACTTAGAAAGGCAGAACTTAAGATTCCCCAAACCATGACTGTAGCGATCGGCCTTTGTATATCCGAACCGATACCGTTCGATAAAGACGCGGGCAATAATCCGATAAAGGCTACGAAAGCGGTCATAAGCACCGGTCTCAACCTAAGGCCGGCTCCTTCCAATACGGCTTTCTCCACTGAATGTCCTTCTTCTTGCAGATGTCGAATTCTGCTCACGAGAAGAATTCCATGCATAGACGCGATTCCGAATAAAGTCGTAAATCCCACGCCGGCCGAAACGGAAAAATGCATCCCTCGTAAAAATAGGGCGAGTAACGATCCGGTCATTGCAAACGGGACGGATAGAAGAACCAGCAAAGCTAACGGAATTGATCGGAATAAAAAAAGTAAAATTATGAAAATCATCCCGAGGGAAACGGGTACTAACAAGCCGAAATGCTTCCGTGCTCGAGAGAGATTTTCGAACATTCCCAGCCATTCGACTTTATATCCTTTCGGCATTTTGATTTTATCTTGAAATTTGGATTGAGCTTCGTAAACAAAATCGCCTTGGGCCCTATTTCGTATGTCCGTCCTAACGGTGATTCGGCGGCTTCCTCTGCCGCGAGCGATAATAGTCTCTCCGTCCAACACGCGTATTTCGGAAATTTGTCCTAATGGAATCGGTTCTCCTTGTTCATTGAACACTGGAAGTAAGGCTATTGCTTGAGGAGATTTCCGATGCTCGGGTGCGTACTTGACTAGAATATCGAATTTTCTTTCACCTTCATAAATCTCGGAAACCGGTAGTCCGCCGATCGCGGTATTCACTACGTTATTTACGGACGCGGCAGATATTCGATATCGAGAGATTTTTTCCTTATCGATTCGAATCTGGAGTTGAGGTTGCGGGCCTTCCTGCTCTAAGTTTACGTTTACACTTCCGCGAGTGGATTTTAAAATTTCCGAGGTTGAAATCGCTATCGTTCTCAAGACTTCTAGGTCCGGTCCTAGCAAATCGACCGCTAGATCCGCGGAGGTCCCATTAGTATCTTCGGTTACTGAATCGATGATGGGCTGAGTAAGATTCATCCGGAGCGTAGGATATCTCGCTCTCAGCTTTTTTCGAATCGCATCCTCGAGTTTAAGTTTAGTATTATAATCTTTCCATTCGGACTTATCCTTCAGTCCGATCATGAATTCGATTCGGTTTAACGGAAAAGGGTCGTTACCGACATCGTTTCTTCCGGTCTGGGAAGTTACGTATGAAACTTCTTTAAATTCCTTTAATATTCCTCTTATTTCGGAAGCGTATTCCGACGTTTCCCTGAGGGAAATTCCTTCCGGAAAGTTTGCCCTGAGCCAGAATACTCCTTCGTCCATATACGGAAGGAACTCCGTTCCTAAATTCGGAACTATAATGATGAGAATTCCGAAGAAAAATACCAAGAAAGTAGTGGCAACTCTACGTTTCCTATTTACGAGCCTAGGAAGCAATTGATCGTATTTTTTTTGCAGGAATACGAATATGCGACTCTCTCCTTCATGATGTTTCGCATCCACATTCTTAAAGAAAATCGAGGAAAGCGGAGGAACAAGATATAGGGAAAAAATCAGAGCTCCTATCAAAGCAAAACAAAGCGTCATTGCCATCGGCCTGAATAAAAGCCCTTCTATTTGGGTTAGGGAGAGTAGAGGAAGGTAAGCGATGATAACGATCAACATCGAAAAGATCATCGGTTTTTGAACTTCCTTTGATCCTTCTAACGGAACTATTTCTTTGCTTCCTCTTCTTCTGACTTCCGAGAATCTTCTGATTATATTTTCCGAGACGATCACGGCGCCGTCCACGATGATTCCGAAATCGATCGAGCCTATGGAGAGGAGGCTGATCGGTATATCCGCTAGGAACATTAGAGAAAGTGCAAATAGCAGAGAAAACGGAATCGTAAGCGCGACGAGTAACGCCATCCGTAAATTCCCCAAAAAAATAAATAACGTTAAAACTACGAAGAATATTCCGAGTAAGGTATTATGAGCTACCGTATTGAGGGTTTCCCGAATTAGAGTCGAACGATCGTAAAACGGTTGTATTCGGATATTCGGAGGAAGAATGTCTTCGTTTAGTTCCTTAACGACTTGCTGAATTTTAAGTAGAACGACTGACGGATTTTCGCCTCTCCGCATCTTTACGATGCCTTCCACACTGTCGTCTTGTCCGTTCTTTCCGAAAACGCCTGTTCGCGGCAAATGATCTAAAACTACCTTGCCAACATCTCGAACGAAAACCTCCGTTCCGAAGCTGTTTTTAATAAAGACGTTTTCCAGCTCTTTATAATTCTGTACCCTTCCCAAACCCCGAATTACGATGGAGGAACTCCCTCTCTGTAAGATGGAACCTCCGCCGTTACTATTATTCCCCTGAACCGCATTTACGATTTCTTGGAGCTTTACTCCGTAACGCAATAAGTCTTCCGGTTCGATATGTATCGCATATTGCTTGCCTAAGCCGCCGAAATTCGCGATTTCTACGACTCCTTTGGCACGCAGCAGCGCAGGAATGATCACCCAATCATTATAAGTACGCAGCTCCATCGGATCATGACCGTCTGTCTTGACCAATTCGTATCGGTAGATTTCTCCGTAAGCGGTTGCCAAGCTACCGATTGAGGATGTTGCGTCCGGAGGTAAAGGCGCTTCGGAAATTTTTTGATAAACCTGCTCCCGAGCCCAATAATCGTTTACTCCCTCTTCAAAAATGATCTGAACTAAAGAAAGTCCGAAAATCGTCCGAGAGCGAATGACTTCTATTTTCGGCAAGCCTGCCATCGTCCTTTCCATCGGGACAGTCACTTGTTGTTCGACCTCTTCCGTGGCTCTACCCGGAAATTCCGTGATAATCTGAACTTGAACCCCGGAAATGTCAGGATAAGCGTCTATATTTAAGAATTGAAACGCGATAATTCCGAACCCGCTGATGATTACAGCAAGTGCGAACGTAAGCCATTTGGTTTCGTAGGCGAAAATTACTGAACGATGAATTGGCGAATCCAGTTTCATTAGTTTCCTCGATCCTCACGTTCTTTAATGGTCAAAAATGGTTGGAGTAAAATGGCTCCTTTTGTTACGACCCGTTCTCCGGGTTTCACGCCTAATACGTTGAATGCAGTATCGTCTTCCTCTAAAACGGTTACTACTCGAGGCGAATAAAGACCCTTTTCCCATTCAATGAATACGTGATCGGATTTCCGAAAATGAACGATGGACCTAGCGGGTATCCGCGAAGGCACGCTTGAAATTTCAGGAAAATGAATTTCACAATTTGCACCGGGGTACCAGTCCCGTCCTTGATCGATTTTAAAAAGTAAGGATGAAAAGTTCCTGGAGTTTTCTGCGGTCTGAATCTTTAGAATTCTTCCGACCGCGGAAGCTTTCCTAAGACCGTATAGCGAAATTAACAAACGACTTCCGACTCGCATCTGATCCGCCTGTTCTTTAGGGATTTCTACTATACCGAAGGAAGTGTTAATTGGTGCGTCAGGTTTTTCTATTCCCAGTCGAGCGGAGAGTTTTTGATCCAAATGGACGTACGTTTTTTGGGAGCCAATCAGCGCGCCCGAAGGCTCCACTAATAATAAAATCTGACCGACGGCGTGAAAGACATTTCTTCCTCCCGGAGCTTTCTTTGCCGGCTCTGAAAGGACTCCCTTCACGAATTCGGAATCCGGAGAAAAGCGAATCTTATCGCCTTCATTCGTAAAGAAAACGGGAGGTTTGGTCACTACCGGATTGGAAAATTTCCACCAAGCCCACGCCAGAAACGTAGCGGCAAGCAGCACTATCGCTATAAAAACTATGCCTAGCCGACTCATGAGCGTATTCCAAGATTCAAATATGCTTCAAGTCTAGCCTTATTCTTGCGATAATCGGCAACTGCTTTATAATACGTGGATAAAGTCGCATTGTAAGCGTTGATCGCATCGAAATATTCCAAAAGGTTGGCGCCGCCCGTTCCGAATAACCTTTGTTGGTTATTCAAAACTCTTTGAGCCTTTGGTAATTGACTTAATTCAATTTGTTGAATGATCTTCTTATTCAGAGCCAGACTGATGATAAGACCTTTTAAATCCTTCTCGAGGGATATTTCCGCATTTTTATAATATACTTCCGCTTGCTGTTTAGTTACTTTCGCTTTTCGAATACTTCCTTGATTTCGGTTCAATGAAGGGATCGGTACGTTAAAACCGAATGCCCAGGAATTTTGCCCCGGAAGGCCGTTTTCTAAAGGATACCCGGAAGTCAACGGTATGGAATTCGGCCAAACTCCGACTCCGTATTGTCTAGTCCACCCGCCTGAAATGGTGAAATCGTCCCAAACCTGAGCTTCGGCCAAAGTAATTTGTTTTTCCGCTAGGCCAATACCTAAACGCAGCGCTACTAGATTAGGAAAGTTTTCCTTTATGCTATCTATGATTTTTTCATACGGAGGCGGATCTTCCAATTCCACGTCCCGGAGTTTCGTAACAGGAATTAAATTTGGAGCTCCCTCTTTTCCTAGAAGCAATGCCAGCGCACGTCGGGCAGCTTCGGTATCGGCTAAGGCGATTTGCGTGTCCACTAAGGCGCTATCGACCGCAAGTTGCGCGCGCGTTAATAAGAGAGGCTGAATTCCCGAGCCTCCTATCCTGTTCTGGATGGTTCTTGCCAACCGCTCTAAGTTGCTCTCTCTGTCTCGAAAAAGCTGCAGCAATCTTTCCTTTAAGATGAGATCCACGTATGCAACGCGGGTTTGATAAGCGATATCCCTCAGCGCGGCTTCGAGAAGAATCTCGGTTATCTGCGTTCGAGATTGCGCGACTTTTTTCCGCTCCTTATTTTACCGCTTAGATCCAGCGGAAGGTTCAGTAGGAGGTCCAACTGTTTCGGTCCACCGGTTGTCGACTGGTTATAGTTCGGTCCGAAAGGGTTCAAGCTCGATAGCGCGTTAAAGGAAGGGTTTCGATAAAGACCGGCTTGAATCGCGTCGGCCTTTGCGATATCCACATCATATTTCTTAGCGATAAGAGTTAGATTCTTCTCTAAACTTAGCTGAACCGCCTCCTCTATACTTAAATTGATCGGGTCGAATTCGTTTGATTGTGCCGAAAGTAAATTAGGGAGGATTACGATACTCGTTTGTAATAGAACGGAAACGAGCAGAAAGACGCGCCTCCGCAAGATGATTATAGCAAGGACAACGACCCCGAGGCAATAGGCCGTTCCTCTCCTAGGGGAATTGTGAAGGATTTGGAACATGTAAGATGACTCGGACTCATATAAATCTTCGGTAAAATTTCTCCGTTACGAAACGAAGAATTCGGTACTAGGGAAATATGGCAGTAATAAAGAGGCAAGTTTTTTTATTCAATTGTCGGTATGTTTGTTGAAGCAGATCGTAAATTTGGTTCCCTCGCCTGGAATGCTTTGCACCTCGATGTCTCCTCCCATCGATTCAATTTGACTTTTCACCATGAACAAGCCTAACCCTTTACCTCGGACATTCGGATGAAATGTTTTGTGTAATTGGAAGATTTTCGCACCGTTCCTTTTCATATCAATTCCGCAGCCGTTGTCGCTCCAAGTTAAAAAATGTTTTCCCGCCGATACAGAGGTTTCGATTTTAATTTCGGGAGGAACGGCATCTATCGAGTATTTAAGAGAATTAGAAAGTAAGTTGGAGAAGATACTCTCCATGTACGCTTTGTTGTATCGGAATGATATCAATTTCGAAAAGTCTGCGGATATAACGGCCTTTCGCTTCTGAATTTCAGGTAAAAAACCGGCCGAAACGGAATCCAAGATTTTATCAAAAATGATTTTCTCCGGCTTTAAGTCCTTGGCTTGCTGAACTTTTACTACATCCACTAAATCGTCTAAAATCCCCATCATTTTTGTGGAAAGCTCTTGAAGCATATGAAGATACTTGTTCGTTTCTTCTTGATTTGAACTTTCCCGAAGCAGATCGACCAATATAGGAAGGTTTCCGACGGGTGAGCGGAGATTATGGGATATGATTCTGTTAAATTCTTCCAGCTGATGATTTTGGCGAGTCAGTTGGTTAATTAGAGTTTTATTTTTCTCTTCAGTTTCCACTTCTTTCGTGACGTCTTGGAAAACTCCCCGAATTTTTTCGGTTTTCCCGTCAGCCGATTGCGGTTTTCCGATAATTCGAATCCATATAGGCTTATTTTTTCCGGTCCTTGCAGGAACTTTTATATCCCATGATTCGCCGGATTTAGCGCTTTCAAAAACCGATTTTTGTATTATTGTCCGGATTTCTTCCGGATAAAAACGTAAGCTATCATCGAAGCTCATCATATTGTTATGGGAAATTTCCAACAATTCATGGGCATAATGCGACCACTCTGAAATCATCGTGGTTAAATCCAATTCCCAAGCCCCCATCAGCGAGAGCTTGCAAGCTTCTTGAAGCAATTCTTCCGATTTCTTCAATTTCTTTCGGATGGAAATTTCTTGCGATAGATCGCGAGACGTTGTATGCAATTGAAATACTTCCCCCTTTGAATTTCTGATGGGTCTAGTCAACGTTTGCAACCAAACAAAATTGCCGTCTTTCCTTAGAAAGCGATGTTCAGTCATATTATTCTCGCTTCCTTGTAGAGAAGAAATTTGACCGGTCGTTTTTATGTATTCCTGATCTTCGTAATGGAAAAAATCATTCGGTTTTTTTCCGATCAGTTCCTCCGGTTCGTAACCGGCAATGGTTTTGATGGAAGGACTCACATAAAGATATGTACCGTCTGCAGAGTGAAGGCAGACCAGTTCCCGTCCTTCTTCGATAAGATATTTAAAGAAATCAAGATTAGGATCCGCCATAGCACAATTGGGCAAGAAGAGCCGAATTCCTTTCAACTAAAAGACGAGAATAGGCAAATTTAGATGGATACGAAGATTGGTTCCGGTAATGGATTTCAACAAATCACCCGAAAATGAAACGCGTATGTCCGAATCGAGGCGGGTGAAAAGCAAATGTTTTACGTCTTTTTTGCGAATTCGCTCTAAGTTTCTTTCAGGAAGCATCGACATTATTAATATGGCTTCCTTGTTTCGCGGTTTGTTAATATTACTGATTGTGGTTCCCGTTTCTATTTTTTCGGAAGAGGCGACTCTTTTCCGATGGAAGCTTAAGGCCGGAGACGACTTAGAACTAAACGAATATCATAAAGTTCAGGCTCGCCAAGGTACTAGAATTATTCGTCGGGAGGATAAGAATAGAATCGTATTAAGAACCGAGAAATGCGATTCGGAAGGTTGTGAACTGGCGGGAATCTTCGACACCTATACTAAATTTCCGCAAGTAGATTCCGCTTTTTATAAGGATAGAACTTACAAAAGCAGATTTCTCTTAACGGATCTCGGCGAATACAAGGTTCCCGCCAAATACATTATGCCGAATCTACGCTCTCTCCCAAGTTTTTCAGAGAATGCGGTTGAAAAGGGAAGCGAATGGACCAAGCCTGCAACTGAGAACTTTCAATTTTCACAATCGAGAGTAGAAATTCCGGTACAAGCTAAATACTCCTTTAAAGGAACCCAAGATTGGGCTTACGCAAATGAGAACGGTCGCGCACAATTGATAGAATATACGTATACTCTCTTGCATGATTCGGGAGCTTCTGTCCTCGGAGTTCCTTATAAGATATACGGATTTGCAAAAGGGGAGGTTTTTTTCGACGCTACTGCGGGAGTTCCCCAATATAAACATATTCAATTAGTTTACACGTTTCTTTATCCGAATGGTATCTCGCAAGAAATGTCTTTCGATATTCATGGACTTTATTCGAAGCAAAGAAGTTTGAGCGAGCCGGATAAGGATCAAATTGCGGAAGAAGTAAAAAAAATACTCGGACCGATGCGGGGAAAATCCTCGCAACCGGTTGGGAAGAAACCTAGCGCCGGCGGAAACGGATTGCATTGGCCCGAATGGGAAGAGAGCCCGGCTAAAGATCAGCCGGCAAATCGCGCCCCGGTCGAGGTACGCAAATCCGAAGAAGGAGTTACGCTTTCCTTGGATAATCTTCTATTCGATACGAATCGCTCCGATCTTCAGGAATCTTCCAAAGAAATAATTTCGAAGATCGCGGAGGCGCTTAAAAAATACCCAAACAAGGAAATTCGCATTAGTGGTCATACGGACGATCGGGGGAGCCAGGAATATAATTTAAAACTTTCTCAAGAGAGAGCTCTTTCGGTATTGCAGGAACTTAGGGACGCTCACGGTATCGATCAGGCTCGAATGTCTTATCGTGGATACGGAAAATCCAAGCCGATTTCGGACAACTCGTCCGAAGAATCGAGAGCTAAGAATCGAAGAGTTGACATTACCATTGTTTTAGATTGAAGGTTAAGCCGACTTTAGAGGCCTATTAACGGCCTCGTATAAGTGCTCCAAGATTTTTTTTATTAGAGGATCTTGTCGATTTCCGAAATCGATCTATTCGTGAATATAACCCCAGCTTTCCAGAACTTTCCGGACTTCTTTTCCCAAAGCTGCTTGATCCGGAGAATCGGAATTTCCGGATAATCCGGCGTCGTTGTATATGTAAGGCACGGTCGAAGAACGAAATTCGTAAGGGAGTTTAGAAGATGCGACGGTTTCGGGAGAGATCGCGTAAACCTGATTTCCCGCTTCCTGAGAGAATCCCCACTTTCCGGATTTATAATTCTCTAATTGACCGTCTTTCCATAAGGAAAGTCTAAACCGAAACGTCGGCTCAACCGTATCTATTCTTAAAATGACCTCTTTTCCCGGCGCCTGAGATACTTTTAAGGATAGATTTCGATGTTCCGATCGAAGTGTTTCAAAGGAAGAGTCCGAGTAAAAACGATAAATTCCTCCGTCTACGAAAAGATCGATCTTACGTACGCTCGCTTTATCGGAGGCGGGTAATTTTAAAACGAATGAATTCTTTTTTAAACTGTTGGAAGCTAGAAGTGCTCTCGCTTTGTCCAGCATTCGGGATTTTTCCGGTGCGAGATTTCTGATTTCATGAGGATCCGAGACGAGATCGTAAAGTTCCTCCGGCATGGAATGCGGAGCGCCTTCTCTAGTTCGACGTACGATTTCATAACCGGGATACCTACGTATCAGCTTTAATTCTTCCGTCCGGATCGATTCGGAAAATCTGCCTTCCGTATAAACGACTTCTTCAAAATCCCGCCCTTTCTCCCCGAATATCGCCAGAGAGTAGTCGGATCCGGCGCAGGCAGATTCGGGACAAGGAAACCCCATGGCGCCAACCAACGTGGGGAATAAAGAGAGTAGGGAGACCTGTCTTTCGAATTTCCATTTCCTAATTCGAGACTTCGACGATTCTGGAGGATGTAAAATCCAAGGAACGCGTATTTCCTCGTCGTAATGACTTTCTCCATGGGCGTGAAGATTTTCAGCTACGAAATGATGGTGATAGTAATGTTCCATCTCTTGTAATTCGCCGTGATCCGCGACGACTGCGATCCAGGTCTTATCATAAACTCCGGTTCTCTTGGCTTCGTCTAGAATTTTACCGATTACTTCGTCCGTATATAAGATTTCCGCCATGTATTTTCGAACGTAAGGGTCGTACTGTTTCCATATTTCGGCGGGAACGGATTTCTCCAACGCTTCCAGATATTTTCGTTCCGGTAAATACGGATAATGGGGGGTATTAATATTTATGTGAAGAAAAAACCTGCGATCTTTATTCTCTCTCAGAAACTTTAAGGATTCTTTAAGTATAAGCTCCGTATCCGCCTTGTCTTTTCCGGGCTGAAACAGTCTGTGAAACCCCAAATCCACTCCGACACCGGTATAGTCTAGTAGGAAAACGTTATTCATCAAGCTTGCAGTTACAAAGCCGACGCTCCTGAGATGGTTCACAAGGGTCTCCGGATTCTTGGAATAAAAAATCTTTCTATGCAAGTTAGTGGAATAGAACCAAGCATTTCCCATTCCGAGTTCCGAAGCGATCTTGGACGTAAAAAAAGATAGCATGGACGGTTTCGTCCAATTTCCATTAGCGAAAGCTTTTTCGAACACGATCGATTGTGACGCGAGGCGATCCAACACCGGGCTTGTCGGAACCGGCGAACCGCCGTAGCCGAGACGATCCTGACGCAAGGCATCCACGACGATCAGGATTAGATTTTCCTTAGGGCCCCAATCGCCGGGTGAAGATACTTTTGAAAATAAGAGCGGTTCTCCGATAAAAGCGAAGGAATCCTTTTCGGCTGGAATCCAGCGGAAGCTCCAGTTCGGTTTCATCTCGGAGATTAATAGTTTTGCGGTATTTCCCGTTAACGGAATTCTAAACTCTTCCCAATAATCTCCTTGTCCCGATATCGTTTCGTTGAATACGATTTCGTTTCCGAGTTTGATTTCCAATTTTCCAGAGGATTTAATCTTCTCTCCTTTTGCCGAAAGGATCGTTGCAGAAAACGAGAAGATAATGCCGTTTTCGGATGCAAGTCTCGCTTCCTTTCTTATAAACTCCGAAGAGATGGTACAATCCCCTCCTTCAAAGAGAAAGAGGCTATCTCTCGAATCGTTCAGTAGATTTTCCTTATCTAGTAGAATCGTAAATTGTAGATTTCTCCAACGGTCCTGACTCGACAGATTGGAATATCGTGCGGGGTTTTTCTTATAATGAAAAGCGATCTTTTTGATTTCGTTTTCCGCGTCGCCTTTACAAACGCTTCCGGTCTTGGAGAGCGACCTCAAACCGTCCCAGACTGGGAGGTTTACGCTTTCTTCTCCGAACGGTTGCGAAATGATTTTTCGACAGTTCGGAATGCAAAGTAAAATTCCTAGTAGGAAAAGACCGAAAGATTGATAATATTTATTCGAGATCATGAACGGAAAACAGGTACACGATTCTTTATCCTCTTTGTCTTACAACTCGAAACCGATCAGGCTAACAGTATTCGGTGAACGTTCGTTCTGAACGGTCGAGGCCTGGAAAGGAAAAAGCAATAGACCGGAAGACTCCGAGGTAAAAAATTAGGGCGGTTAAGCACCACCTCCGCTTATCGGAGGATTACGATCCAAATTAGGAAAGGATTATGGCAGAAAAAGGCATATCAAAAGACCTGATCGGCACGAAACTGGACCGCTACGAGTTCGACGTAGAGCGCGGAAAAATCCGCGAATTTTGCCAGGCGATCGGAGAAACGAATCCAATTTATTTCAATGTAGAGGCGGCAAAAAAGGCCGGCTACGAGGATATCCCGGCTCCGCCGACATATCCGACTGTGATTCAATTTTGGGGTTACCCTAAAATTTGGCAGGATATGGAAAATATGGGAGTGGATACGTCTCGTATTCTCCATTTAAAGGAAAAATACACGTATGTCAAAACCCTTTATCCGGGAAAAGTCTCGTCTCAAGGCGAATGCACTAACGTTACCGTCGGCAAAATGGATACAATGACTTTTAAGACCACGATTCGCGACTCTAAAGGCGATACGGTAGTCGAAGCGGAGATGTCCATTTTCATTCGTAAACCCGAGCAGTGATTGGAGAAAATCAATGAGCAAAATAGAATTTGATAAATTCGAAATCGGGCAGGAACTCCCTCCCTTAAAAACCGACGTTATTACTCACGCAAATTTGGTCCGCTATGCGGGTGCGAGCGGGGACTTTAATCCGATTCATAACGATCCGGATTTTGCGCGTAAGACCGGATTGGACGGAACCATCGCACACGGGATGTTCGTTATGGCTCAAATCGGACGTCTTTGCACCGCTTGGGCCGATCAGAAACAAATCAAGGAATTCGGTGTAACGTTTAAAGCGATGACAAAGCCGGGACAAAGATTGACTTGCAACGGTAAAGTAAAACGCAAAAAGGAAGAAAACGGAGAAAGGCTGCTGGTCGTAGCAGTGGAAGCCGCAGATGATTCGGGGGAAGTAAAGGCTTCCGGAGAATTAGTCGTATCTTGTTAATCGAATTAAACGATTCGTTTATTCAGGACCTCTTCGGAGGTCCTTTTTATTTTAACAGGGGATAAAATAAAAAGTTCCGTAAGAGGGAAAACCTTTCCTTGAGTGAAGGAGGGAAATTCAAAATCGGTTTAACGAGAAGTTTCGATTAAGGGAGGGGATTGCGCTACTCGATCCTGAGTCGATTCGATTGCGATAATCGTAATATCGTCGTATCGTTGCTCGTCTCCCCGAGAACGTTCCTCCATCACCACCAGCGCCTCCAAAAGTTCCTGTAAATTCGAAGAGGCCATAGACGTCGCTTTGATCGCGATTGAATCCACAGTGCTCCAGCGATTTTCCTTTCTCCGGTTTTCTATAAGTCCGTCAGAGAAAAGAAGGAGGCGGCTACCGACGGGAAATGGGAACGTATTGAACTGAATTTCCAAGTCATCAAATAGGCCGAGAATAGGACCCGTCTTATGCAGGAGTTCATAGGTTCCGTCCGGTTTAATCAGAACTTGATCGGGGTGTCCGGCGGATGCATAAAGAAGTTCGTTGCTTTCCAAAAAAATGTCCGCAACGAAGCAGGGAAAGATACTTTCAAGCGTATCGAACTTTCGCAAAAACCTTCCGTTCAATTCTTTTAAAACTTGTGTCGGGCATTCCAGTTTCTTTAGTTCCTCATATTCGGTCTTCAGCGCCATAGTCATCAAGCTGGCCTGTACACCGTGTCCGACGGCGTCCGCTAATAGAACTCTGACTTTCCCGGGCTTAACTTCCGAAATATCGAGGAAGTCTCCGCCGACTTTTTCCAACGGTTTGTACACATATTCGAACCGAATTCCGGAGATCTCCCGATCGGGAGGAGTTAGAATCTTTCGCTGAACGTTTTGTGCGATTTCCAATTCGCGATTGATTTGCTGCAGAGTATCGTTGAGAGTTTTTGTCCTATCTTCGACCTTTTGTACAAGCTTTTCCTTCATCTCGAATAATTCCAAGTTCATCGTTTGAAGATCTTCGGTAAGGATTTTCGCTTCCTTATACTTGGATGATCTGTCCGATGCGATTACCAAAGATTGCAAGAAAACGAAGAATACTAGCGCAAAGTGCGAAACTTCGTACGCGGAGACTTTCAGCACGTAGGTATAAAATAAATCGATACCGATTCCTAAGAATAATAGACCGGTTCCATAAAGAATATACGCCGAATTACTTTCCTTATCGAAATCGATCGTATAGATAACATACAAAACATATAATATACTAAATCCCATGAAGATATGGAAATACATTATCTTTTCGCTGTTAAAGGCCAAGGATCCGAATAGTGTCGCTACTGTAAAGGCCGTGGAAACCACAATCGCGGCCCTAACGAATGTTTTCGAAACATACGGTTCGAAGGTCGTCCGAAAGAACAACAAATAGAATGGAACACTTACGATTAAAGGAATTTGATCCAGCATTTGGATGGCGGTCTGCGGCAGGGAAGGGAAAAACTCCATGAGAAGTTTCGCATTCGTGACTAAGGTCCGAATGCTGATAACTAAGCTCATAAAACCGAAATAAAGAGGGGCCTTGCTGGATCGCAAATAAAGATATAAGGAAATATGATAGAGCCCCATGATTAAGAGGCTTGCGAATGCGAATATGTCCGAAAAAATCGACCGAGTTCGATAGCCTTGCATGACTTCCGCAGGACCGATGCGAACGGGTGATATGATCCCTCCTTGTCTGGAATAATTATTGGAAACGAAAATCTCGAGGGAAACTACGTTGGAAGGTGCAATGAACGAAAAAAACTTGGGTTGAACTCTAGGTATCGTCTCCTTTGCGGAAGGCAAGGGAACTCCTGATTCTCCCAGGATAGCTCCATCGATATAAAGTCTATAAGAGGTCTGGATGGAACCGAGTCCTACCGTTAACACTTTCCCGACCCATACGTCCGGGATTAAAATTCGCAGCCGGTAGGTTCCGTATCCGATTTTTTCATAGGAAGAATGAATTTCAGTTTCTCGATTCCACGCGCCAGGTACGGTAATCTTGCTACGGAATGTCTCCAAAACCTTCCCGGCTTCTTGGCTCCAAAAAAATTCCCATTCGCCGGATAGATCGACGGGGCCTGAAGAAGCGTCGTGAATACCCCGCAGATCGATACTGCCTTGGTAAGCACGAATATTTTCTTCCTTGTGCGACGGAGTCAGCGTAAGAAGAAAAATTAGGAATCCGATCGGTCCTAATAGAAAGAATAAGTACTTTGATATGTGCATGAGGTAAGGATACCTAGAACCATCCTCCGTTCCCTATCGAGAATGAGTCAACCTTTCTCCACCTAACATGAATATAGGTTTCTTATCGATAGGAAAGAAATTATTGCTAAATTCTGTTTTTATCCGAAGATATTCAGAATCTTTTTACATCCGAAATTTTTCGAATTCTATTTTCAATTGATTGCTCCATCTGCGTTTAATAGACGGTGGTATAATACGCTTCGCTGTTTGCAAAGTTTCACTTAGTAAGAAGACGTTTTTTTTCAGAGTTTTAATACTATAAGTTATGGAAAAAACCGTGGAAAGATGACACCGTATGATAGTTTTCGGTGAGATTTGAGGCAGTAATGGGAAATAACGGAAATCGAAAAATTGGACTAGCGCTCGGAAGCGGTTCCGCCAGAGGTTGGTCGCATATCGGGGTAATACAAGAGTTGGAGAATCTCGGAATACGCCCGGATATAGTTTGCGGGACCTCGATCGGCTCGTTAGTCGGCGCGTTTTATTCCGCCGGAAAGCTACCTGCCCTCGAAAGTTGGGTCGAGAGTCTTGAGTGGAAGGATATCCTAGGGTTTATGGATTGGACGTTCGGAGGGGGATTAATTCGAGGAAAGAAACTATTCGATTTCTTTGCCCAAGAATTCAGAGACGCCGAGATTCATGAATTAGCTCTTCCTTACGGCGCCGTTGCGACGGATCTTGATACCGGAATTGAGGTTTGGATTCGAGATGGGTCTATCTTTGAAGCCGTTCGGGCTTCGATTTCTTTGCCGGGTATTTTTACGCCGGTTTTAAAAGATGCTCGATGGCTTGTTGACGGAGGCTTAGTAAATCCCGTTCCAGTTTCGCTCTGCAGAGCGATGGGGGCGGATTATGTCATTGCCGTCGATTTAAATCAGGATCTTTTGGAAAAGAGAGAAGAGGAAGATAAAAAAGAAATTTCTACCGAGTCGACGTCTCGCTGGCGATCCTGGACTTCGAAATTTTGGGGAAGCGATTTGGACGAGCGGCTTAAAGAAGAAAAAGACGAAAAACCCGGGATCATGGAAGTGGTATCGAAAAGCATAAATATCATGCAAATTCGTATTACTCGGAGTCGGATGGCGGGCGATCCGCCGGATATTTTGCTCGCTCCTCGTTTGCGTTATATCGGATTGATGGAATTTCATAGAGGGAAAGAAGCGATCGCCGAAGGTCGGGACATCGTAAAAAAAATGGCTCCAGCTTTAATCATTCCGAAATGAAGTTCACGATTTAGGGATTGCCACAGAAACCGGGAAGAATAGAATCTCAGATGAGTTCTTGCGCGATCTGCTTGGAAACGAACAAAGACGATAATAATACGACTCTCATGATCAAGTTACAAATAATCTTCCTTCTTTCCTTATCGTTTCTTTTTTCGTCCTGTACGGATAAAGAGGATCCTCCAATTCTCGAAATCAGGGATTTATTGGATTCCGCTCATATAGGTGAGTCGATCGAAAAGGCTAAAGCACACGCGGAGCAGTCCGGAAAGACGGATCAAATACATTATCTCCGCGGTTGGATTCAGTATTTAAGAAAAGACGATGATCAAGCCGAAAAAGAATATAAACTTTGTCTAAAGGAAAATCCGGATTCCTACGATTGTCAGCGGGGCATCGGGTTGATTCAGCAGCAACGAAAACAGTATGCTAAAGCCGAATCGAATTTTCAAAAAGCTTTAAACGCAGCCGAAGCACAAAAGGATTTTGAAGCCGTATCCATCTTACGGGTGGATTCCGGGAATCTATTGCTTCGTCAAAATCGGCGTTCCGAAGCGATATCGGAGTATAAAAAAGCGTTGGAAGCGAAGCAGGATGGCTCCGCTTATTTCGGCCTGGGATTGACTACCCTTTTGCAGGGAGATCGAAAATCATCCAAAGATTATTTGGAGAAAGGTTTAAAAACTCCTTATAGAGATTTGATTCTAAAAGCGGAAACGTATTATTTATTAGCAAAATTACAATTTGAATGGGAAAAAAATCCTCGAGCGGCAGCCGTGTCGGCAAAGAAAGCCTTCGAACTGTTTCCGGCAAAGAAAGAATATGCAAAAGCATGGGAGCAATATTCAAAAGCTGCTTCTTCACTCCCATAACGTAGGAAAATAATGAAATATTTAGCCGCCTTGGCGCGAATCGTACATAAGCAAATTATACTTCCATTTCAAGAGTCGCATGCTCCGGTAAATGAAGTCAGTCTAGGAACTTCGATCGGCTTACTTTGGTCGATGACTCCTTTAATCGGAATCCAGATGTATCTGGGCTTTGCAACTTGGGTTATTTTACGGATCTTTCGCATCCGTTTTTATTTGCCGATCGCGATCGCAATGATTTGGATCACGAATCCGGTCACTCTCCCGTTTTTCTATTACTTATTTTATATATTAGGTAAGTATGCGCTGATGGCCTTCGGAATAGCTTCTGTCGAATTGGATTTTAAGGTAATATACGAAGTGATGGCTAGATCCGAATCGATGGATTTCCTATCCGGCTTATGGTATTGGTCGGTATTCTTATTGGATAAGATGGGACTTCCTATGTTTGTGGGAGGTTTCGTAGTGGGCCTGCCTTCCGCAATTATCGGATATCCTCTTACGTATCGACTCTTGAACTCATATCGTTCTACACTTGCGGAAAAAGAAGGAATTACTCTCAAGGAATGGGAAGAGCTTCACGTAAGAAAGGACATCGGTCTCTTTTCGGCTAGGCCATCCTTAAATCAAAAAGAAGGGGTTTAAGTTTCCTTAATTTAACATTTTAACCCAAGTCTCGCGATGAGAGTTTCAGGAGTATATTGCAAGGATTTCGGATTTTTTTCGGCCTCGCGAACTAGGGCCACTATAGCCCTATTAATCGGAGCGCCGTGTCCGACTTTGTCCGCCAATTTTAATATCTCTCCGTTTAACGTATCGATTTCGGTCGGTCGTCCTTGATTTAGATCTTCCCACATGGAAGAGCGAGCTTCGGGATCTATTTTTACCATACTGGCGGCGGCTTTGAAAAAGAGGCAATCAGGTAATTTTAATATTAGCGGTGCGAGCTGAGGTATCATTTTCCCAGCCCTGCTAGGTCGTAATCCCGCAAGTTTTAAGACTTCAAAACCTTCCGAAATCATTGCAGCAAGAATCCGACGATATCCACGCAGAGAAAGTTCTTCTCTTAACGGAATACCGGACAGAGCGTTCAGGCTATTATTCAGATTAATGAGAAGTTTTCCCCAAAGAACTCCATCCATGTTCGGATGAGTTCCCGCAGAGAGTCCGGCGACTCTAAGATAATCTACGATTTTTCTTCCGTATTGATTTTCCTGAACGACCAAGTCTCCGCTCGTTCCTCGATGGAACTGTCCTTTTCCTTTTGCGATTACGTTGAAAGGAACCATTCCGGCAAGAATTCTTTCTCCTAAGTGCGGAATCGATTCGTAAAGTAAGGACTTATTTTTTACGCCATTTTGAAAGCTAACTATGATCGCTTTTTCCTTTTCGGCGGAAGACAAATGTTTATTTAGGGCATGACCTAATTCTTTCGTATCTCTGCTTTTAACGGTCACTAAGAAGATGGAAGCGCCTCGGACTTCCTTTAGATCGGTCGCATACTCGATCTTATTGGGAGGGATGGAAAAAAACTTTCCGCTAAAATCGGAAATTCCTAAACCGAACAACTGGATTTCCTTTCGATTTCGTTCTCTTCCCACAAAGACGACGGGAAATCCAGCGTTGACTAAATGCGCTCCAATGTACGTTCCGATGCTTCCTGAGCCGAGAATCGCAAATTTAGCGGAATCTTCTTGCATAAGCGGATAAGATTTATTGTAAAACGGGAAAAACCAAGTAAAAATAAAAAAACCGAGAGTCCTTTCGGAAACTCCCGGTTTCAATTTTGAGAATTCTAACTAAACGATTATTGGTGAGATTTCGCGTTTTGAGCCATTTTCAAGAAATAACCCTCAACATCATACCAAGGCTTACCTGAATTCAAAGTGTTGGAAGCTTCCAGGTGGTCCACTCCCGTAGTCAAGATTCCATAACTTGGACCGCCGTTAAACGTTCCCCATTTAAGTGAAGAATAAGGAACGAGACCGTCGCAAGTTGCACCTTGTCCATTGAACAAACCGCCGGCAGCGCAAGCAGGTTGGAGAATACCCATTAACGGGTGTTGGATAAGATCAGGAATAGTGATATAAGATCCGTAAGAATAATATCTCACTGCAGAAGCATCAGGTGTACGGCTATTGAATGCAGCTGTTCCGGAGGTCGTCAAAGATCCCAATGCTGCAAGAGCGTTTTGTTGTCCGCCGCCATAAACTAATTGTACCACAACGCCCAAAACCGCGTTCACGAAAGGTTTAATCCAGTCAGGTAGAACTGCATTAACTATGTCCGCAATTGGAGATCCTCGGTGCGGTGTGTTCAAAGTGGTTAAAGTCGATACTTTGGAAGAAAGACCAAGATTAGAAATAGCATAACGGCTATCCAGTCCACCTTGGGAGTGACCTAAGATATGAACTTTCGAGAACCCGTTGGCTGCCATATAAACGTTGATTTTGTTAGCTAACTCTACTCCGCGAGTTTCGTTAGACTGTGCCGCAGTTTTTGTAGGAGCATACACCGTTGCGCCTTGTGAGGTAAGATAGGTATCCATTCCTCCCCAATAGCTGATAATGCTGATTATGCCTGATGAATCGGTTCCCCAGCCAAAAAGACCGTGGGAAAGGATAATCGGATAGGCCCCAGCGAGTGGTTTGGAAGATGATCCTCCGCCTGATGCGAACAACGAGCCGCTAAAAATAAACAGGATCAATACTGATAGTCCTAGTTTACGCATGGAATGTTACCTCTTTTCTCTTCACTATTCTCTTTTGTCTCAGATTGAGATTCGCTTTGTGTTTGTTCGCTTTTTCTATGTATCACTCGGTATAGAGCGAGGTTTTTTACTCTAAACTGATCGTCGGGATTGTCAAGAGAAAACGTTCGAAAAAAACTTCTTAAATAATACGTTTGATATAAAATTAATTTATTTTAAGAACAATTGTTATATAAAAATGCATTTTAAGTTTTGCAAAGAAGGCAATTTGAAAGCATTTTAGGTGAGTGAAAGCTCCGGGATTGCCCGCTTACTTTCCGTTCTTTTTACTTATTTCTCAATTATAATTTATGGGGAGGGGATTTTCGAAAAAGGCAATGAGGCGAATATCTCTAATTTGCTCGGAAAGTTTTTCTTACTCCGCGGTATCTCTTTTCGGGTATGACTTGAATTTTTGTCTTAGATGGAAACGGAATCTCGTGAAGGGTTCCGAATATTTAATCTCGCTTCCATCGAGTAAAATTAGCGAATGATCTTTAAATTGAAGAATATTCGATCGGGTTTCTCTTCTTCGTATTTCCGTTCATCGAATCGGAGTCGGAACCTAAGTTTGAATTGAAACGGACGATCGCTATGAGATTCGAATGACAATCTTACCGAAATGGGCGCCGTTTTTAAGAGTATCCAACGCTTGTCGGAATTCCTCCATCGGAAAGACAGAATCGATTACCGGGCGAAGGCCGACGTTTTGAATCGCGCGATTCATCTCCAAGAAAGCCTTCCGATGCCCTACTACGATTCCTTGGACTTTTATTTGATTCATGACAAGCGGAAGTAGATTCAAATCCTTAATGGAGCCGGCAAGAATACCGATTAAATGAATCGTACCGAATAGTTTAACGGCTTTCACGGACTGCTCTAACGTTCCGGCACCTCCTACTTCGACGACATGATCGACTCCTTCTCCCCCCGTTAGGTCTCGAATTACTTCTCCCCATTTGGGAAGCTCCTTATAATTGATTCCATAGTCGGCTCCCAATGCTTTTCCTCGAGATATCTTTTCCTCGGAAGAAGATGTTAGGTAGACCGTCGCACCGACCATCTTTGCAAATTGCAACGCGAACAAGGAAACTCCGCCGGTTCCTTGAACTAAAACCGATTCTCCCGGCTTAACTTTGTTTTCTACGAAGAAGGAGGACCAGGCGGTTAATGCAGCACAGGGAAGTGTGGCGGCTTCATCGAAACTTAGATGCGAAGGCATCGGAACGATACCGGTGGCCGGTAAAATAGCGTATTCTCGTAGAGTTCCATCCAAAGGACCGCCTAACGTAGTGCGAAGTTCTTTCTTTGTCGCAGGACCGCTGATCCAATTGGGGGCAAAGGTCGCGTTGATTTTATCTCCGGTTTTAAAATCTGTAACGTTTTCGCCGATTTCTATTATTTCCCCGGCGCCGTCACTACAAGGAATCATAGGGACTGGGAACTTAGGATTGTATTTACCTTCGATTACCAAATAATCTCGGAAGTTTAAGGAGGCTGCACGGAATCGAACCAACACCTCTCCGGGACCCGGCTTTTCCGGATCCGGTATTTCTACGAGAGAGAGGTTTTCCTTGCCAAAGGAAGAAAGACGAATTGCCTTCATGGTTGATTTTTAAGCGGATAATTTAGGTTTTTCATCGGCTTCGAAAACTTTCTCGCAGATTTCCTCCGCGAGAAAGTTTTGATTCTGTGGAAAAAGATTCCTTACTTGATTCCTAATCCGGGCTTAGCGGCTCCCACAAGAATACTCATATTTCCGGCAGGATGCTTATTTTCCTTCATCAACTGATGCGCCTTAGCTGTTTCATCAAACGTAAATGTTTGAGCGAGAACAGGGTCGACTTTCTTATCGATGACCAATTGATTGAGTCCGGCGGAATTTTCGTCGTTCGCAAAGTGGGATCCTTGCAATCGTTTTTGCCTCATCCAAAGATAACGAAGGTCTACAGTGGCATTAAAACCGGTAGTTCCGGCGCAAATTACGACCATTCCTCCCGTCTCGCAAACAAATACGGAAGTCGGAATAGTGGATTCGCCAGGATGTTCGAAGACGATTTTTGGATTTTTCCCTTTTCCGGCTATGTCCCAGATTGCCTTACCGAATTCGCGTGCGTTTTTAGTCCATTCCGCAAATACTTCCGGCTTATTGATTTCAGAGGTCAAGGCGCCCCAGTGTTTGAAATGATTTCTGTTGATTACGCCGGCAGCGCCTAGGTTTTTACAAAAATCAATTTTATCATCCGAAGATACGACTGCGATGGGAACTCCACCTGCGGCCTTTACGATTTGAATCGCCATAGCGCCTAGGCCTCCGGCGCCTCCCCAAATAAGAACGACATCGCCTGGTTTTACGTCGTTCGGTTTCCAGTTGTGAAGCATTCGGTAAGCGGTTGCGCCGACCAGCATATAGGCTGCAGAAGCTTCCCAGCTAAGATGTTTCGGTCTAGGTAAACATTGATGATCTTGAACCTTACAAAATTGTGCGAAGGACCCCCAGTTTGATTCGTATCCCCAGATGATTTGGGACGGAGCGAACATAGGATCATTTCCTGACTTAACCCAAGGATCGTTACGATCCCACATCCCGCAATGAACGACTACTTCGTCTCCTACTTTCACATTCTTTACGTCGGATCCGATTTTATATACGATACCTGAAGCGTCCGAACCGCCGATATGAAAGGGTTCGGGTTCCCCTTTTTTATTTCTGGCTCCGATTACGTTTACGGGATATCCGAGTGCGGCCCAAACATTATTATAGTTGATACCTGCCGCCATTACCGCGACTAAAACTTCATCGGGGGCAATTTCAGGGACGTCGATTTCTTCGGGTTGAATGGATTTTATCGGATCTCCGAACCTGTCAGGACGGATAACCTGTGCATGCATTTTTTTAGGGACAACTCCCAATGGAGGAAGTTGACCGATCGGTACGATTTCAGGTGCGCTCATGCGGACCAGAAAAACCGTATCGATCTGGGATACGACCAAAAAATGAAGGATTTTTTACCCGGCATCGACGAATTTCCCGGGTTCTTTTTGATCGGAAACTAATTGGTCGATAAAATAAAATCGATTCTTTCTTCGATTCCTTTGACTCGGTCTTCAAAAAAGCGTTCGGACGCGATGGAAAGTATAAGACTATGAAGTAGATCCACTAATAAAGATAATTTTAAGTCGGGTCGTTTGCTGGGGGGGTTACGGGTTGCCGCAGCTTCTAACAATTTTCTATACTGTGCTCCATAATGATTTGTGTATTCTAAAACAAGATTTTCGGGGGCGGAATAAACTAGACTGAACGGTAGACGAGTTCTTTCGGGAAATTCTCGGGCGATATCTATGATCGCTTGGAAGACGGAAACCACTTCTTCCCGTAACCCGTTTTCTTTAACGATTCGACTCCGAATCCCGTTTAAAATCATCAAGTGTGTTGCGACGAGAGCTTTCCGAAATAGGTTTTCCTTCGAATGAAAATGGTGATAAATACTAGGTTGTTCTAATCCGCATTCTCTACTGATTTCACGTAGCGAGGTTCCGTGGAAACCCTTTCGAGCAAACGCGATCGCTGCCCCCTCCAGAATTCTTTCCCGAGAGTTTCTAAAATTTCCATTTATCGGGTAGACCGGGCTACCATCCTTTTTCTTCACTGATCCAGACCTCTTTTTCGAGGATATTTCCCGAGTGTTTTTGTTTTTTTGTACTCGTTCGATTGCGAGCCCGCTCGGTTAAACCCGTCGTAGCTTTCGGGCCTATAGTCTACGCTACAACAAATACCCGATTTTCGCAATTCAATAACAAATTATTAAAGCTTCAACGCCGTTATCTTGGAGAAAAATAAGAGTTTTTCATCCAGAACCTCTATCTAGTTAGAATTCTTTCTTGAAAACTTCAAAGTAGTTTCGGACTTCATTGGTTCCCTGCGGCCGACCTTCCAGTCCGGGCTGCTTCGTACCGGGAGATTGAGGGAGATTGAGGTTTTGGTCCTTTTCTTCCCGTCCGAAAGCCGCGGAAGGAGTGTATAGCTCGCTTCCGAATAAAAGTTCGAAGTTGGCAACGTTAGACTCCGATTCTTCTAAACGGATTTCTATCAAAAAGTGGTTTTCCCCATACCTCGCCTCCCATTCATAAATAAAAGACGTCTCCGCAAGTCCTGTATATAAAGGAGAAAGTTTTCGGTCCTGAGAATCCGAAATGAAAATTTGGACCATCACCGCTTCGTCGGGAATTTCGTGTGCAAGGCCGATTCCGAGCTTGCGAATTATTTTTCTATCTTTGCCTTCGGGAAATTGCAGTTTAAAAATCACCGAACTTCCTTTGAAAACGGAGCCGGTAAACTGAGACTTTTTGTCTAACGTATAGCCTCGCTCTTTTAAAGTGGCTCTTACGTCTTCGACTAGTTTTTTTAAAGTCGGAGGCCCGCCGGTTAATGATTCCTTAGGATGCACGGACGTCCCGGCCGGCGTAGTTTGCGCAGGAGATTCTACACTTAAAAAAAGCGCCAATATCAGTAGAAAAGGAAAGATTCCGATTCGGACCGGTTCTAATAAAGAATGATGCATACTTACGGATCAGACTAACCCTTATGCTTGTTTATTGCCAGATTTTTTCCCTCGCAAACGCGATTTCCTATTAGAATGTCTCAGAAATTTAAAGGAATGATCGATAGTTTAATAGTGCGTTATAGTTCGGCGCACAAATGCATTTAAAGGAAAGGCCATGAAATCTAAAAGAAATTTCTTATTTATTCCGATATTTATCATTTTATCATCCCAATATTGCGTCACACAATCTAAGTATGACTCCCTTCAAGAAGCATATTCGCGTAAATCGAAGGATTTAGAGGCGATGGAAAAGGATAAACTAGGCCTACTTCGTTCGATGGACGATATGAAGCGTCTGCAAGAGGAAACCCAGCATCGTGTCATGGAGTATAAGAATCTCCTTGCTAGCTTCAAGAGCATGATCGATGCCGGAAAGCTGAAAATTAGAATCGTAGACGGTAGAATGGTGGTCGTCTTATCTTCCGATATTCTATTTCCTCCCGGTTCTGCGAGTCTTTCGCCTAAAGGTACGGATGCGATTAAGGAAGTTACCGGTATTTTAGCTTCTTTGGAAGGTCGCCGATTTCAAGTCGAGGGACACACTGATGACATTCCCACAGGAATTAAGGGATACACGAATTGGGAACTCGCGTCCGCAAGAGCGCTGAACGTTTTACATACTATGGTTAAGGCGGGAATGCCCGACGACAGAATTAGCGCCGCTTCGATGGGTTCGTCGAGACCTGCAGTTTCGAATACGACCGCGGAAAACCGTATGGCAAATCGCCGGATAGAAATCGTAATCGTTCCCGATCTTTCCAATTTACCCGGAATCGAAGAATTGAAAAAAATGAGCGAATAACCTTTCGAAGGTCCGGGACAAGGTTCGATACTCGGAGAGCAAGAGCCGGTCTTTAGCCATGAATGGGAGATACCTACGAAAACCGTGATCGATCGGTTTTTGGAATCTCTTAAACGTCCTCGAAAATACGAAAGGGGAATGGACGTTAGGGACAAATCATCCGTTGGATACGTTAAGAGAATTAGAAAAATATAATCTTTCCGGAATTGCCGGCCATATTAAATCGGACGTCTTAATTTTAGCCGGTAATATCTTATCCGCGGACTGAAATTTCCTTACCCTGTAATTCTGAACATTTTGTTTCGTTTATTCAGGCTTTTTATTGCGGCGGGATCGACTTTAGGGAAACTAAATGCCTTCTTACTGAATCTTAAGGGAAAAAGATAAATGGTCATAGGGAATAACGATTAAAAAACACCTGAAACTTCCCTTGTCCGTTTGAATCGATTGTGTAAACGGCGCAGACTGTCCGTATACCGTAAAATTGGACGGCGTGCCATAATTACCCCCCGTGACGGTAGAATTCGAATTTCCTATGTAAAGACCCGCGCCGCTCCCCGAGGGATTCGAAGTGAAAGAAATCAAGTCCGTCGTTCCGTTACCCGTGTAGTAATAGAAATAATGACCTGGAGAGGAACCAGCGACCGGCGTGCCGCCTTTGGTAATTGCCGGAGAGTTAAGACACGAAGTCATGGGCTGGATCAATGATAAAGCATGCCCATGATTGGAATGCTTGTCGCATCGACTCACGCTAATTCCGAATAGAATTGCGATCGAGACAATTCTTAGATAAGATCCCACACGAATAAATTATCTCAAAACTTGCGAAAGTCCATGATTTTTCGATAGAATTTAATTACTTCGCATAACAATCCAGACAAAATGATTTATCGGAATCCGATCAAAGTCGATCCGAAAAAAAATCGAAACGCCTAATTTATGTTCTATGTTAGGTCCGCTTCGACCTTACGATCGATATATTGAATCGTTAATTTTTCGATTTATATTCGCTTATTAATTTGGGATATGAAGATAACCGAGCATCCGAATGGCGGCTTATGACTCGAGCTTTAGAAAATTCTCTTTGTTGATAAGGATCTTGTGAACTTCGCAATTCAAAATATTTTCTTCCGATCTTGATTCCAAAAGATAGAACATTCTATAAATCCAATATCCGTGCGTGCATATTGCAATTCGGTTTCGATTTTGCGTTCGGAATAAATCCCGTAAAAATGAATAAATGCGCCGATCTACGTCTTTCTTTCGTTCACCGTCGGGAAAATTTAGCGTTTCCCATCTGGATTCCGAACTTTTCCAATTCGACCAGGTATCCTTTCCGAATTTATCGTCGATTTCGGAAATCAACATCCCTTGCGCTGCGCCAAGATTGACCTCTCGCAGACGAGAATCGAAAAATAAGGGAATTTCTAATTCGGAAGCCAAAGGGGACGCGGTTTGTAGAGCGCGCAATAAGTCGCTACTGTATAAAATATCTATTTCGTAATATCTTAATTTATCAAAAATGGATTTAATTTGGTTTCGACCTTTAGTGGATAAAGAAGTGTTCAGTTGGCCTTGAAGCCTACCTTCCGCATTCCAGTCAGTTTCGGCGTGCCGAAATACAAAAAGAGAAATCGAATCTTTCGGGTTCAATTTTTGTTTTCCGTATACGCTAAATGCTTTCGATTAAGCGATGTGTAACTAAGAAGAATATACCGCAGAGAATCGAGGTTATAAAAATGATTCGATTGGCCTGCAGTATATGAACGGAGGATAAGGATTCTTTTGCATCTCCTAAGAAGGGTTTTTCACTTTTGATTCCTTGATAATAGTTTATTCCTCCTAATCTGATTCCCAATGCTCCTGCAACGGCTGCCTCCGACAAACCGGAATTAGGGCTTGGATGTTTCCTACCGTCTCGAAGTAGAATTCGAAAAGATCGAACGGGATTCATGAATAAAATAACCGAGGTCAAGGACACAAACGGAGCGGTCAGTCGCGCCGGTAGAAAATTGGCGCAGTCATCGACTCTAGCGGGGAAAGTTCCGAATTTTTCGTACAATTGGTTCTTGTGACCGAATAGAGAATCCAGCGTATTTACGGATTTATATAGAACGGCCCAAGCCGGCCCTCCGAATATCGCGAAAAATAAAGGAGCAGTCACCCCGTCGACCAAACTTTCCGCAACGCTTTCCACGCATGCACGAACGATTTCCGGGCGCGATAAATTTTGGGTATCTCTTCCTACGATTAAAGACACTTTTTCCCTCGCGATTGATAGGTCCTCGGACCGTAACGCATTATAGACCGCTTTGCTGTGGTTCAATAAATCACGAAGGGCGATGGTAGTATATATTATGAAAATAGAAAATATAGACTCCGCAATCGAGCTGAAATTCGCGATCACCTTACCTATTGCATAGGGAATCGAGAAGGAAAACAAATAAACGCTACAAGAAGCGAATACTCCGGCCCAGAAGGGAGAGCGAAAACGGCTCCGAGAAAACTTTTCGATAAATCTTGAAAATTTTCCGATCCACCGAACCGGATGGGGCATCCAACGAGGATCGCCGAAAATTAAATCCGCAAGAACCGAGGCTACGATTACTATTTCGAATGTCATTTTAACCCAAGTAATCGGTAAATTTCATTTATATTTACCGAATTTCGGACTCCCATTGCAAGCCGTTCTAAGCTCGATTCCAATTCGTATTTTACGGTAATCCCGCCTAATACTTGCATTCCCTTTCGAAGTCTAATTTTATCGAGAAAGGAGCGACGAAATTCGTCGGCATCAAAAATGCCATGGACGTAAGTTCCCCAGACCCTTCCGTTTTGATTAGAGTGTCCTAAATGGATTCCATCGTGAGATACGATTACGGTGGGAATCGAATCTTTTACTTCGGTGTTTCCGTGATGGATTTCGTATCCGTAAACTTCCTTCTCGGAAGGCAAGTGCTTTCCGCTTACCTGCTTGAGAATTTTTTCTTTTTCTAATGTAGTTTCGATCGGTAACAGGCTGAGCCCGTTAGTAGTTACGGACGCGGATTCGATTTTATAGGGATCGTGTATTTTTGTTCCCAATATCTGATAACCGCCGCAAATTCCGACGATTTCCGTAACACCGTCCCGGGACATTTTGAGGATTTTTTCCGAGAACCCTGAAGTTCTTAAGTAATGCATATCGGAGGCAACGTTCTTACTTCCCGGGAGGATTAGCACATCCGGGCTGCCTAATTCTTGGGCGGATTTTACGATTCTCAATCGAACATCTTCCTCCAATCGTAAAGCATCGGCGTCGGTATGATTGGAAATTCTCGGAGTATCGATTAGAGCTATATCGATCCTATTTCTTAAGGGGGATTCATCGCTTAAATTTCCCGACTTGAATTCTAAGGAATCTTCTTCCGGCAAACCCAATCCTTCGAAATGCGGAATAATTCCAAATACGGGTTTATTCGTATATGTTTTCAAATACTGAATTCCAGGATTCAATAGTTCAGGAATTCCCCGGAAACGATTTATTATAAATCCTGAAACTAATTTTCTTTCCCATTCCGCCATTGTCTCCAAGGAGCCCACCAAAGCTCCAAAGACTCCTCCGTGATCTATGTTCCCGACCAACAGCACTTTGGCCTGAGCATATTGCGCCATTCTCATATTCACGATGTCGTTTCCTTTTAGGTTCACTTCGGAAACGCTACCTGCTCCTTCTAACACGATTACCTCGAATTCGTCGGAAAGCGAATCGTAGGATCGCATTACCTGCTCGAAGGCTTTCGGCTTGAAATTGGTATAGTCGCGAAAATCCATCGCTGCTAGCGGCTTTCCGTTAAGGATAACTTGCGAATCCTTTTCGCTAGAAGGTTTCAGTAAAACCGGATTCATTCTGACATCCGCAGGAACTCCAGCTGCTTGCGCCTGCAAAGCTTGAGCTCGTCCGATCTCTAATCCATCGACTGTCACGAAGGAATTCAAAGCCATGTTTTGGGATTTAAAAGGTGCGACGCGAATTCCATCTTGTCTCAATATTCGACAGAAAGCGGCTGTTATTAAACTTTTTCCGACGTTCGACGCGGTTCCTTGTATCATTAGAGCGGGCTTTTTGCGGAGACACGCGGTAAAAACGGAAGGCAACTTGAGAATTTCCAGAAGCGCTTGAATTAAGAAGCGATTATCATCTTCATTCCGAATGGCAAGACGGAAAAAGCCGGATCCAAGTCCAGGAATCTTTTCGCAATCGCGAATTGATATTTTATATTTTTCTAATAATTTTTCCTTTAAATCGGTAACGGAAACTTCTGGCGAAGATAATTTAATGAGAAAGAAGTTCGTTTCACTAGGAAAAACAGTCAGCTGTGAAATTGAATTCAATTGTTCGAAGAAGGGTTTTTTCAGTCGATCGAGTAAATTTCTAGATTGTTCGAAAAATTTCGGATCTTCCGCGGCTTTCTCGATAACTGACGCCGCTAATCGATTTAAGGACCAAGGTGGAAGTAAATCGGTTAATCTTTCACAAATGTTCGAATCCGCAATGCACATTCCCGCCCTCAATCCAGGAATCGATAATATTTTCGTTAAGGACCATAAGATCGCCATGTTGCGGGGGCGGTTCTTTCTAAAAGATTCGGCTCCCGTGCAGAAATCTAGAAAGGATTCGTCGATTATCCAGAAAGTGTCCGGATATCTTCTCGCTAAATTTTCAATCTTCGTATTATTTAGGAGCCGACCGGTTGGATTATTCGGATGTCCTAATATGATTAATTTATTTTTTTCGGAATCGGATTTAATAAGCGCTTCTAACCGATCGTAATCCAAATCGAAATTTGCTTCTTTTTGCGATTCAAGATATTCGAATCGGATCGAGTTTTTTTGCAGGACTCTTTCATAATCGGAATAACTAGGAACCGGCAGAATTGCGTATTCAAATTCCATAATTTTAGGGAGGAAGGTTAAAAGCTCGGATGCACCGTTTCCCAAAACGAGTTCGTTCGCCGGGATTCCCCATCCGGTTTCAACGGCGTTTTTGACGGATTCGTATCCGATATCCGGATAATAGGCGAGATTGCTGATTTGCGAATTAATTAACGGGCGGAGCCAATCGGGAAATCCTAGAGGATTTAAGTTGGCCGAAAAATCGAGGATCTCTTCGCGACTACAAGCGAGTCGTTTGGCGAGGCTATCGATGTTGCCTCCATGAGTTCGTGAGTTGGATTCTTCCATTTCGGTTAAGCCTCCACCTGCTTTAGTTTAATCGGAATTCCGCTTATCAGAAGAAAGACTTCGTCCGCCTCCGCTGCGACGATTTGGTTGCAGGTCCCCAGTAAGTCCCTATAAATTCTGATTAAGGGTGATTCAGGAACCACGCCCAATCCGATTTCATTCGATACAAAAATCACTTTGCCTGGAAAACTTGAGCGGGCAGCATTCAAAAATTTTACTGTCGCTTCCCGAATCAAGGATTCGTCCAAGACGCGATTCTCGTTTTGGTATTTGAACAATAGGTTATTGATCCAAAGGCTTAGGCAATCAACCAATACGACTTTTGATTCCTTCGATGAAAGATTACGAAATACGTTATATAATTCTAAAGGTTCTTCTATCGTTTCCCAATTTTGGTCTTTTCTTTCTTCCCGATGCTTTTGGATTCTTTGGTCCATTTCATCGTCGATTTTGGGACAGGTTGCTACAAAGATTTTGCTACCAGTAAGTGCATTGCTATTTTCTAATGCAAATCGGCTTTTTCCGCTTCGGCAACCGCCGGTTATGAAGCTTATGTCGGCCATTCTCCCTCCGAGTGTCTCCCCCATTTATTTAAGCCGATGAGTGAAGCAGTTCCGTTACTATAGATTTCTAAAATTGAGCAGGAGCCGCTAAATAATCGAAACTTTATGTATTCGCTCGGTGCGAGTTCTAAAAGAATGCAGAGAAGAACGGACAAAATTCCTCCGTGCGATATCAGAACGATATTAGATCTAAGGGAAAACTCGTTTAAGATTATTTCCTTAACTCCATGAACCCTTTTCAGAAAAGAAGAAATTTTTTCGCCTTCCGGAAAAGCAAGAGTCGGATCGAACTCGGCAAATCGACGGAAATTTTCCGGATATGAACGATGCATCTCTCCGAAAGAACGGTTTTTCCATATTCCGAAATTAAGTTCCTCTAATTCGTTTAAAAACATCGCCGAATTCTTGTATTCAAACTCCATACTTTTCCAAGTTTCGACGCAGCATTGCATGGCGCTTACTATAAAGAGAGTTTCATCTACGTTTATATATTCTAAAAGTTCAGCGCCTATCCTTTGAGCCTCTTTTTTTCCGTCCGGAGAGAGTCGTCGACCATCGTTTCCGGGAAAGCAATTCTTCTGGTCATTATCGATCTGTGGATGGCGTATTAGAAAAAGAGAACGTTTCACATTGTACCTGTGCTTACCTTGTTTGCCAGTTTCCATTTTTCTACTCCGACTTGCACGGCTTGGTAGGCAGAGCTTCCGATTAAATGGCCGATATCGGTATGTTTTCCCGCGTAAATATGACATTCCTTCGCCTCAGGAGATACGATTCCGATGCAATCAGTTCCGGTTCCGGTAGCAGGTTGAAATCCTGAAATACTTTGAACGTTTCCTTCCAAAATGGCGAGTGTTCTTGCTTCGGTAGCAATTGAAACGGCCTCGATAGATGCGGATAAATTTAAAGGAACTGAGGTTTGAACGAGCAGATTGATTGTGCCATAATTTTCATGGAAGAGATGGGGTTCTCCGACCCGTACCGCATTTCCTAAACCGACAGTCGAGACGCAGCGGACCCATAGTTTTTCAAATCTACAAATTCTTTCCGTATAAGCGAATAGAGAAGCGCTAGTTAAAAAACCTATGCTATTTATCTCTCGTCCGGTTTCGATAAGTCGATTTCTATAATGCTCGGTCGGGTTTAACCCAGGGGGGAGATCTTCATTCGAAACTCTGAGCCAGGTTGCGCTCCTCGTTCGTGTCCAACCTCCGCCTAAGACCGTCCAGCTTAACGCCGAATGCATTTCTTGCAGGTCGATATCTAACCAAGTTCCGTCCGTCTTAATTGTAGATTGTTCAAGTTCGAGAGATTTCAAGATGACTTTCTCGCACAAGCAGCAACGAAATTTTCAGGGATGCTCGGATTGGATGCCCAGTGTGCATGAACATAAGAACCTAATATGTTTCGATCCGAATATCCTTCTAAAGAAGTCGTTTCGCCTTTTCTTTTTCGAATTTTATAAAGTAGTTTTACGTTTTTATCCTGCTTAATCTCTAAGTTCGAATAACGGAATTGATGACCTCGAAATCTCGTCCCAGCGGGACCGAGCACGGATGACCCTTCGATACTGACTTCCGTATAACCTAGAGCCTGTAATTTCTCATGCATTCTTACTTTAGCCGGAATCAATCCGACCATCGGAAACGAATCACCGTTTAGGGTTTCGATCTCTTCCGACAAATACATAAGTCCACCGCATTCCGCGTATATTGGCAGCCCTTTCATTCCTAATTCATGAATTTCCATTAAAAGGGTTTTATTAGTCGATAGTTCGGAGGCAAACAGTTCGGGATAACCGCCTCCGATATAAATGCCGTCTATTTGCGGAAGCTTAGAATCCGAAATCGGGGAGAAGGGAATTAACTCCGCACCGGCCATCTTCAATCTTCGCAAATTATCTTCATAATAGAAATGGAATGCATTATCTTTCGCAAATCCGATTCTGCATTTATATGAATTGTTGGGTCGACCTGTTTCCGACTCAAGAGTGATAGGCGTGTACAGTTTTTCAGAAGCAATCGCCCAGATTTTATCCAAATCAAACCAAGTTTCGCATAAATCACCCCAATAAGCGAGCTTGCTATCTTCTATCCCGGCTTCTTGCGCGCTATGGAGTCCCAAATGTCTTTCCGGAAAGGAGTAATTCGGAGACTTGGGAAATCCTCCTACCAAAGGAAGAAAAGGATCCAGCGCGGAGCTCAAAATTTCTCGATGCCCATGGCTACCTATGAAATTGGTAATCACTCCGCTGACTTCTAAATTCGCATCAAAATTCTTTAATCCTATGGCGAGGGCAGCGACTGTGCGAGCCATTCCGCCGGCATTTAATACGATTAGGGTTGGCGCCTCCAACCATTTAGCGATTTCAGCGCTTGATCCCGCTTCTCCTATGGGCGATGCACCGTCGAAGAGACCCATGACTCCTTCTATTATCGCAATATCGCTTCCGGCACTGGCTGCTTGAAAAGTTTTTAATACTGCTTCTCGACCCATCAACCAACCGTCTAAGTTCTGACAAGCGACTCCGGCGACTAGAGTGTGATATGTCGGATCTAGATAATCGGGTCCGCACTTGAACGTCGAAACCTTCATGCCTCGTCTTTTGAAAGCTTGAGATAACGCGAGCACCGTTGTTGTTTTTCCGACGCCGCTGCCGGAGCCGGCAATCAGGATTCTGGGAATGTTCGGTAATTTTTCCAATTGTCCTCTTAAAAGTCGATTCCAGCCTGGGCTTTTATCCCTTTATGAAACGGATGCTTGACTGCTTCGATCTTGCTTACGAGATCCGCCTGCTCAAGTAGGAGTTCCGGGCAATTTCTTCCCGTTAGAACAATATGAACGTGAGTAGGTCGCGCTTCGAATACGTCGGAGGCTTCCCGGACGCTTATCCATCCGAAATGAAAGGCATAGGTAATTTCATCTAGGACGACTAACGCGTGCTCTCCGCCTAATATCATTTTTTTTGATAATTCCCAAGCTGCGAGAGCCGCCTTTTTATCCTTATCCAGATCTTCGCTATCCCATGTGAATCCGAGTCCCATGACATAAAAATCCAATCCTGGAATTTTTTTTGCGAATTTTCTCTCGCCCGTTTCCCACTTTCCCTTAATGAACTGAACTATCCCGCAGCGCATACCTCTTCCGAGAGATCTGAATATCATTCCCAATGCTGCGGTGGTTTTCCCTTTACCTTCGCCAGTATTAACGATCATTAATCCGCGACGTTCTTTAGCCGAAATTTCCATACTTAACCCGGTAGAGATGAATCGATCGGAACATGATTCGGTGATTTCGTTTTCTTCCTAAATTTATGGGAAAAATCGGGGGAATACAATCGAGAATCCGCAAAGTCGTGGCAGTCCAAAACTCGTCCGACAAAGACGATTGCTGTTGCGTTGATTTTTTCCGCTTTAGCTTTCTCCGAAATATCGGATAACGTTCCCAATACGATTTTCTGCTCCGGCCAGGATGCCTTTTGAACTACGGCAACGGGGCAATCTTCACCGTAATAAGGGATAAGTCGCTCTGTAATTTTTCTAAGCAGAAGTGCGCTCAAGAAAAAGACAAGAGTTGCGCCCGATTGAGCTAAAACTTCCAATTTTTCTTTTGGAGGCATCGGCGTTCGACCTTCCGCTCTAGTGATAATGACTGTTTGCGATATTTCGGGAAGAGTAAGTTCCTTGTTTAAAGCTGCCGCGGCCGCGGTAAAAGAGGAAACCCCGGGAATGATTTCATAAGGAATTCCTAATTCGTCCATTCTTCGCATCTGCTCCGCCGTCGATCCGAAAATCGCAGGATCGCCCGTATGAACTCTTGCCACGTCCTGGTCTTTTTCGAAAGCTTCCTTTAAAACTTGGATGATTTCATCCAATGTCATACCGGAAGAATCGATTATTTTTGCATCAGGATTTGCCATGCCGATCACTTTTGCTGGAACTAGAGAACCGGTGTAGAGTACGATAGGACTCGTTTCGATCCGTTTTGCCCCTTTTATCGTTATTAGTTCAGGATCGCCCGGTCCTGCTCCGATGATGTAAACTTTCATAATAAATTTCTCATGAACATTTTAATAGTTCGTCTCGAACAATTGTCCAAATCGGCTTCGGTAGAGACGATAGCCAACTCAAATCCCAATATTCCGATTCATTCCAAATAACCTTATCGCTTGAATCCTGCAGCAATGTCGTAATTCTTTCGCTAATCGACGAATTACGATAAACCGCAAATCTATCATAAAGGTCCTCGGGAGTCGTTTTTAACGGAACTATGAATTGAAAAAAATTCGCTTGTGCAAGCTTCGAATCCGTTACGGTAAGCTTGGCCCAGTGGAGAGTCTGGTCTTCCATATGGGAAAAACCGAAATCCTCGAATCGGCAAGGTCGTTTAAGCTTTCCGATTAAATAATATTCCCCGTTCGATTCGTATAAAAGGGCTCCGGCAAGCCTTCCGATCTTACCGAAATCGTTAATCTCTTCCTTTAGCGTCGACGTTTTCGTCGAGGGCGATTTAACGGATTGAACGAATCGTAAAGCATTCAGCGCGGATACTACCGAGGAATCCTGTCCAGAATGCTCGACTTTAGTTTCTTGCACGGTCGGTTCTTCCGGTTCTATAACCGAAGTACTAGCTCGAACGAATGCATTCGGTATTTTAGTAATATTTAAAGTTCTATCGCCGTTCGAAGCGCTTGATTTTTCTGATAAATCGCCTTCGGTTCTTAATGAAAATCCTTTTCTCTGGCCGTTCTGTATCTCGCCACTCTCCAAAGAATATTTATTCGAGTAGCCTCGTGGGGTTATGAAAAATCCCTCATAAATAAAGCTATTGGATGATCCGACGATAACCGTTGTATTCATCCCGATTTCAAAATCTAGGAAATGATCCAAATCGGATAGGACGACGTTTTGTTGTTTCCGATAAGCGCTTTTGATAAGCGCAACGGGAGTGTTACCCGGTCTGTATTGACTGATAATACGAGTCGCTTCGAGAATCTGTCTTTGTCTTCGTCCGGAAGCGGGATTATACAATGAAATTACGAAGTCGCCTTTAGCGGCAGAATCGATTCGCTTTGCGATAATGGGCCAGGGAGTGAGTAGATCCGAAAGAGAAATTCGGCAAGAGTCATGTACTAGAGGAGCTCCAACGAGAGAGGCGCATGAATTATCCGCACTGATTCCCGGAAAGATTCGAACTTCGGGAGAATCCCCCCGCTTCCATCCGATTTTTCGCAGTACTTCAAACACTAAGCCGGCCATTCCATAAACCCCCGCGTCGCCGGATGAAATAAGAGCGACGATCTTACCGTTAGCGGCAGCCTCAACTGCAGCTTGGGCTCGCCCTATCTCTTCGGTCATTCCCGTTCTTGTGACTTGTTTTCCCGTTAATAGATGACGGACTAGGCCGATGTACGTCGAGTAACCGATCACATATTCAGCTTCGTTGATCGCTTCGAGTGCGGCCGGCGTTATGTGTTCGTCTCTTCCCGGACCGATTCCGACCAAATTTAGTTTTCCTCGCGTCATGAGTGGATCACCTCCTTCGTAATCGAAACTTCCTCTCTTGGTAAAAAAGGAATTCTGGCAACCGCTACTGTCAGATTTTTACTCTCGGGTGTTCTCTTGTATTTTCTTTTAGGGACTAATAGCAAATCGGTACTTGCGCCGAGCAATGCCGCAGCTTCACAAACCGATCGGGTTTCTACATGCTTCATCGCCATCAAGGAGGGTGAAACAATGCCGGAAGCTCGATCCAAATCCGGCGCCGGGAACGTGAGAAATTCCCATTGATATTTTTCGGCCACTTCAAGGAAGGCCTGCTCGTTATACTTTCGATCGATACTCGCGATCGCACGAACACTTTTCAAACTTAAACCGTTCTCTTCCAACGTTGTCATAATCCCGGATCTTACATCTTCGAAGGATATATCACGATCACAACCCAATCCTAATACAAGGCTTTTGGGTTTATATATTACGGAATTATTATAGTGGTTCGGATGAGTTTGTCTTATGTTCGATCGATCGGAAGCGATTAATAATACTTCATACTTGCTCGGATCAACAGTCTCGAGCGAAGTGGAATATTCGACGCCGGGAGGCAAAGGTTTATCTTTTGGCCACCAATCCGATTCTCCGCATTCCTGCACGAATATTACTTTGGTTTCATTCACGACTGCAGCGCAGGCACGGGTAACGTTTCTATCCTGATCTTCCAAAACCCAACCTAAGTCTCTTCCTAAGATATCAACGGTCAGGGTTCCGGCTACGTCAGAGGCGGTGGTGATCACAGGCGTATTTTCTAACTCCTTGGAAACGATTTGAGTAAAAAAATTGCCTCTGCCTACGTGACCGGAAAGAACGCAGATAGAGAATAGACCTTTATCATCCACGCATATGACTGCCGGATCTACTTTCTTATTTTGTAATAGAGGTGCGATCATTCTCACTACGGCTCCGACACTTATTATGAAAATGTGGCAGTCGTACTGAGTGAACGTTTCCCGCAATGTCGAATCCATCGGCAAAGATAGACTTAACGAATTTGCGGGTGCCTGATCCGAGAATTTTTTCGATACGAAGAGATCGGCGCCGTCGAGAGATTTCCGAAGTCGCTCGCCGATCACAATCCCATGTTTCGTAATCGCATAGATGGCGTACGGCTTTCTAATCGGATTCATGTATCTCTCCTCGAAGCACTCCTTTTCGTTTGCGGATGGAAATTAAAACCATGGAGAAGTAATCGCAGCTTTCGTTTTGAATCGATTCCAAATCGGTTACGATTTTCTGTTTATCGGTAGTTCCGTAAGAAACGTAGGTTGCGTTTTCCAAGAGCCCGAGCAGTTTTAAAATTCTTACTAATTCAGGGATGACTTGGCCGACTTTGGTTAAAACGATCGAATCAAAGTCTTCTACAAGTCTAGGCAGATCTTCCAAACCGTAAGTTGCTGGTAGGACGCAAAAGCGTTCGCGTCCGTCGGCTAACGGAATTTGTAATGCGGCGGGGATTGCGGTTACTGAAGTGACTGCCGGAACGATTTCTATCTCGATTCCCGGCCATCGATCGGGAGCCTCCTCCCTAAGGTAATTCCAGGAACTGTATACGGAAGGATCGCCTTGAGTAATGAACGCGACTTTTTTTCCGTCCATCAATCTTGTTCCGATTTCGTTGAAAGCTTTGTCCCAGGCGGGTACTAGAACCGAGGGGTCTTTGCTCATCGGGAAATGCAGAAAAATTTTTTCCTGTTCGGGATTTTCCTTAACAAGCGGGGAACAAACTCTCCATGCGAAAGAGGGTAGGTGTTCGCTGCTTTTAGGAATTGCGAGTACTTCCGCATCGTTTAGGACATTGATTGCCCTTAACGTGATTAAATCGGTCGCTCCCGGGCCGACTCCGACCCCGAATAATTTGCCTAACGTTTTGATTTGGTTCATTATAATTCCATGTTTCGTTTAATAGTTTTAAAGATATGAATGGGGTTCAAGGCTTCGTAGCGGAGATACGTCGCCAATTTTTGCCCTCTTGAGACGCTGAGCAGAATTACTTCCATTTCCGACCCGAGATTCTTGAAAGCTTGGTATGCCTCTGATACGTTATCCAATGTGACAGCATTTACGACGAGTCTACCGCCTTCCTTCAATCTTTGATAGGATATGTTTATGATTTCTTCCAGACTCCCCTTAGATCCGCCTACGAATACGCAATCCGGAGACGGGAGGTCAGAGAGTGCTTCCGGCGCTCGACCTTCAATTATGAAAACGTTATCGGCTGTATGAGAAAGTTTATTCTCCCGGCAAATTTCTACCCCTTCCGGATCGATTTCGATAGCATACGCTCTTCCTTCAGAAGCTAGAAAAGCAGCTTCTATCGAGACGGAGCCCGAACCTGCACCGATATCCCAAATAACGGAATCGGTCCGAATTTCCATAGCGGCAAGGGATAGAATTCTCACTTCCTTTTTGGTGATTAAGCCTTTTTTAGGAATTCTCTTTGCATATTCGTCTTCCTCTCTATAAGGAATGACCGAAGGACGTTTCCATTCCAAGTCTTCCCTAATAAGAATTAACACGTTTAGATCGGAAATATCGGATATCGTACTTAATTCAGAAATCGTAAATTTCCGAACTACCTCGTCTTTTCCTCCTAGATTTTCGCAGACGTAGGCTATCCAATCCGTTTCCCCGAACTCCATCATATTTCGAGCGATTGAGGCGGGAGAGTTCGACCCGTCGGTAAAACAGGCGACTTTATTATGAAATTTTAATTTATTTACGAATCCTGTTTTGTCGCGTCCATGCAAGGAAATGATCTTAGCGTCATCCCAATTGATTCCGATTTTCGCAAAGGCTCGTTGCATAGAACTCGGTGCGGGAATGAATTCGACGTGCTCCACTCCGATTTTTTTTCTTACTAAATTTCCGATTCCGTAAAATAGAGGATCACCGGAAGCGAGTATGCAGATGGTATTTTCCCCGGAAAGTTCGGCAATATGATCGATTGTCGCAGTAATGTTTTCTTTTAACGGTATTCGTTGTCCGTCAAACTCGGGAAAAAAGTCCAAATGTCTTTCTCCTCCGGCGAGTATGTTTGCTCTCGCAACTGCTCCCATAGCCTGACTGGATAAGCCGACGCATCCGTCGTCTCCGATTCCGACTACCACGACGGCTTTCATACATGATTTCCTTTGGCGGATAATAATAGAAGGGCATGCAGGATCGCTACGGCAATCGTGCTGCCTCCTTTTCTACCCCGAGTTATGATATAGGGAATGGAGCCTTGTAAAGCCATTACCGATTCTTTTGATTCGCTTGCCGACACAAAGCCGACGGGAACTCCTATAATCAAGGAAGGTTTCGCTTCATTACTTTCGATCAAACGGACTATCTCCAAGAGAGCGGTAGGCGCGTTCCCGATAGCAAGGATACTTCCGTCTAAGAGGCCAAGATCAGACGCTTTTCGAATCGATTCGATTGCTCTTGTAGAATTTTTTTCTTTGGCTTTTTGAATTACGTCCGGATCGGAAATGAAGCTATGAGTTTTGCAACCGTAAGCATCGAGCCGCTCCCGATTCAGACCGGCTAAGATCATTTGCACGTCGCAAATAATCGAACAGCCGCGTTTCAATGCTGTGATGCCTGATGACACTGCCTCCGGATGTATTTTTGTAAGGTCTTTGAATTCAAAATCGGCGGTCGCATGAATGATTCTGCGAACGATTTCCCAATCGGGCGGAGGAAAAGAATGGGCGCCCGCCTCTTCGTCGATGATTTGAAACGATTTATCTTCTATATTTCGTCCAAGGGTTGTCATTTGTCGCATGTCGTTCATAGTGGTGATAATAAGTCCTTTAAATATATTCTCATTTTGCAATATACTCGCCGAGAGGAGCTCCGTCAAAATCGACGAGATAACAGGATATCTTTAAATTCGTGCCGGCGTGCTTCGTGCAATTCTCGGAGACTTTTCGGCAAATCGTTGATAGTATTCCGGTGTTACCGGTTTCTTTCCACAGCTCCAACACATGTCTCGCAGTATTTGCCGCTTCCGTTTCGATACAAACTTTCTCAGGCACTCCTTTCGATCGTGCGATCTCGGCCAGAAGTTTCGTGTTGACGGAGGATCCCCCTCGATGTGTCATCATGACTCCGTCCGCCATCTTTGAAAGCTTGCCGATCATTCCCACGACTATGACCTGCGCCATAGATTCCTTAACCGCACTTTTGATTCCTGTCCCGATAAAGTCTCCGACTTGTATAAACGAAGATTCGTTTAGTTCATGGAGAAGATCCATTGCGAATTTTTCGGACTTACCGCCGGTCGTGAGTACGACTGTGTCGGACCCCAATTCCTTCGCGACCGATATCGCTTGAATAACGCTAGCTTTGTATGCCGCCGTCGAATAAGGTTTTACGATTCCCGTTGTTCCGAGGATAGATATTCCGCCAATTAAACCCAACCGTTCGTTCATGGTTTTTTTAGCCATTTCCTGGCCGCCGGGAACGCTGATGGTTACTTCGGCGCCCGAAAAGGATGTTCCGATTAATTCCTCTAATATCATTTCCGTAATATTCTTTCTTGGTACGGGATTGATTGCGGGAGATCCTACTTCGAGACCGAGTCCTGCTTTTGTAACTGTTGCGACTCCTTCCCCGCCTTTTAAGATGACTTCGTTGGAATGCGTTAAACGAACTTCTGCGGTCAATTCGGCGCCATGCGTGCAATCAGGATCGTCGCCAGCGTCTTTGATGATGCTACAGATCGCCATATCTTCGTTCAACTCGCAACGCTTCAAAGGGAAAGTGACTTTTCGCTTGTTCGGAAGAGTCGTTTCGATTTCTAGAATAGGCGCTTTCTTGATTAACGCTCTCGTTGCAGCTTTTGCGGCCGCAGCGGAACAAGCGCCAGTCGTAAATCCCTCTCTTAATTCTTTTGCCGCCATTCATTTTTACTCTGTCGTTCAAGCGCCGAGACGAATTCCATTTTCATTTAATGATTCCGAACGAAAAAAAGGTTCAACGCCGATGAATTCCGAATCCGCTCCGGTTTCTTCCAGGAGTATTTTAATTTCATTTAATATCGTTCCGTTTCCGCTCAAGAAAAAACTAGAAAACGAATTCCGATCTCTTAAAGCCCATCGGATAAACGAAAGCGCAGCACTCGGTTGCCACATGTCTCCGGTAGGTCGAACCGGAATAAATTCGACGTTTACGTTCTTAGAAGAAATTTCCCGACGAACCCACGCGACCAAATCCTGTTTTTCGGCGGATGATAGTAGCCATACAAGCTTGGTAAAATTAATCCGGTCGCGAAATTTAGAACAAGAAAGCAAGGATAAGGATGAAGTAATGCCGCTATCGGTTGCGATTAGTAGCGCCGAACCAGATTTAGGCCAATTCGTATTTCCGGCAAATTTTCCCCAAGGACCGGAGAATTCCAACTCGGTTCCGATCGCAAGATTTTGCAAATGAGCGGTTACATTTCCCGAATCGACTTTTCGAATTAATAGTTGAAAGGTCGAATGTTCCGAGTCTGCGGAAAGAATCGTATATGCTCTTTTTAATTGTTTCCCGTCTGCGGAAGTTTTGCCGGAATTTATGATTATATATTGGCCGCCGACGGAGTTTAGCGATTCATTCTCGGAGAGAACAAACGTATACAAACTATAGTGTTCGTCGATTGTCTTTCTATCAATGAGAGTGGTTGTCTTTGGAACGGAAGCCATAAATCGACCTTACCCGGGATAGATCTCGTGAACGAAGTCGTGCATCTCTTCCAAATCGTTGAAGATCGTATTCATATTATGGAATGTGTTTTTCAATTCGAGTTCCACTTTTTTGGTAAGAATTAAAAGAGATCGATAATACGAAAGCTTAGGATCCGAAGGGTCCAGAACGGATATCTTTTGCTCTAGTTCCGTAAGACTATTCTCGTAGAATTGAAGAAGAGACGTTAAATTGCTCGCTTTCGAAAGACTTTGAATCGGTCCAGGCTGGGCTAGTAGATTTTGACCGATTTCATTTGCTTCGTGAATACGAGTGACTTCGTCTTCGATTCCCAATACATTCATCATTCCGAGTCGCAGAGCCGCGATTTCATGACACGCCATTTATATTTCTCCTATTGCATTATCGTATCGACTAATCTCGAAACGATTCGATCGTTTAACAAATGATCTCTAACTATTTCAGGGGCATCCATTTCTCGAACACCCTGATACCAAATTCCGTCGGGATAGACGACAAGCGAGGGACCTTCGCCGCAACGACCTAGGCAGGAGGCTCGAGTGACTCGAAAATCCTTTTGTTTACCCGCTCTCTTTATTTCGGATCGTAACTTTGCGATTAATGGAACACTTCCTTTAGCGGAACAATCTATATTATCGCAAACTAATATATGTTTTTGGATATTTCTGTGCGGGAATTCGTGCGGAGCGGCCTGGGAATGAGTCTCCATATGCCGGACGCTCCATAGCAAAGCTTTTAAGCCCCCGACTTTACTTGCTAAACCCGGAAGCCGTTCCCTATACTCGCAGGTTGCACAAGGAAGGATTCCGGTTCCGGCAATCGCTTCCTGAATTCTATCGTTTAGAACTTTGAAAATGGCCGGGTCCGACCCAAAATGAGGCGCAATGATAGATTTGATCCAGGGAAATTTATCCGTAAAGGATTCCACCTTTTCCTGGATCGATTTTATAAGTCTTCCTCCGAAGAGAAAATACGGTAAGATCAGTAATTCTTCGGGTCGTAGCTTTGCCGCAACTTCCAGGCTGTCCGATAAAAGCGGTTTAGTAATTCCGATAAAAGAGGGTATTACGAAACTATATTCATTACTTTCTTCGAATAAACGAACTAGTTTATAGAATTCTGAATTTGCATCCGCGTCGGAGGATCCTCGGCTAACTATTATCACTCCTCTTTTTTTAGGAATCCCGTCTTTCTTAATTATGCTCTCCGAAGCGCGGGTATGTAGGAGTTCCAGCATAGCGGGATGGACGCCTACGCAGTTTGCAGGTATTAATCTTACGGTCGGAAATTCTCTCCTAACTTCGTCCAGAACGATAGGAATATCGTTTTTGGTGTGTCCGGCGGAAAATAAGAACAGGGGAAGAATCAGAATGGTGGAATTTATTTGAGCGAATTCTCGCAGCGCTATTTTAAATTCCGGCCGAGCAAGTTCGATATATGAGTGTCGAATTTCCAAATCGGGTCTTTGAACGGAATATTCACTAACGAAACGTTCGAATTCATAATTTGATCGCGTTTCACGACTTCCGTGTCCTACGATTAAAAGACCTAACTTATCCGAACGGGAAGAACTCATTGTATAAGCATTTCTCTGTCGCGTATTCTGTATGCGTCGATCGTCTTATCTTTGGCTAATCGTAAGAAAACTTGCATCGATAAACTTAACCAAAAGATAAAGTTTATCGTTAGACTATAATATATAAAACGTGAACGTAATTCGATAGGAACCGGAGAGTTTAGTGCCTCGGTGTTTATCAAGTTCAAGAAAGGCAGGAAGGCTACGGAAAGCCCGATTAAAAATCCGAATACCTTAACGATTCTTGCGGACTTCCCGGAAGATATTATAAGGTAAATTAAAACTCCGGTAAAGGAACAAGCGACGGATTGAATCCACCAGAGTTGGCGTGAGGCAAAACTTTCTTCGCTTCCGTTTCCCCCGGGGAGTTCCGGCGGATTGCCGATGGATGGGATTCCATGAAATATTAGAAATCCGACGAGGGCGGTTAAGAATGCGGACCGAATCGGAGATTGGAAGAAATTTCGGGAAAGGAAACCGAAAGAAAAACCTACTCCAAGAAACAAAGAAGAGATCATTCCGAAGGCTCCCCCAAGAAGGACGCAACCTACAACTGTCGGAATGAGCTGCAATTTTAGATTTTCTTTTAGATCGAATTGACCGACCGCATGATTACGAGAATGTAATGTTTCCTGAATGTGATGGTGACTACCTTTCTCTTCGTAAGTCTCCGCTTCCCAAATTAGAGGACTCGTAAAGAAAAGAAACAGCAATCCCCAAAGGATTCCGGCGAGAAGCCCGGACTTGCAGCCTTTTTGACAAAAGGAAAGCAATATATCCCATCTCGTCAATGGCATGGAAATCCGGCGCTGTGTCGAAGATCATGAAAGGTATCATGAACGGCTGGCATTGATTCCAATCCAATCAAATATACCAGAAATATGGATATCACCGCTATTCCGATAATGAATAAGGGTCGCAGAAGCGCCGAAATCCTTTGAATTTGATTTCTTCCTATAGAAATCGCTGGCATAAAAATCTCCTTAGATTACATATAATCGTTGTTAGGTGCAGAATAAGGGGCGAGAAAAGCTCTCGCTCTTACATTGCGCTAGTTATTATGTGTTTTTCGCGGGAGTCTGCCTTAATTCCGAAGCAGATTCCTCACTCAGGGTTTTGATAGGGTGTCTTCTGACTTGAGTTCATCCTACTTAGAGCGCCTTCCCAGGTTTCCCCAGTGACTTATTGCTCCTTTCGTCCCTCTTACAGCGGCGGGTACCGTGACGGAATCTCACCGTCTTCCGCAAGTGCGATACACTTACGTTCCTATATAAACTGTCCGTGCTTCCAGCCTATACCGGGCTTAGAAATTTTGCATAGGATTTTTTTGGGTCTTCGGTAAAAAAGCGACGGACTTAGGATTTCTATTTTAATCGGACGTATATTCGATTATAATCATTTTGATCTCCAAATCGATCAATTCTCTTAATCAATGTTTCTCGGTTCGGGTCTCCCGAATATTACGGGATCCCCGTCGGTTAAAAGTTTATACTTAATGATATTCTAATGTTTCTGGGAGGAACCGGATGAGTCAGTATATCGTTATATCCACCGTCGTTGGGGCCCGGAGGTTCGTTTTTTAAACGAGTCGGATAGTAATACTGAATTTGACTTGCGAGTGAATTCATTAAATTAAAAACTTCTAAATTGACGGACCAAGAATCCCGGATTTTTTTTCCGAGCCGCAGATTCCAAATAGTGCTAGCGGATGAACGAATCGAATCGTCTTCGATCAAGGGCCGAGGCCCGAAATAACGGACTCGAATCGCAGCTATATAGCCTTCTTTTTCAAAACTGATTCCGGAAGCGAAGACCGTTTGTATTGCTTGCGGTACATGATCTCCGCTCGGATTGCTATTTCTATACCGAGCCATGGAAACGGAAATGTCCGCGTCGATTGTCAGCCAAGTGTAAGGCGAATACACGTTGGACCATTCCATTCCGCTTCTCGTGCTCGGTCGACTCGCCTCCGTAGTTCCCGAATCTCCTATATAGACGAGCTCTGAATCGAGATCCAATCTCCAGAAAGCTAATGTAGCCATAAGATGGTTTATTGCCGCCGTTTTGAGTCCAAGCTCTCCTCCGCGAGTCCTAACTAACGGCGTACTCGGCGAGGTCTTATTTAGGAGCCCTCTTGCATCGTTACTGTGAAATCCATAACCTGCGTTTATGTATACTTCCGTATTAAGCCAAGGCCCGATAGTGAGTCCGCTTTTCGGATTCGCTATCGATACTTTTCGTTCGATTCCGACATTCTGTATTCTATCCTGGACATCAAACAGGAAAGTCTCTCCTCGAACGCCAATAAAAGACCGAATCTTTTCCGACCAGCGTATTTGATTTTCGAAATACGGAGAAATCGAGGATTCTACGATTCGGTCTATGCTTCTCGATTCTAATCTTGATCTAGATTCGGTATGATAAAGATCGTTTAAAATATAATCCCTCCTAACCTGAATTCCCAATGTGTTTTCAATTTTAATTCTCGAAACTAGGGAGCGTTGTTTATAGAAAGCCTTTCCGCCTGCGAAGGATCTTCGATCGACTTGATCCACCTGGTCACCTCGGACATGGTCGTCTAAAAAATAGGTAAAGTTTGAGAATAGATTAAAATCATAATATACTCCGTACAATATGATTTTTGCCTCCGAGTCGATCCCAGTTCTATGGGCTTCGAACATCACGTTAGCTCTTTGGGTTTTACCTCCGTCCGTCGGATCGACGGAATCATACCGATCAAGTCCTCCGCTATTCGGATCGACCCAGGATTTCCCTTTTTGTAAGGATCGCTCGGGAATTTGATTCGTTGCGTGCCATGAGCCTTTATGCCCGAGTATTTGAATTGAAATCCCCTTTTTTTCGTCACCTTTCGAATATGAAATTAGAGAGTTTAACTTTTTATAATTGTCGGGAATGCTCCAGGGGCCGTCTGAATGCGAATATTCTAAAGAATATAATAAAGTTCCGCTCCCGATAGCTTCGGACTTAGCAACGACAAATCGCCCGAATCCCAAAGTTCCGCCTTCGATCTTCGCTATCCCCTTTGTCAGGCTCTTGAAATAAGATAATTGCATTGCGCCGGCGGAGGAGAAGTCCCCTTCGTCCACGTAATATACTCCTTTTTTATAATGTATTTCTTGAATTAGTTCGGGGATGATAAAATTTAAGTCGGTATAGCCTTGGCCATGCGCGTGACTAGGGTTATTGATCGGAACTCCGTTCAGGCTTGTAGAGAAGTCCGTTCCATGATCTAGATTGAAACCTCTCAAAAAATATTGATTCGCCTTCCCTCCGCCGCTATGTTGAGTTACGATGACTCCTGGAATTGCTTCCGCAATTTCTCCTGTAGCATAAATCGGTCTCGCTTTTAACCTGTCGGAACCGATTCTACCTTCGCTCGCGGATTTTCCCGAGGATTTTGCCCGCACTTCTATCGAATCGGATTTTCCTTTTGCCTCCTTCGCTTCCGATGGGCCGAATTCCTGTACGTTTGGGGCATCATTTTTTGAAGCTTTTTGTGCATCGACTTTTGGAGCGAAAAAAAAGAATACGAGAAAGAATGAGATTTTATAAAATCTTGAAACAACCAAGCGACGTCCTCCTTTGTATTCGGAGGAGTCTCATCACATTATAAAAATGTGATATTTTGAAAAAGCTCAAAACGCGGCATTCGGAAAGTCGAGCCTACGCGGCATGTTTTCCTAGGCTAGGTCGAGATCTTTTCTAGAGCATCCCCGAATCTACTTTCGGGGGCCCTTCGCTAAATGCACGGTGTGCGTTAAGGCGAGATGCGACGAACCTAAACCTCGAGGTCAATAAATCGCGGGGAAGATCTGGCTTACTTCGCCGTCATTTCGTAAAACGATACGAAGGCGAAGATTACAGTTGCGGGTCAGCGCGGGAATTTCACCCAGCTTCCTCCCGGAAAGTGTAGATGCATCGGAACAAATCGTTAATTCCGATGCAAGAACAAAATTACGTGTATATGTAAGCCCAATAAATTAGGACCAGTTGAAGCGGTAGCCTAAGAATAAGAAGGGTGGTCGGCGGATCCCGTTTGGTCCGTGATTGATAATGGTATACGTTTGCGGGAAATACGGCGATGAGCAAAAGAATAATTCCCCAGGCAGATAATGATTTGGTCTGAGGAAAGAATAATCCTAATCCCAATAGAATTTCCGCAACACCGCTGAGTTGTATTATCAGCTTGTGATAAGGGATCCACGGAGGCATGATTCGCAAGTAAAACTTGGGTATAATAAAATGGAGAATGCCGGCTATCGTATACAGCATCGCCATAACCCAAAGACTAATCGTTTTAGCGTCTATGTTTTCCATGGGAAACCATAGTAAGCTGACTATAGGTTGTTAGTCTGCCTTTTTTCCCGATTTCTTTGTCGGAAGCGCTTTTGTCGGGGGTGAGATATTTTGTGCGAAATTTTTGAGAGAGGTAAGTATTTTTCTCGTTTAGAGACGGAAAGGTTTCGTTCGGGTTTGTGTCCAGGGAACTTCAGCATAGGCTTCTAACTCCTTGCCGTGGAATGCCCGTCATTATATGAATTAAAAAGAAAGTACAAGTAAAAAAAAGAATTTTTAATATAATTCCTAGGAAATTCCAATTACGCGCGGCCTATCGCAACCTTCAATTTTGCGCTTTTTCGAGCTTTGATTTTCTTGTGCTTCGGTTTTTTAAATTCCGCATAAACTGATTCAAGGGCATCGGCAACATCTTCCCAGCTGCAGGCTTCTGCGGCCTTGCGGGCTCGAGCTCCTATTTTTTTTGCGAGAGTTCGGTTTTCTGCGAGGATGCACGCGTGTTCCGCAAATTCATCTTCTTTATCAAACGCAGGGAGCAGCGCGGACTTTCCGTGAGAAAGATATTCTTTTGCAGCCGCATAATCGTAAGCGACGATCGGAAGACCCGAAGCCATCGCTTCCATAACGACATTTCCGAATGTCTCGGTTAAGCTGGGAAATAAAAATAAATCACCCGTTGCATAATGCCGAGCTAAGTCCTCTCCCTTTCTCATTCCGGAAAAAAAGAAATCCGGATTCTCAACGCGTAGCTTTTCCCGAGATGGGCCGTCTCCAACCAATATCAACTTAGCCTTAGGTTCTTTCGCTTGAAGCGTACGGAATGATTTTACCAAAAGATCTAGATTCTTTTCCGGGGCCAACCTTCCGACATAGAGGACGGCAAGATCGGATTGTGAGAGACCCCATTCTTTCCGTAATTTAGAATCTTTGCGGGCAGGATGGAATAATGCGGTGTCGATTCCTCGAGCGACAACTTTCACGTTGTTATAACCGGAAGCCGTGAGTTGCTTCACAATTTGCGCCGTCGGCGCGAGTGTTGCGTGAGTTAAATTATGCAGACTACGTAAGTAAGAATGAACGAGTTTACCGATAAAGCCGACTTTATAATATCTCGCATACGAATGGAAATTAGTTCTGAAATCGCTTACCACCGGCAACTTTAAATGTCTTGCCGCTCTCACTGCGGATAGACCTAACGGACCTTCGGTGACTACGTGAACGAGATCGGGTTTTTCAAATTGCATCAATCTTCTAAGAAGTCGTTTCTCCGGAAAGCCGAATCGAAGATCTTCGTAAAACGGAATTTTCGCCCCTCGCACAAGAACTTCCCGGTAGTTGCCGTTAGCGGTCGCCATATCGTTCGAGTTTTGGCGAGGACGTACTAATATGATTTCGTGTCCCCTCTGCAATAAGTCGCTTAACATTCTATAAAGCGTCTTGGAAACCCCGTTGATTTCTGGCGGAAAGGTTTCGGTAACGACTAGTATCCGCAAAGGATGCCTATTTATGAAAGTTTTCGGATATACTTCGGAGAACATCGCTTTCGATAGTACGAAAACTTTGTAACTATTCCGTGAGAGGCTGATTACTTTTTAATTACAATCCGTCGATTGATTTACTTGTTCTTTTTACCGGGAGATACGGGCTTTCTTAATTTCGCCAATTGTTCAGTTAGCCACTTTTCCGATTCCACTTCTTTGCCGTCTGGAAACCGAATCTTATACGGGGTTCCGGTAATGGAGGATTTACTGGCTAATCCTACTATGAAGTCCTCCGTCGTTTTGATTCTTCCCTTGGTCGCTTCGTACTTTCTCAGAAGATGAGCTTTGGCTTCTTGAACCGTATGCTCCGAACCGTTGCGGATAAATACGCAACCTTTACAAGAATCTAATGTCGAAAGTAGCGCATTGATTTCCGTATCTATGTCGGTCGATTGGGAAGAAAGCTGTCCGGCGACGCACAAGAATGATAGAATAAAAAAAGGGACCGTTTTGGCAGAATAAACGTGCATGAAATCGAATTTCATCTTAGCTTTTCCGCATGTAGTCTTGCAAGTGATTTCTCTCTCTGATTCAAAAACCGATTCCGTATTTAGGCTTCGTGGCATTACCGGATTGTCCGGATTTTCCGACAATAATGGGGTTGAATCGGCGCCGGTTGATTCGGGTCGCTCAATCTCGGATCTGTCAGATAACAATCATCAGTAAGAGACTTTAAAAATTCGATCAGGTCCGTTTTTTGCGCTTCGGTTAAATTGAGCGGGCGAATTCTAGGATCTTTGTGAGGGTTTTTTCTGCCATCCCCTGAAAAGGGGCCGGAGGCGATATTTCTTCCACCATTGTCGAACACTTCTATGACTTCACGAATGGTTTTGATACTTCCATCGTGCATATACGGAGCGGTGACGGCGACGTTTCTTAAAGATGGGGTTCGAAATTTTCCGCGATCGATTTCCTTCCCTGTTGTTTGATAAATACCTTGAGTTTGTAATGTAGCGGCGGCCCCGTGTAAAGCTTGATCCGGATAGTCCCCTTTGTTCCGAACATTATACAATCCTATGTTCTGAAATGTAAGATTGCCGACTGCATCGTCGATATTCAAATTTTTTCCACCGTGACAATGAAAACAACCTCCTACTTCGGATTCGAAGATCTGTTTACCTCGAATCGCGGAGGGAGTCATAACATTTCTATCGAAGGGAGATTGGTAAGAAATCATCGTAGTTTCGAATGCCGCAATCGCGCGTGCAATATGAATCACATCGATTTTGTTTTCTCCGAATGCCGCGAGAAACATGGCGACGTATTTCGGATCCGACTGCAATCGGGCCGCGACTACGTGCTCGATCCCGCTGATCGCAAGTTCTTCGATTGTGGTCGCAGTATTTTCGGAGAAGAATGGAATGAGAGTTTGATTATCTAACCTTCTCAAAGTCGGATTAGACCATGTATAAGGAGAAAAATAGCCGACGTTAGCGATCGCAATCGAATTGCGAGGATGAACTCGGCCGGTCGATCCGATCGCGCGTGCTAGGCCGTCGGAAAAACCTAGACTTTGCTTATGACAGCTTGCGCAGGATTGATTCTGTCCCTTCGAGAGGTTTGTATCGTAAAATAGAAACCTTCCTAGTTCCACCGTTTTCGGTGTCACGCACACATCCGGCGGATGAGCAGGAGAGGGAAACGATTCCGGTAGTTCGTAATTATAATCGGAACAGATTCCTCTTTCTTCCGCAAACGTTCGGATCTTAGAGCAGACAAGAAATAGAAACGCGAGCAATATTATGCCCGCGCCCGTAAATACTCGAGGTAATTTAAACATTCTTTATGGAACTAAAATGGAACCGTTTCGCCGGAAGGATGAAGACTGATCGAACTTCCCATACCGGTATCTATCGTAGCCTTTTGCGTATCGTCGAAACTTCCGGTACCGTTAGGTGCCGTACCAAGTTTATTAAAAAGCGTTTGAACTCCTGGGTAACCGCCGCCACTAGAAGGTTCCGGATATCCGGTCGGAATCGTGCCGGAAGTAAGGTTATCCATGATAAATCCGCCCCCATTAAAGATCCCGAATTTCAGAACATCGAAACCGCAGATGGTGCCATTGGTCGTCATGCTATTGATTGCAACACCGGATAGAGCCGTGGTTTCAAAATTGCTCACAGTCTTCTGACCATAAGCAAGCGCATAATAATGGTTATTAGTTCCGCAGACGGTAGTCATCGAGACGGTTCTTGCAGCGATTCTTACGCAGATTCCGGTCGCCATCCCGCCGCCTTGCAATCCTAGTGTCATTTCTTCCAAAATCACTCGACCTCGATCCGAAGTAGTCGCGGCATTTGTTCCGGAAAGCCAGAAAGGAGCGGCCCACGAGTACGTTTGCCTACGACTGGGGGAGGCGCCATAAATATAGCTTTCCACCAACAAATTAGGATTATCTGATAAAGTTGAATTTAAAACTCCGATTCGATACGTTAATAAAACGCCGTTCGTAGTATTCGGAGTCCTTACATCATCGAAAAGTAATTCTAGAGCGTCCAACCCGTCGCTTGCTCTCCAGATTTTGAATCGATTCAAGAAATTCTTCGTACCGGTATACGCGGAAGAGGAAATATTTTGGCAGGCAGTACCGCACGCGGCTCCAGTTTGCAATTTTATTTTGAACGGAACTCCGTTCAGGTTGGTAGTGGATTGAAAACTTCCGGAATTATTCAAGACTCCGGTGTTTTTTAGGGCCATAATGATACGATCAGCCATCGTCGAATTTCCGTTTGCCCAGGTCGCGGATTGCCGCACGGCTTCCCAGTCCGAAGCTGTAGTCGCTTCCACATTTGCGGGTCCATCAAGCACGATTTTCCATGAAGATTGCGAAGTCGCAAAATGCGGTTCTTCAGTAGCCATCGTTTTCAAGACAGCGTCCAATTGATTCAAATCCGGAATGCTTATCGTGATTCCCGAAGATCGGTTTTGTCGGGTTAAATGGACGGAAAAGCTAAGAGCTAAAAAAATAACGGCAAGGGCTGTGATGATTTTTATCTTCATAGTATTCTCGCGATTACTTCGTAACTCCGGGAGGAATGCAAATCACAAGCCCCGATTGATTCTGACAAGTATTGCTATTCAGTAACGCGGCTAAAAGCAGAAACATTGTGTTTTGATTGTTATCGCTCTTGTGCATTAGATTACACGCTGATAAGAATAGAAGTATTCCTATAATTAAGTAACTTAAACGACGCATGACATTCACCTCATGAGATTTATTCGTTTCCGATTAAAAATTACGCTTAGACCGACTCGCAACTAAAGTTTCAAATAAGATATTCATTTTGCATTGCGGACTCTAACGGTTTTTTCTGCCTATCGTTCAGTGCTCTTTTATCGAAGCGATTCCGAACGTAAGGAAAGCTAAGATGTTTAAAGCGACCTTCCCGATTGTCAAACGCATCTTTGATTCTGCCTTCATTTTATTAAACGAATGGGAAAGTTATTTTTGCCCGATTTTTCACTGAATGATGTCGCTTTATTTTGAATTTTGTTCAGAAATCGGATAGAGTTTTAATCTTCCGATGACGGAACCTTCTTTTTAAATTGTACCCGAAAGATCATATGCAGATCTGCGAATCGAAGGACCCGTTTTTTTTGGATTGGAGAAAAAAAATACATCCTTACATAGAATAATTTTCAGATGACGACGCTGTATCAATTGCTACAACTATGGTTATAAGAGGTGAATTAGGAGAAAGCGGCATTAGCAGCTTACTCCGGAAACGAGGACATGCAAAATCATCTAATTCTATTTCCGATGGGAGCCTTAGGTTTTCTTACTTTTTTCGTCGTTTTGCTGATTCCTATCAGACGGTTTAGGGCGGCCTTTGCCGGGAAGGTCACTGCGGAAGATTTTAAATACGGAGAATCCAAGCGAGTTCCTCCTTGGGTGTCCATTCCGAACCGAAATTACATGAATTTGTTGGAAGCGCCGATGCTATTTTACGTGATTTGCACGATTCTATACGTTGCGAATTCCGTGAATCTTACGAATCTTATTTTGGCCTGGGTCTATGTGATCTCGCGAATTTTGCACAGTTTCGTTCATTTAACGTTCAATCATATTTTTTGGCGCTTGGGTTTGTTTGCAGCGAGTAACGTCATATTAGCTTTGATATGGGCCTTATTCTTCTTCACATTTCTATAATAAAGTTTAGGGTTTTTGATAGAATAAACGACCTTCTTTCCAGACTTGAAATTCGCCCGCTTTCAAATCATGCCAAGTTTCGTTCTTTGTAAGAGGTTGAGTTGCAAGTACGGTTACTATATCTTTCGGACCGGTATGCTTTCGAAAATCGACCGTCATGTCCGCATCTATGAGGCGGGCTTTTCCGAACGGTGCATGGCGGGTAATGTAAGCGAGTTTTGTGGAACAAAACGCATATAGATATTTGGAATCCGATAGTAAGACGTTTGAAACACCTTTCTTCCCTAATATGGAGAGCAGTTTCTCGATTTCTGAAATGAGTCGCCTTTCATCTTTCGGTCTATCCTTGAATTTTCTTTTTAGTTCGGAAAGTAGCCGGCAGAATGCATGTTCGCTATCCGTTGTTCCGACGGGTCTAAATTCCTTTAGAGGTTCCTTTTTGATTCCCTTTAATTGTCCGTTATGCGCAAAGGTCCAATAACTTCCCCAAAGTTCTCTCGCGAACGGATGCGTGTTCTTTAGCTCGACTTTTCCTCGATTGGCTTTTCGGATATGCGAAATTACGATATTGCTTTTGATCGGATATTTTTGAAGTAATTCGGCTACTTTAGAATCCACACTCGGATTCGGATCGTGAAATAAGCGGCAACCTTTTCCTTCATAGAATGCGATCCCCCATCCGTCTTTATGAGGTCCTGTCTTTCCGCCTCGTTGGATCAAGCCGGTGAAGCTAAAGCAAATATCGGTCGGAACATTCGCGCTCATTCCTAAGAGTTCACACATTTTGCAGTTACTCCGTTATAGTAGATATATAATCGCTAAAACAGAATATCCTTGTCGAGGACTTTTTAAGGATGCAATACGATGTATAACTCCTTGCAGAATTCGAGGTTAGAACCCAACGTAGATCGCGTGATCCTACATATAGATACCGAAACAGGTTGGCGAGGCGGAGAAAGGCAGCTCTTTCTTCTCGCCGAAGGTCTGAAAAAGCGTAAAATTTCCCAGCTCATTCTTTGCCGTCCCGGGTCGGCATTGGAAGCGAAAGCTAAGGAAGCAGGACTTCCTACGGTGACTCTTCCTTTGAAAGGCGAATGGGACTTCGCTTCCGTAAATGCTCTTCGCGATTTGGTTCGGGCAAAAGGAGTTCGAATTATTCATGCTCATACTGCAAAAGCTCACTCCATCGCTTGGATAGCAAAGGCAAAGCTTCCGCAAGTACGCTTGATTGTTTCCCGTCGCGTCGATTTTAAGATTCGTAGGAACTGGTTTAGTAAACGCAAATATGTTTCTCCGCGCGTGGACCTGTTTCTTGCAGTCTCGAATAAAATTCGCGACGTGTTGATTCAAGGGGGAGTTGACCCGGCAAAGATCGTTACGGTCTATAGCGGTATCGAATTAAATCCCGCTTCTAGGAAACATTCAAACTCATCTTTTCTTAGAAAGGAATTTCATTTACAAAAAGATGAATTGGTAATAGGCAATATCGCTGCGTTAGTCGATCATAAGGACCAAAAAACCCTTTTGAATGCGTTGGCATTAATTCAAACTGAACAAAAATTTAAGGCATTTATCGTCGGAGAAGGCAGCCTTAGACGAGAGCTGGAGGATTTGGCGCGACAAAAAGGATTGCTCGATAAGGTCGTCTTTACCGGCTTTCGCGAGGATATTCCGGAGTTCCTTTCGTTATTCGATATTTTTACTCTCACCTCCAAGGAAGAAGGATTGGGAACCTCCGTCTTGGACGCGATGGCCGCAGGACTTCCGATCGTCGCTACGAATGGAGGCGGGATTTCGGAAATGCTGACACCCGAAAAGGGGGCCTTCGTCGCGCCGGTGGGAGACGCTAATTTTCTGGCCAAAGCATATAAGATTCTGCTTGAGGATTCCAAATTACGAAAAGTATTCGGGTCGTTTAACAAGGAATTTGTTAAAAAGTTTTCTGTAAAGAATACCGTAAAGCGAACTGAGCTTGCCTACTATAGTTTTCTGGGTGAAGATTTGTATTCCAATCCTGTAAAAGGAAAATCGGGAGAGGCTGCATGAAGAGATTATTGATTATCGATGGACACGCGTTTGCGTTTCGAGCCTATTACGCTTTCGCCGCGACTCATCTTACGAATTCCAAGACCGGTCAACCCAGCGGGGCGGTTTTCGGTTTTTTTAGAATGCTGTTCAAGCTTTTCGAGGATTATACTCCGACTCATGTTGCCATGACTTTCGACCCCGGGGGGCCTCTGGAACGGGGAACGACGTTTGCCGATTATAAGGCCAATCGTAAGCCGATGCCGGAGGATTTACGCCCGCAATTGCACGAAATCATGGAAACGCTGGAGAAGCTAGGATTTAAGATATTACTAGTTAAAGGCCATGAAGCTGACGATGTGATCGGAACTTTAACGGAAACCTATAAATCGAAGGCCAAGGAGATCCTAATTTTCTCCGGAGATAAGGATCTTTATCAATTATTAGAAAAAAAGAATATTAAAATGCTCCGAGGGAAGAAGGGCGTAACCGAATTCGTCGAGATCGACTCTTCCTGGGTAAAGGAAGAATTGGGCGTGGACGTAAAGCAGATTCCCGATTATATGGGAATCGTGGGGGATACTTCCGATAACATTCCGGGAGTAAAGGGGATCGGGGATAAAGGCGCCTCCAAACTTCTTCAGGAATACAAAAATCTAGAGGGTATTTATAAGAATATAGAGGAGATTCGAAACGGTTCCGTAAAAACGAAATTATTGGAACACAAACAGAACGCCTTTCTTTCGAGGGATCTGGCCACGATCAAAAGAGATTTGGATTTAGGCGTCGGCGAAGAGCAGTTAAAAATTCCCGAATATAATTCCGATGAGGCGATTCGATATTTAAAATCGCAGGGTTATAATGTTCTTTCGCGGGATTTGGCTAAGGCCGCCGGAAAAGAACCGCCTCCCGATGAAACGGAAACTTCGGATGGAAAGGCCGCCGGTAAGAAAGGAATCTATAAACGAATCGAAAGTATCGAAGATCTTTCCAAGATCGCAAGAGCCTGGAAGAAATCTCCGATTTTGGCGGTCGATACCGAAACGACGTCCCAAAATCCTTTCGACGCCGAACTTCTGGGGATTTCGGTATCGAATCAAGATGGAACAGGATTTTATATTCCTGTCACTCATTCACAAGGTCTGTTTAGCGATCAACTCTTGGAATTGGAAAAGGTTCGCGAAATTCTCGGACCTGTTCTATCCGACCCATCCATTCCGAAAGTCGGACAAAATATTAAGTACGATCTGATCGTTTTGGAAAATCACGGTTTCGAAGTCGCGAATATCGTCTTTGATACGATGCTCGCGTCCTATATTTTGCAACCCGAGTCCAGACATCATAACATGGACGACTTAGCCAAGGAGTTGTTAAACTATCAAACCATTCATTATTCCGATCTGGTGGGAACCGGGAAAAATAAGAAGAATCTTTGGGAAGTCGAATTGGAAAAGGTTTCCGAATATGCTTCCGAGGATGCGGATATAACTTTAAGATTATATAATGCATTGCGAAAGCCCGTAAAAGATTCCGGAATGGAGTCAGTCTTCAAGGAAATCGATCTTCCTTTGATTCGAGTTCTTGCGGATATGGAAAAGGCCGGGATTGCGATCGATGCGCAATATTTCGCCGAACTTTCCAAGGATTTTCAGCGGGAAGTGAAAGATCTGGTTAGGCATATTCATAAATATGCCGGTCGGGAATTCAATATCGCTTCGACGAAGGAATTGCAAAAAGTCCTCTTCGAGGATCTGAAATTGAAAGTTGTTAAGAAAACCCAAACCGGATATTCCACGGATCACGAAGTTTTGGAAGAACTTTTGGGCGAGCATCCGATCATAGAAAAACTTTTGGATTATCGAAAATATACGAAGCTGATCTCCACTTACGTTGAAACTCTGCCGACTATGGTGTCTGCTAAAGACGGGCGGATTCATACCAATTACAATATGACGATTGCTGCAACGGGAAGACTGTCTTCCACCGATCCTAATCTTCAGAATATACCCATTCGAGAAAAGGAAGGTCGTTTGATTCGTAAGGGATTTATCAGCGGGCATAAGGATTTTGAACTATTGAGCTTGGACTATTCTCAAATCGAGTTGAGAATCATGGCTCACGTTTCCGGCGACCCTGCAATGGTGGACGCATATAAAAAGGGGATCGACATTCATAAGCGAACGGCATCGGCCTTGTACGGGGTTTCCGAAACCGATGTCACTCCGGAAATGAGGGATAAGGCGAAGGTAGTTAACTTTTCCGTAATTTACGGCGTTACTCCTTACGGGTTGAGTAGAAATTTAAGAGTCCCGAGAGACGAAGCTAAAGGCTTTATAGAAAGATATTTAACTCAGTATCCGGGCGTCCAAAAATACATGGATGAAACGATCGCTTTTTGCGAAGAGAAAGGCTATGTGGAAACTTTAAAAGGACGCCGTCGCCCCGTTCCGGATATTAATTCGACCAACCGAATGTCGAAAGAGGCTGCTCGCCGCGTAGCAATTAATACTCCGATCCAAGGTACTTGTGCTGATATGATCAAGATCGCGATGATGCATATCCATAAACGAATTGCGGATCAGGGTTGGAAATCCAAACTATTACTTCAGGTACATGACGAATTGGTATTCGAAGTTCATAGGAAGGAAAAGGACGAATTCTTAAAGAGCGCGAAGGAATTGATGGAGAACGCGCTTCCTTTAAGCGTGCCCATTAAGGTTTCCGGCAAATTCGGAGCTAACTGGGAAGAAGCGCACTAGGAATTTATCCCTATGGTTAACTATAAACTCGGATAGGATCAACTCCTTACCATTAAGATCGTTCCGAGTAAAAAAGGACCTCTCTTTGAGATATCTGTCGGGGGAATTCCGTCCGTGGAAGTTTTCGGACTTTTTACGCGCTGGCGGATAATATTTCTCCGAATGTGCTATGGGACGCCGAAGTAATGAGGATTTCCTCTTTAGAATGAGCATGGAGCACGGAAGGGTTAGAGCCGATCGCCCTAGCTTTCAGATGCTTTCCTTGTTCGATGATTCTGAAATTAGGAAGGTCGCTTCGAATTTTGTCTTTAGGTGCGTTAGCGAGAAGCATGCAACCGCCGGAGGGGAATAGATTGGTTAAACGAAGCGGACCTCCTGTGGTGAAATAATTCTCCGATCCAGGCGTCAAAGTAATCTCGCTCGCACTTAGGAAATATTCCGAACAGAGTCTGAATCTTCCTAACCCATTAAGTAAAGTTAATGTTCCGGAAGGAGATGCGAGTAGATGGTCGCCGATTAGTCCGCTTGCAAGTATATCGCCGTTGGCTGTGGACGCGGTCGTCTTGCCTTCGACTTTACTCATGACGATATCTCCCTTAGAAGAGCTTAACGTAAATTTCCCTGAGGCGTTTTCTACACGCATATCTCCTTCGGTACTTGCTGCCGTAACGGATGAAAACCGACCTTTGAGGCGAATCGGAGCGGATCGACCGACTATCTTAACGTCCAATTCGGATGGTATTTTCACTTGGAATCGAATTGTTCCTGTTGCCGAAAGAAAACCCGGAGAGATTGCGGTGATTTTAAGAATATTTCCCTTTCTCGAGATTCGGTATCGGATCTTCCCCTCTATCTCCGCTATGAATTCCGGAGGAGCTTCACTTGCTATCACGAATACGTCTCCCCCATGCCCGAGAATTTCCACTTTCGTAATTCCCTCCATATCAAGGGGATACTGTTCTAAAATTCGATTATTCATACGTTTCTCTCCTGTGAAAAAAATGGGTTTGATCGGTCTTGACTCTTTGGACACCGTTCCGATTCTAACCCTCAGAGATTAAAAATCTTAGTAGAAAAAATACTTAGTTACTAAGATAATGAAGGTCTAAGGTATATGGCGGATTCATCAAGTAAAAAACTCACCCGGAAGGAAATTTTAGATTCGGTAATGATGGCCATTCGAGAGATGAGCGCGCTTTCAGTCATTATCAGTCAAACGGTTGCCGAAAAGGTAGGAATCAACAGCACCGATATGGAATGCGGCGATTTCCTTCAAATCTATGGTCCAATGACCGCAGGAAAATTGGCCGAATTGAGCGGACTTACGACCGGGGCAATTACCGGGGTAATCGATCGATTGGAAAAGGCAAACCTAGCGAAACGGGAATTTGATCCTTCGGACAGAAGAAAAGTATTAGTGGTTCCAAGCCAAAAAAGGGCCAAAGAATTCGAATCATATTATGCTTCTTTGGGAAAATCGGCTAGCGATGCATTGGATCGTTATACTACGGACCAATTGAATGCATTCTTGTCCATCAGTCGGGACATGATCGCTATTTCACAAACCGAAATTAAACTCATGCGGGACGTGGAATAATTTCGCTTCTCGAAGGAATTCTTTTTCAAAAAAATACTTTATTATTAAAGTTTTCGGTCTAACCATTAATTATGAGTACACATCGACTTTTTACACCTTATAAACTCGGAACGATCGAATTGAAAAATCGAGTCGTAATGAGCCCAATGACTCGGTCCCGAGCAATTGAAAATATTCCCAATGATTTAATGGCGGAATATTATTCGCAAAGAGCAAATGCAGGGCTGATCGTCACCGAAGGAACTTCTCCTTCAGCCAATGGTCTCGGATACGCGCGAATACCCGGAATTTTTTCGGATGAGCAAGTGACCGGTTGGAAAAAAGTCACTGACGCCGTTCATAAAAAGGGTGGTCGCATTTTCATACAAATAATGCATACCGGCCGTGTTGGACATCCGGTGAATCTTCCTTCTGGCGCTGAACTCGTCGGAGCGTCCGCAATCGGAGTGAAGGGGACCGTTTGGACGGATAGCGAAGGAAACAAGGAATACGGTGTTCCTCGCGAAATGAGCCGATCCGATGTTCAAAAAACGATTCAGGAATATGTAAAGTCATCTGAGAATGCGATTCGCGCAGGTTTTGACGGAGTCGAATTGCATGGCGCTAACGGTTATTTAATCGATCAGTTTTTAAATCCGTCTTCTAATCATCGTACGGACGACTATGGCGGCTCGGCTGCTAATCGAAATCGCTTCGCGATTGAAGTAGCGACTGCAGTCGCTAAAGCGATCGGCGCTGACAAAGTCGGAATTCGTATTTCACCGTACGGAGTATTTAACGATATGCAGAGCTTTGAGGGTCTCGAAGACCAGTACGAAGAATTGGCAAAAGCATTTGGAAGGATCGGTTTGACTTACATTCATATCGTCGATCATTCCTCGATGGGCGCTCCGAAACCTGAACCTTCTACTGTTCGTAAAATCAGAGAGGCTTACAAAGCAGAAAATGCCACCGGCACTTTCATTCTCTCCGGCGGATATGACTTAGCCCGTAGTGAAACGGATTTAACGAGTGGCGCCGGTGATTTAATCGCCTTCGGAAGACCATATATCTCCAATCCGGATTTGGTGGATCGCTTAGAGAAGGAACTTCCTTTGGCGGAACCCGACGCGGCAACCTTCTATACCCCCGGAGAAAAAGGATATACCGACTACGCGTACGTAGCTAAGTAGAGATCCCAAACTCTCTTTCGAATCATGCAATCGATTCGAAAGAGAGGCTCCGTTTCCAAGACTCGAATCGAGGACCATTAGAAAAAAGGAATGTTATAAGCGTATATTAAGATTTGGAATCTAACATGCGTCCCCGGCGCCCCGGAGAATAAGCTGCAACGTTCCATTCCTAAGCTCGTAAAGGCTTTTGATCGAAGAGTCGTAACCTATATCGGTGAAAATGAGCACCGGAACCGGATCTTCTTCCCGATAAACTACGCCTACAAGGTGAAAATAACCGCCGTAAGCCCCTAGTTCCTGGGAAAGTTTATCCGATTTTTCGTAAGCGATCAGCGCTCGATCGGTCCCCGATTTTCTAGCGAGTAAATACAAATATCGTCTTTCGGCGATTCCCTCGGAGAAGGCGATTCTGCCCGAAATAAAGGTCTCTTTTTTAGAAGTCTTAAATTCGTAGACTTCTTGAATTTTGGATCGAAGCCATTGGGTTTCGGGATAGCCGCGAGCTTTCCAGGTAGTTTCGGCTAAGGAGCGAAAGAGTTCATAATCGGAGTCAGTTTGCGAAAGTTCATGGAGGGGGATCGAATTTAACGCCATATCCGCGGAATGAACAAGGTAAGAAATTTTCGGATCTAAAAGAGATGTCGGTTTTACTTTTATTGCCGGCAATTGTTGGCATCCGTACGTAGTCGGATTCGTAGCGGCAAAACCGGGCCCTTTATTTCCCGCAATCAGAGCAACAGACGGTAAATTCGCGTCGACCCCGCTTCGGAATTTGTAATCAAATTCGTATTCATCCTTCGCGGCCTGCCAGCCGTTCTTACTAAAGAATGCGAGGGGGACGAAAATCGGTAACTCTTTAGGATCGTATCCGGACCAAACTAGGCCGATCAGTTTGTACGAATCCAAAGTTTCAGGCGGAGTCGAACCTAAATACTTTCTGGAAACAAAACCTGTTCGTCCGTCTTCTACTTTTACTTTCGCCCAATCTAACGAGGATGCATCGGATAGAAGTTTTACTTTTGCGCCTTTATTGAGGGTAAAGAGAATTTTTCCGGACTCCGGCGATTCTCTCACATTTAAAACGCCTGAAGTAATCAGGACATAGCGAACTCCGTCACCTTCCTGTCCCGAGATAGGAATAGCAAGGCAGATCAAAATCGCGAGTATAGCCTTAGTGATGTCTCGTCTCACTTGGGACAAAGAATCGAAAGCAATCGAATCCACCGCAAATCTTTTTCTATGCTAATGTCCGTTTAATCGCATTTAGATGGAATTCCTTCCATAGCGTAAATAAACCGTTTTATTGGTCGTTAAGCGAAGTAGTGGCGGATTTAGTTTGCTTGTTGAAAATAAAGAAGGATATGCCCGGCAAAAAGCCGGGCTTTAAAAAGCGAATGATTCGGGAGAAATACTAGTCCTGAATCAATCTTTCGATCGTCTTCTCGGAAAGCTGTTTCATCCGAATATCTTTCGTGGAAAGATCCTCTACGGATTTCCGGAAATTCTCCGGGCTCTTCAGCATACCCAACGATAAAACGTTTTCGGACTCAACCTCGAATTTTCGAATCGCATCAGTCAGTTCGTCCTTATTTTTTAGAACCTTATCTTTGACTGTATTCAGGTCGAGATCAGGATTTTCCGCAAGTTCCCGAAAGAGAGGAGTTTCTCCAAAAAGAATATGTATCAGATCTTCTTTCGGCGTGTTTCCTTCATTCAGGATTCCAAGTTTCATCTGTTCCCGAGAAAGTTCTTGCTGCAGACCTGTTAGGGTCTCTTGAACTTTTAGGTAACGGGAAGTCAGGCTACTGGAAAACTCTGTTTTATCCGCTGTGTTTTGGGTTTCCGAGGGCGTACCGGTCCTTCCTGGAACGGAAGATCTCTTATCGCGGAGAAGCTTCTCAGCCGAAGAGACCAGATTTGTTAGCTGAACGTCCATGTTCTTTACCCTCCTTTCGGTTCTGCCGGGACTTGTGCAGGGAGGAATTCGGATTACCTTCCGATTCTTCTCTCCTCCATGCCTTTATGTCTCATCAATGCGGCTTCCCCACAGGCTTATCTGTACTCAGTATCGGTAAAACCTTTTCCAACCAATGAATTTTTTTTGTTATTGAATCAATTTTTGAAAAAAAAATCCGAACAGGTCGAACCATAAAAGACTTCAAAACGGCATTCGAAGTGGTTTAAGTATTTTTAATCGCTAAACTCGACTTCTTCTCCGATTATTTCAAGGAAATCGGACGAAATCGCTGAAATCGTCCTCGCGGCTAAAGTAAAAAGGAGATTTGATTTCTCGCTAAAATACTAACACTTGATTTGGTGCCGGAAGAATTAGATTCTCATTCTTCGATAGATTCCGTAAAGTACGCCTAGGAAGATCGCGGGCGTAACCCAAACTGCAAACCAAGCCGGGATCACCCCGTTTTCTCCTACGGAAGTGAACGCGGAACTCATTACGAAATAGACGAGTATCACGACTAAAGTGACTCCCAATGAGGCGACCCCGGCCACTCTTTTTGTAAAGAATCCTGCAACACATCCTACTAACGTAACAATAACCGCAAGAAAGGGACTGGCAAAAAGGGAATGTTCTTCGATATTAACGTCGCCGTAACCGATTCCTTTTCGAACACGATTGTCCTTTTCTTCCGAAAGTTCGAATATATTCATCTCTTTGACGGAACCTTTCGGAACTTTAAAATATTCGGGTTTTTCGGGAAGATAATATTCTTTCTCCGGAAACCTCTCGAAAGACTTTACTTTTAGGTCGTCGTCGAACCTTGTCTCTTCCACTTCCGTGAGTTTCCAAATATCCGCCTGCGGGTTATATTTGGCTTTTAAGGAAGAAAGTACGTATTCCGGAGCCTGTTCTCGAGTAAGCTTAACGTAATTAAAGCCTCCCTTGATCTCGTCTTTGACCGGATCGTAAAAATAAATATAATAAAAGCCTTCTTTTCCTTTGAAATGGAATTGATAGACCATGTTCGTTAATGTCCCCGTTCCCTCGGTAATCATCTTCTGTTCCTCTTTCGCAAGTTTGTTCATCGGTCGCACGATGAATTGCGTTCCTAGGAATACGATGAACCATAGAAGAAATCCGAAGGCTACGATCGGAGCGACTATCCTATGAAAAGAGACTCCCGCGGACATCATTGCCACGATTTCCTTGTTGGCGGAAAATTGGCCGATCGTAAACGAAACCGCGAAAAGGACGGACATATTAATCGAATAGCTTGCGATGATTTCTGGCAGGCTATATGCGAGATATAACCAAATATGAAATTTTGGGGCCTTCGTTCCGGAAAAATCTTTTAGATTCGTGTTGACCATATTTAAAAAAATCAACGCGGTAATCATAATACAGGTCCCGCCGAAAGTTTTGAAAAACTCGGAAAAGACGTACCTGTCTAAAATTCTGGGTGGAAAGAACTCTTCCTTCAGTTTGAATAGAAGTTCTCTAGGTTGAAGTCTAGGAATCTTTAGTTCCATATCGCGGGAATTCCATCTTTAAACATGCGAGCGATTCTTTCGACCCCTTTTGTACGTTTTGATATCGCCCAAAGAACCCTGGATCGAACCCTTTTTCCCGTCTCCGTGTTTGCAAGAAGAGTATTAATTTCGGTTGACGATATGCCCAAGGAAGAGAAGATTCTCGGGTTACAGGAGGAATCCATGAAAATCCGTATTCTCGCCGTTGCCGCTACTTTTACTTTCGTTTTTGCTTCATCTCTTTTTGCTGAAAAATCGACTGAAGAACATATTAAGGCCCTATCCAGCGGCTCCGACCAAGAAAAGATCGAGTCGGCGCTTTATCTTGGCAGCAAGAAAGAGAAAACCGCTATACCTGAACTTATCAATCTCCTGAACCGTACGAACGATGCGAAAATCGCAGTCCCGGCCGCTATCGCACTGGGAGAAATCGCAGAACCCGGCGATGCGACCATCGCTCTAAAGAACAAGATTATCAGCTCGGAAAACGGTGATATAGTTTACACTGCGCTTGCAGGTCTTTTGAATATTACCACTAAAAATGAAAAAGCCGAAGACGCAACTAAGGAAGCTTTGGAATTTGCGGACAAAAACCGCCGCTCGGACGAATTCGTTGCGGACATCCTGAATGTGATTAATAAAAAGTTGAAACGCTAAGAATTCTTTCGGTTGCTAAGTCCGGAAGAACTCAGCCGCTATTCTCGGAATATCCTGCTCGACGAAGTAAGAAGGGCGGGGCAAGAGAAACTTAAGTCTTCTAAAATATGCATCGTCGGAGCCGGAGGTCTTGGATCTCCGGCTTTGTTATATCTGGCCGCTTCGGGAGTCGGAAATATAAAGGTCTTCGATTCGGATACGATCGATACGACCAATCTTCAAAGGCAGATCATCTATCACCATTCCGATATCGGCAGATCGAAAGCGACAACCGGTCAGCAACATGCGCAAGAACTGAATCCTTATATAGGAATTCAGGGAGAAACGATTCGGCTAACCGCGGAGAATGCAGAAGCTGCGCTTGCCGGTTCCGATTTAGTCTTGGAAGGATCGGATAATTTCGATACTAAATTCTTAATCAACGATACTTGTGTTCGTCTAAAGATTCCGCTTATAACCGCCGGCGTTTTGCGATTTGAAGGGATGGTTATGGGAATTCGACCGAATCAGGATGCCTGCTTTCGATGCGTCTATGAAGCCGAGCCACCTACAGAGGCTGTGCCTTCCTGCTCGGAGGCGGGGGTAATCGGGAGCGTTGCAGGGATCATCGGCAGCATACAGGCCACCGAAGCCGTAAAATTCTTATTAGGTTTTCATAATATTGGAGAAGACGGATTATTTGGACATATGATTCAAGTCGAAACCAAGACGATGCAATTTCGGAAAATTCCTCTACTTCGTAGACTGGATTGCTCCAGCTGCGGGCATGCTTAGCGGTTTCGAGAAAAAATAAGGGGCTTTTGCTACGCGTGCATCCGGATTATTTTTTGAAGTCAAAGGAGTATCCGACTCCGAAAAAGATCGCCGAGGTAGTACTCGCGCCTGCAAATCCTTGAGTGATCGAGTTCACGAGAATTTGCTGTAAGAACAATTGGTCCGGCGATTCAGGATTATTTTGGGTAATTTCCACGCGAGTGCTTGTCAGCGCGTACTGTATTTTGGTGGATTGAAAACCCACCCAAAGTCGAATTCCATATTTCCATTTGTATATTAGTTTTCCTGAAATTGAAGAACCCTTTGCCGACCACTCATTTAGGAGCCGAAACGAGTCGGAATAGGAATAATTATTGGACCCTGAAAGCATAAAATAATTATTAAAATTTCCTTGAGAGTTTCCCTTTAAGGAATAAGATTGAATTTCAATTCTTGTTTCCCACTTCTCGCCAAGTTTCGTATCGAATGCGATTCCGAACGACGGGCCGTGAAGACGGTCTGCGATAATCATATCTCTTTTTTCCGTTAGATTATTGCTTCCGGAAATCGCGGGTGAAAACGCTAATGTGGAAGTATCGGCAGACTTCTGCCAAATACTTTGATAACCGAGAATCGGTCGGACGTCGTATTTCGGATGCGGATAAGGGCTGAACGAAATCTGCGCGTATATTTGTTTGTATGTTTCAGGAAACGTACCTTGCGCTAAAAGAGGTTGGTTCGGCGTGCTGGGACCCGCAGTATTGACCATACCGGGAGTTGTCTGTGTCACGGTGTTTTGAAAGCTAATCCCTCCCGCTTCGAGGACGAATCGATTCAATGAATAACGTAAAGATGCGTTGAAAGGAGTTTTCCCTTTTGTTTGGGGAGTTCCGAATATCGGTCCGGTTCCGTTGTTGGTTAAAGCGACGAAGTTCGAAAATCTTTCGTAATAATCTAAAGTTTGATAATGGTAAGATCCTTGCCCGTATCCTGCATAGAATTCTAAACTATGACGCTTTGCATCGTCGATTTCTTTCTGTCTTCTTGCCTTTTTCTCTTCCGCAAGCGCGTTTCGTTTTGCATCTTCGGCGAGCTTGGCGGCATTTTCTTCCTGAAGCTTCTGAGCCGTTTCCAATTCGTTAGGAGAAGGATCGACTTTTTCCGGCTGTTTGGGCGGTGGAGTTGCGTCTCTGAAACTAATTCTAAGAATCGAGGATTTAACAATTTCGATTACGTTTCCGTCCGCCAGTTTAAGTTGAATAGTCGTCGCAGTCTGATCGATTACTTCTCCTTTCAAAACTTTTCCGTTACGAAGGAAGACGGATTGTTGTTCTGCAATTATAAAAGTGCAAGGAAAAAGCAAACATAAGCAAATCGCTGCCTTTGTGCACAAGATTTTCATACGGAGTTTTGTTAGTATAGATCATGAATTTGAGCTAAGACAATCGTTTTCTTTCGATCGTTCGGATGCATAAGGGGAAAGATCAAATTTACTTCGAAATGTGTGGAAATTTTTTGACAAAAATGAGAGAAAATCATTTTCCTGATCGATTTTCGACAAGCGCTGTAGCGATTGTTATAGAGGTCGAATGAATTTTTTAGGAATCTACTTTCGATTTTACAAGATATGATATATTCAGTTTTTATAAATTACTAATTTTACTCATCAGGAGCGATTCGTTTTCTATCTTTGTATCCAGTTTGAGATATAGCCAGCGAGGATCCTTTTTCGTTACAAAAAAAGGAGTTAATTTTACGGCATCTTTTTCGGTGCATATCAAGAAATCTTTCTCTTTGGCCTTTTTCGATAATTCCTCGATGTCGGCGTTTGAATACGGATAATGGTCCGGAAAGCGAATTGGACTTACTAACGCACCAATTGTCTTCAAAGATTCGAAGAAAGGCTCAGGATTTCCTATTCCGGAGAAAGCAAGAACCGTTTTATTCTGGAGGATGGAATTCGGTTTTTGTTCCGTCTGATCGGAGGACCCGATCGCGCTAAACCCTTTCGGAATAAACGAGAATTTTATAATTTCCTTGGGAAGATATTTTTTGCACCATTTTTCCAAATCATTTCGAAGATTATCTTCATATTTAGATGCGATTAAAATATCCGCTCTGCTGATCGAAGAATACGGTTCTCTCAATAAACCCGCCGGTAGCAAAAACCGATCGGCTTGAATTTTTGTACAATCCAGCAATACTAAATCCAGATCTCGAACGATTGCGTGATGCTGAAATCCATCGTCTAAAATCACAAAAACTTTTTGGTCCTCGGTAAGCTGGAGTTCCTTCCTATATAAATCGTAGGAAGAAATTCGATTCTTTCCCGTATAGACTTCCGCGAACGGAAGGTTTTGTTTCAGGAGCAGCGGCTCGTCCCCGACTTCCTGCGGAAGAGATTTTAACGTGACCCGTTGGCTCTCCGATTCGGAGCCTCCGTATCCTCTACTTAGGATCACTAACGGAATTTTCGGATAATTACGATGTAAAAGTTTTACGAGGTGCAGGGTAAAAGGAGTTTTTCCCGTGCCGCCCGTGCTAAAATTTCCGACGCTTATCACGACGGCATTCCGCAATTCTTGCGGTTTCTTACGCTTGCGATCTAAGAGGAATAGTAATCGATAAACGAAGCTGAGTAGGTAAAGTATCGGAAAACAAATGATCCTGACGACGGAAAGAAACATTTCGATTTTCTAACTTTAAACCGGGGATTCCGCAAATTGCATTTCGTAGAGTTTTTTATATTTTCCGTCCGTTTGCATCAATTCGGTGTGACTTCCGGATTCGACGATGCGGCCGTTTTCCATGGCAAATATGGTATCGGCGATTTGAACCGTTGATAAACGATGAGCGATTATCACAACGGTTCTGTTTTTATAAAGAGATTCCAAAGCTTGCTGTACAACTCTTTCCGATTCCGTGTCCAAGGCAGAAGTAGCTTCGTCTAAAATTAGAATTTCAGGATTATTTAATAGAGCTCTGGCGATCGAGATTCTTTGTCGCTGGCCCCCCGAAAGCATGACTCCTCTCTCACCGACGGTAGTTTCGAATCCGTCTTCGAAAGAAAGGATGAATTCTGTCGCGAAGGCAAGATCGGCCGCCTCTCTTAGCTTTTCTTCCGTAACGTTCAAGCTTCCGTAACATATATTCTCTCGAATACTTCCGTTGAAGAGAAATACTTGTTGGTTTACGATGGAGATTTTCTTGCGTAACGTCGCTAAATCCAATTTTCTTAAGTCGGTACCGTCCCAACTAATCACTCCTTCCGTAGGGTCGATCAATCGAGGAACTAAATCTACGATCGTGGATTTTCCCGCACCCGAGGCTCCCACGAGTGCGATCGTTGCTCCTCTTGGAATTACCAAATCTAAATTGGATAAAGCCGGATTTTTTGCGCCCGGATAAGAATAACTAACGTTTTCGAATTTAAATTCTTTTACCAAGCGTTTTGGGACGATAGGATTTTTCGGCTGCTGAATGTCCGTTTCGCTATCAAGCAAGTCGAAGACCCTTTCTCCTGCTGCGACGGCGCTTTGAATCGAGTTGGAAAGCATTCCCATTTGTTTAAAGGGCCGCGTAAGGAAAACTAAGGTAAGGAAAAATACCATGAACTTTCCGAGGGAGAAATCCTCTTCTTCCATTAGATAGGCCCCAAAACTCAGAAAGATAACGGCTACTATGGAACTGGATAACTCGACGAGAGACGGACCAATCTGATGATAGAAATGTCCTTTGAACGTTTTCTCGGATAAATCTTTGTTAATCTCCCAGAATCTAGAAGCTTCCGTCTTTTCCATGGAAAAGGCTCGTATAACGCGAATGCCGGAGATGACTTCCTGCAAGTGCCCGTTTAGCGAAGATAATCTTTCCTGTTGATTTCTTGTCGCGCGTCGAATCCGATCGGCGAAGGCGGAGACCGGACCCATTACCAACGGAACGACGATGATTACCGCTAAGAACATTTTCCAGCTTAAAAAAAGTAAAAAAGCTAAGTGAGTTACGATATAAAAGAAATCGGTAATTGCGTCTTTTAAATCCGAACTAATCAATTTTGCTAGAACCTCGACATCGTTGATGATTCGACTCATGAAGATTCCGGTCTTTTCCTGAACAAATTGATTGAGTGGGAGCTCCTGGGCTTTAGAATATAGCCCCTCGCGGAGGTCTCGAACGGCTAAATATCCGGCGGAATTGATACAGTATACGGCTCCGGCTAGAAAGATCAGTTTTGCCACATAGACAGGGAAAATGATCCAGCAAAATAATAGGACCAGCTGGTCTTTCGAAAGAGAATGCAAATACTCGTTGGTTTCAACTTTAGCCGAAGCAAGATAACCCTCGACTTGATCTAAGCCTGTCAGAATTTCTCCGGAGGACTTTCGTTCTAATAAGAGTTTGTCCTTCTTAGTTAGAGAAATCTCGAAGTCGGTTTTGCCTCCTTTTCCGATTGCGTCGAAAATAGGAATGATACTAGTCAGGGAAGCCCCGTTCAGAATCGAAACGAGGAAAGATAGGACAATACCGGTCAGTAATCTGTATTTGTACTTGAAGGAATACCCCAAGAGGCGTCTATAGACGTTCATAGGTCCGGAATGTTTTTTCCTCCTCAACCCTTTTCCCTAGCTTTCCTTGTTTTGTCCCTCCTTTTTTACGATTGCGGAAAAGGCTCCGATAGGCGGGACGAACTTATATTCTCATTACCTTCGGATCCGATTTCTTTGGATCCGATTCGATCAACGGACTTATCCTCTCGAATCATTCTAAAGTATCTCTATCCAAGCTTATTTTCCGTCGATCATCTCGGAAGAATTATTCCTGCGCTTGTAAAAACCTATCGAGTCTTACCGAGCCCTTCCGTTGGGATTCGTGTTCTCGAAATAACGATTCATCCGAGAAACTCGGCGGATGGAAAATCGATCGATGCGAACGTCGTACTTGCTTCCTTAAATCGTTTGCGAAATACCCCGGGGCCGAGACGAAGTGCGTATTCCTTTTTAACGGGAGGAATCGTAAAGAATTCGTATACGGTGAATTTATTTTTCAAAGGAGGTTTAAGGGAAGCGCTCGAAAAACTTTCGCTTCCGCAGGCTGCGATTTATTGCGGTCCCCCTGAGCAAGGATGCGGTGATTTTTCCTTAAAAGAATGGAAGCGAAATAATTTTTTACGTTTAACGGCGAATGAAAATCGAACCGGGACAATTGCGCCGGAACTTTTGTTCAGAATTCTTCCTCAAGCGACGACTGGGATCTTTCTGTATACGAAAGGTCAATTGGACTTAATGCGTCTTCCGAATTTTTTGCTCAGAAATGGAAACGTCAAAGAAGATTCGATCTTGATTCGAAAGGGTGGAGGAGTTCAATACATTGCAATTAACGGAAAAGAACCCTGCTTTGATCGACACTTTAGAAAAGCGGTAAATTACGCGATCGATAAGAGGACGATTTTGAGAGTCCTTCTGGAAGACAAAGGAGAAGTCTCCGTCGGCCCGTTTCCTCAATCGATCGCCGATGGATTTATAGGTCGAGAAGCGAAAGAATTATATCCTTATAATATTCAGAAAGCTAAATATTATCTTGAGAAATCCGCCTGTTATCCGAAAATTTTGGAGAAAGAATTGGATTTTCGGATGCGCGGAGACGAGGAAAATCAAGCGAACGGATCTGCGTTAGTCCGTTATCTTCGCGACATCGGGTTGAAAGTGAAAATCCGTCCGATGGAAAAGGCCCCTTTGTATAAGGAAAACGGAGATGGAAAGGGGGATTTGACCCTTCTTTTTTGGTACGCGGATCTGCCGGGGGCGTGGAATTTTATAGATCCGCTCTTTGCGGGTGATCGCTTCGGAAACGGCGGAAACCGATCCTTTTATTTCAATAAGGGGATGGAGGATTTATTAACCGAAGTGAGACGAACAGATATGATGGATCTGACAAGTTTCGATAAAAAGGCTCTGGAGATAATAGGTGATGATGCGCCTTGGATTTTTCTCTGGTCTCCGTATGAACTTTATCTAACCGGGGATCGTATTCAAAAGCTCACTGATCGTCCGTTCGATCTTCCTTAGTTTCGGGCAATTCCAACTCTACGGAATCTTCGCCGGATAAAGCTTCGTTTGATCGAGCGCCTGTAGTTTCTCCGCTTTCCTTAATCGGAATTGCCGCAGTGGAAGCAGGCTGGTCTCCTATATAGAAGTATTGCCCGTACAAAGGATGAGGGCAATCGCTTTCTCCCGAAAGCAGGCCGCCGGTATCGGCGCAAATATCCACCTTCACAAAATCGCCGTTAAACGGCGGGATCAAAGTTTCACCGAAACCGATCGTACGAGCTATGTAAGATACGTACTTATACCAGACCGAACCACTGATCCCGGAACCGGATCCTGGAAACGGAGCTCCGGCATCGTTTCCGATCCAGACGGTCGTGACTAAGTTCGGATTCACTCCCGCAAACCATGCATCCCGAACTCCTTTGCGATTTCCCCAACGTTTTCTTGCTTCCTTCGGAGACTGAACTGTACCAGTTTTTCCGCCCATCGGAAACCGATCTTCTCCTTTAAGACCGATTTTCATCGTTCCTTCCTCCGAAACGACTGCTTCCAATAGATTCAAAACCATTGCACATGCCACAGGATCGAGTATTTGTTCGGCTTCGCTTGCATTCGCGGGAGGCAAGGAAAAAAGTTCCGATCCTTCATAATCGGCTATTCGTAAAATCTCGATCGGTTTCACTTTTTTACCCAGATTGGCGATAGTTGCATAAATGGTCGCAAGTTCCTTGGGTGAAAGCTCTCCGGAACCCAACGCGAGAGATAAATTAGGTTGAAAGCGTTTATTCAATTCGGATTGATCCAAACTCAGAATTTTTCCGAGGGTTTCCAGAAAAGTTCCCACACCGACTTCGCTTAATAATTTTACGGCAACCGTATTCACCGATTGGGCGAAAGCCACCCTTGCTTGCATTTCTCCTCTGTATCCCGCATACCAATTTTTCGGAGAGTAGCCTCTGATTTTGATTTCTTCGTCGGTTACTACGGACGTCGGAGTGATAACCCTTTTTTCAAAAGCGAGAAGATATACTAAAGCCTTGATTACCGAGCCGGGCTGCCGAACGGCGGAAACGGCGCGATTCATCCTGAAGATATTCGATATTTTGTAACTGCCAACCAAGGCTTCGACGTAACCGTTGGACGGATTAATCGAAATCAGGCTTCCGTTCATATTCTCAACGATTTTCTTTTGTATCGCCGCTTCTTCGTTTTTACCGACTTTTAAATATGCCGCTTTTTCATCGGAGAGTTTTTTTCGAACTCCTTCGATTCCTTCGCGCAGGGCTTTTTCGGCGGCTTCTTGCTTATCGTAATCCAATGTCGTATAGATGTTTAGCCCTCTCGTTTCAAGATCCATCTCCGAAAAATTTTCGATCACGAACTGACGGACGCTGAAATTGAAATCGGGTGCGAGATTTATATTAAAGTCTTTATCGAAGCCGTATTTGCCGATTTCGGAAGTGACGGTCAGTTTATCCTCTTCTTCTTTCGTTTCTTCCACTTTATAGAAAGTTTTGAATTTTCTAATATTTGAATCTATTTTTCGTTCGAAATCCTTTTCAATCGAGTTCGGGTTAGGGTTCAAGGCCTTGTTTTCCGCCATTAAAAACATTACCATACGTTGACGTTTAAACGCTATTTTCGGATTTCTGACGGCATTATAATTAGAAGGAGCCGGAATCGTTCCGACTAACAGAGCGGCTTCTGCCGGCGTGAGCTCATAAGCCGGTTTATTAAAATAATATCGCGAGGCTTCCTCTACTCCGGTATTTCCCTCTCCTAAAAAGATTCGATTTAAATACATTGCGAGGATCGTTTTTTTATCGAAGCGATTCTCAAGATAGAATGTGCAGTAAAATTCGGTGAGCTTATTGAATATATTTCTGGCTCCCAGATCCAGCGTGAGTTTGGCAAGCTGTTGCGTGATCGTCGAACCGCCTTGTTTGCGAAAAGTAGTTAGATTAACGACGATAGCCCTTATCAACGCAGTATAATTGACTCCTCCGTGTTCGTAAAAATCCTGATCTTCCGAACTTAAAAGCGCCCATATTATGTTTCCGTGATTATTTAGATTATCCGTCCGAATCGGTTTGAATTTTCGACGCGAAAATTCCCCGATCAACTTACCGTTTTTATCCAGAATCCGAATCGGTTTACTTTGGTTCGGATCATACGCGTTAGAGACTTCCTTCTGGAACGTTTCCAAGTTGCGAATCACGTCGTCTTGTTTGGTTAACCAAACGACGTAAGAACCGCCGATCAAAAATGCGGCGACAATAAGTCCTATGACGGTTCCGTATTTTACTATGGATTTCCAATTCTCTTTTGCATAATTCAATAAAAAGGAAATTGTTCGAAATATACGTTCTTTGTTCATGGCAGGTCTGTGGTAGTTTCCATTATGTTGGAACAAAGGGAAAGTCCTTTTTCGGGAGGATCGATCGTTAAAAAGCTTTGCTTAATGCCGGAAAGTCGGATGCTTCTACAAGTATGAGTTCCTTCTTCCATCGCAAAGTCGATGCGGCCCCGAATACGTTAACGCACCTTTATTTAAACGGATCTGGCGGAACCTCTTGGGCAAATCTAGGATACTGGAAGGATACTTTAGATTATCCTACCGCCTGCTCGGATTTGGCGATCCTGACCGGGCAGACGGCAAAACTTTCTTCTTCCGATCGTCTCTTGGATTTAGGATTCGGTTGCGGAGATCAACTTTTAGTTTGGAATCGGAAATTCGGCGTTTTACCCGAGCAAATAACCGCGATTAATTCCTCCGCCGAACAGTTTCAGTTTGCTCAACGGATGCTCGAGTCGAGAAATCTTGTGCTCGATATTCGTCTCGAGAATATCGAACTCTTAAATAGAATCCCCGCGGCTAGCTACGATAAAATCATTTGCCTAGATAGCGCTTATTTCTTTCCTGATCGAAAGCGATTTACGCAAGAGACGTTTCGAATTCTCCGCTCGAACGGAATCTTTACTTCCGCGGAAATCATCTTGAACGACGAACCATTAAATTGGTGGAATGACTTATTCCGCAAAATCGTCTGCTCATTGGCGGGAATTCCGTCTTCAAATAGAATGACTACTGAGACTTTGAAGAATTTGTATTTTTCGATCGGCTTTCAGGAAGAATCGTTCGAATACATCGACGAATTCGTTTTTGACGGATTTGCGGAGTTTATTCGAAAAAATATCCGTTTCGAAAATTCGAAAGTGCCTAAGCAAATTGTTAAACGATATAATGATTTTGCCGACTTTCTTCGCTCGGATAAAAGACGAAAGTTTTTTCGTTATGCGATCTATAGTTTGAAAAAGCGGTAGAGCCTTAGGTTTTTACGTTAGACGATTCGACCCAATTCTTTACGTCTAAGGCCGTGGAAACTCCGGCTTCCAATAGCGGAATTCCATAGCGTGCGTAAGAACCGCAAAGCCATACTTTTCTTCCGGGCATATCCTGTAGTGCTTTCAATTCTCTTATCATTTCCTTTGAAGCCAAATCGATGACCGGCCGCTCGAATTTCGAACGACTTAAAATAGAATTGGGCTGAGGTTCGATTAAGGGATTCCAAGTTTGGAAAACAGGTTTGCCGCCCATTTCGGGCAAGACCTTATTCAATAAAATCGTCGCAGTCGCTCTCGAACCGTCCTTGGAAAGAGCGAAGCACATAGGCGCCCAATGCCTTTTTTGTTTCGGCATGAACTTAGGATCCGAATGCGTTACGACTTCTGAGGACTCGTATTTAAACGAAGAAAGCAATTCTTTCTCCCTTGAATGTTCGTCGGGAAGCATTGAAATCGCCTGATTCGCAGGAGCCGCAATCACGACTCGATCGAAATACTCTTCATGGTTATCGAAAAGTAATCGCACTTTATTTCCGTTTAATATGATTTGTTTCGGTTCGGAATTTAAAAGTATTTTAGAAGCTCGTGAAGCCAACCGATTCGTGATATCTCGAGTACCTTTTTCCGCAGTTAAAAATCGTAAAAATTTTAGACCTTTCGAATGATATCGAATCACGGCTTCCGCAGGATAATTCTTGGCGCTTTCGGAAGTGCAAGTATTAATGGTCGAGAACATAGGTATTAAATATTGGTCTTCGAAATCTCGAGAATACCGGAATTTATGCAAAAATTCGGAGATCGTTAACTGTTCTTCATTCAACGTTTCTAATTGAGTTCCCGATTCCTCGTAAAATCTCATCGCATCGGAAAATATTCTCCGAGATTTGGAATTGGAGAAGCAGGCTACGTAAGGTATCGGAAAAAAATTTCCTCCTAATGCAAAGGTGGAGAATCCGAAATACGTAGTCCCGTCTCCGTAGTTTAAGGAAAACGAATAGTCTACAGGTCTAACAGCGATGTCCGCCTCCTTAAATAAATCTAAGAGGCATGGATAATAATTCTTTTTAAAAGCTCGAAAAGGAACATCGATTCTAATCGATTTACCGTTCCAATCCAAATCGGTTCCGTGAGCGTCCATTCCGATAAGAGAATGTTTTTCGATTAATGTGACTTCGTGCTCTTTTCCCAAATACCAACAAGCACTGAGACCTGCTATTCCGCTACCTATGACTGCAATTTTCATTCGTAATTCACTATCTCAATGGAAAATGGAAATTCAAGGTAAAAGCTATCGATCCGGAAGAGGAACTACAAAAATAGGAACGAATCGTGTTGTTATTCCGCAATTTTAAGAACGGATCTCCCCTTTAGCACGCTCGAATCCGCTTCGAAGCTCGGCTTTGATTTCCTACAAAAGTCGATTATCCGAGAAAAATCCGCCGACGAAAATTCATTTAAGTCGTTTATCAAAGTACGAATTCTTGAATTTCCGAAAACGTAAGAATGCGGCGAAGAATATTACGAATTCCGCGCTTACATCTTCGAAGTCGGCGTTAATTTTTGCGTAATCGGAAGCGATGATTCTAACGGATCGGTTTTAGTTGGCAAATTCGAGGGGTCTTGGAACTCTGGTATTATCCCCCTTTCTTCTTCGGAAGTTGCCTAAACGGATAGGTAGGTTTTATGATCAGCGTCTCAGGTCTTTCTCTAAATTTTGGTAAGAAGGTCCTCTTTGAAAACGTAACCTTGAAGTTCAAAGAGGGGTGTCGTTACGGCTTAATCGGAGCTAACGGATCGGGTAAATCGACTTTCATGAAAATTCTAGCCGGCTTGGAACAAGCGGCAGCCGGTTCCATCGCGATAGATGTGGGCGTTAAGGTCGGTTATCTTAAACAGGATCATTACGAATACGAAAATGAAACCGTACTGAATACGGTAATGATGGGTAATAAAGAGCTGTGGGAGATCGCTAAGGAGCGGGACGAAATTTATTCCAAGCCTGAAATGTCGGACGAGGATGGAATACGAGTTTCCGAACTGGAAGAATCCTTCGGTGAGATGGGCGGATACGAAGCCGAAAGTGTCGCGGGTGAATTACTCGAAGGCCTTGGGATTCCGACTAACATCCACGGCCAAACCCTTTCTTTCCTAACCGGAGGATTTAAACTTCGGGTACTATTGGCACAGGTTCTATTCCAAAAACCTGATGTACTTCTCTTGGACGAGCCTACCAACCACTTGGACATCAAAACCATTCATTGGCTGGAATCGTTTCTTTTAAATTATAAGGGCGTTGTCGTTGTGATTTCTCACGACCGTCACTTCATTAACTCGATAGCTACTCATATTGCCGATTTGGATTATCAGACGATGACCGTATATCCGGGAAATTACGACGAATATATGGAGGCAGCGCAAGCGTCTCGAGAGAGAAGCGTTGCCGATAATAAACGCGCTAAGGAAAAAATCGCCGAGCTGCAAGAGTTTGTGAGCCGATTTAGCGCCAACGCCGCTAAATCGAAGCAGGCTACTTCCCGCCAAAAGATGATCGAAAAGATCAAAGATAATATGGTGGAAATTCGCCCGTCTTCGAGACAGTTCCCTTATATCGTCTTTAAGATGAAACGCCCTCTCGGTAAAGATGTGATTATCGCCGATGAAATTTCCAAGGGCTACGAGGACAGGGTTATTTTTAAGAACTTCACCATCAATATTACAAAAGGTGAAAAGATCGCCATTATCGGTACCAACGGCGTCGGTAAAACGACGCTTTTAAAAACCTTAATGAAGGAAATCGAACCGGACTCCGGAACGGTAGTTTTCGGGGAATCGGTAGAAGCTTCCGTATTTCCTCAAGATCATCGCGAAGGAATCGGACAGGATGCGGATACGATCGTAGAGTGGCTGTATCGGTACGCTCCTCCGGGAACCGAAATGGAAGAGATTCGAGCCATTTTAGGAAGAATGCTTTTTAGCGGAGAAATGGCAAAGAAGCCTACTCAAGTTCTTTCCGGAGGAGAAAAGTCCAGAATCATTCTGGGTAGGATGATTCTGGCACAGGACAATCTTCTCGCGTTAGACGAGCCTACCAATCACCTTGACCTTGAATCGATAGAATCGCTGAACTACGCGTTGACCAAGTTCGAAGGGACCGTACTATTCGTTTCTCATGACCGCGAATTCGTTTCATCGATTGCGACTCGGGTGTTGGAAGTGACTACGGAAGGTATTCGTGACTTTAAAGGAACCTACGAAGAATTCCTGGAGCGGGAAGGAGTGGAATTCTACAAACGACTCGCTGGTGGTCCTGTTTTGGCGGAATCGAATTAATAATTTACGAAAATCAGCGATTCGCTTTCAAATAAGAGACTAGCTTATCCAAGGCGGCTTTACGATGTGAGACCGTATTTTTCTTCTCCTCGCTTATTTGTGAAAAACGAGCTTGGAAGGGAAGAAAATAAAATACCGGATCGTAACCGAACCCGAACCCGGTTGTATCGTAATCTTCCGCGATTCGTCCTCTGCATTCTCCCTCGAACGTCATTTCGGAGTTGCCGTCGACAAGAGCAATAACGCAAACATATTTCGCCTCGCGGTTTTCTTTACCGTGCATTCTTTCCAAAAGGAGTCGGGCTCTTCCTTCGTCGTCCAATCCTTCTCCTCCGAATCTTGCGGAATAGACTCCGGGTTCTCCGCCTAGGGCCTCGACGCAGATACCCGAATCGTCCGCTAAGGATGGAAGCCTACAGAGAGAATACAATTCTCTCGCTTTTAGTAAGGCGTTTTCTTCGAATGTCGATCCGGTCTCGTCCGGATTGCATTCGACGCCCAGCTCTCTAGGCGTCTTTAATTCGATTCCTAGAGGGCTTAATATTGACCGAATTTCTCGAATTTTGTGCGCGTTATTGGATGCGATTACGAGGGATTTCAATTTCCCAATTTGAATTCATCAAAGGCATCGTCGATCGTCGGAACGACTTTAAACACTTTATCAAGCATCGTAATTTCAAAGAGCTGGAGCAGATCCTCATCGTTCACGACGATAATAATATCCCCTTCCGCAGAATTGAATTTTTTCTTATAAGAAACTAAAATCCCAAGAGCGGTCGAGCAAATATGACTTACTTCCGTAAGATCGATAATGACTTTGGGGGAGGGGTCGAAATTGTGATCGCTAAGGTTACGGTCCAGTTCCTCGCTGTCCGATTGGAGGATGGATCCGGAGATCTTGATGATATGAATGTCGTCTTGAACCGTAATTTCCATGTGAGTACCGAAACCTTGTGTGCCGATTTGAATTTTTTATAGCAAGCAAAAAATCATGTTTTGCCGAGATTGCCGTCTTTCTTTTGTTAGAGTGCGACTAAAAATCGTATTGTGCGGCGCTACTTCGCAAGGTTTTGATAGAAATAGAAGCGAACCGGATTTCATCCGACATAAAAAATGCCGTTACGGTTTTTTCGGGGGATTTCTTTCGATGGCAAGGAAGACGGTTGTCGATTTTCGAAACGACAAGCCTATTTATCAAGCATTCTTCGACAAAGCCCTAAAGGGATGAATGTGACGAACGCTCTTCGAGAAATTTGTATACTTTAGGCAGTACTAACCCGTGAAATTCCTTGTTTAAACGTTCTTCTCCTCTGCAATCGAAATGAATCAAATCTACGAAAAGCTCTTTCGGATAACCGACATCGGGAAATGAAAAGAATTCGGCGTTCTTTCTTCCTTTTATTAAGGCTTCCACTTCCGCATGGATAGCTTTAGAATTTTTCGTATTCTCCAGCTCTTGGATTCCGGGCATATAGAGAAATCCGAAAAGAATTCCTTCTTTTTCGCAAAAATCCATCAATTCTACGAGAGAACTATAATCGTGAGGAGAAACGATATTTTGAGAATCAATAGATTTTTGTAATATATGCTTCACATATTCTCTCGATTGAAAGGTTTGAAGCGGATTCATTCGATTGGAAATATTATATTTTCCGTAATAAGTATCCAGCCATTCCTGAATCCTGAAATTGTCCTGCAGTTGGGATCCGGCGGGTAAGCATTGTCCGGTCTCGATCGCGTTGCAGGAAGAGCAAGTTTTGATCCATTCGGAGGAATCACGTTCCGCTTTCCAATTGGAAAGAGTAGTAGCGTTGATTACGGACTTCCTAAATTTATAGGTCGAGTAGAGGATTGGAGCAGCCTTGGAAAGGATAAAAATCCGTTCGACGCCTTGAAATTGTCCGGCGAGCTCGGTAAACGAAAACTGATGTAAATACCTTTGTCCGAAAAAATCCCAGAGAAACGTATCTGCGGCCTGAGGGTCTAAAGGATCCAGCGTCGAGGTTATCGGTTGCTTAAAGAAAGTATTTTGCCAACCTTCTTTCCATCGGCGATTGGCGTAAGTCGATAAGCTTTCGTTCTTAACGGTTTTTTGACCGGAGGGATCATAAAGAGGGAAGCCGTATCCTTGAGAATAGAGAACGTGGCTTGCGGCAAACAAAAGTAATTTCGGTTTTTTGTTTCCGAACCGTAAATACTTTTCTATAAGAAATTTATAATATCGAGGACCCATAGCCGGAAGGCTATGGTTGTATACTTCGTAATCCCCGACTTTCTCCTTGGCCTTTCCTGATAAGGCCATACTCCGGGAATCTCCTAAAATGATGACGTCGGCTTTACCTAAACCGGACTCGATAGAATTTCTCTTATAGTTTACGAAGAATGTTTCGGGTTCTTCCAAATAGTAGCTGGGAAGCACGCGAACGATACCTTCCAATACTAGGAAAAAAAGGACGGCGAGCAGTAATCCGGCGAGTTTAGAACGCAAAATAAATCACCTCCTTCCCGAATATCCCCTTGAGTATGATCGTTCCGAACAATAAAATGAAAACCAGGGCTTGTAAAATCGGCCCTTTCTTTAAAATGAAATATCTGTCTTTTCGGGTATAAACGAAATAATCGATAATTAAGAGCGGTAATGCGATTCTGAGCATCTCCCAGAAATAATGGCCGACGGACAATATTCCGTTTACTTGATCGGTGAGATTCCAGGGTGAAAAAATTTGGGAGTAGAGCAAAAGCATGTGACTCGTATCATAGGCGCGAAAGCCGACGGCGCTTAAGGCAAATAGTAAAAAAGTAAGCATACGGCTGCCGATCGCGATCGGGATTCGAATCCAAATCGGTTTTTCGGGAGCATTCGCAATCGGAGGAAAATTCCATAAAATGCTCATATAGATCACCGTAAAAATACCGTTTAAGAGTCCCCATGTGATGAACGTCCAGTTGGCGCCGTGCCAAAGACCCGAGAGACCGAATACGAGAAGTATATTACGAATTTGCTTTGTTCTTGTCGTGCGACTACCGCCTAACGGAAAATAAACGTATTCCCGAAACCATCGATTTAAGGTTACGTGCCATCGGGTCCATAACTCTATCGGAGTCGCGGAATATTCCGGAGTCTCGAAATTGACGGTTAATTGAACTCCTAAGAAACGGGATACGCCCAATGCGATAAAAGAATACCCGGCAAAGTCGCAATAAATTTGTATTAGAAATCCCAAAGTGGCCGAAAGAACTTGGCCGCCACCCATTCCAAGTGCGTGATCGGAGTGGGCTAAATAAGCTTCCTTGTTTGGAAAGTAAACTTGATCGACTAAAGGTCCTAAATTATCCGCGACATAAACTTTCAGAAAATAACCGAGCAGAATATCCCAAATTCCTTCCAATAAAATCGAGGAATTTGGAAATTTAGGTTTCTTTAATTGAGGAATCAGGTCGCCGGCGCGTTCGATAGGTCCGGCTACAAGCTGCGGAAAGTAAGTAACAAATAACGCGAAATCAAAAAAGTCTTTCTCTGCGGATATCTGTCCTCTATAAACGTCGATCGTATAAGACATGGTTTGGAAAGTGTAAAAACTGATTCCTACCGGCAATACGATGGATCGTAATAGTAACGAGTTACTTCCTCCAACGGGATCCCAACCCAAAAGGCCGGAGAGAGTATTCCACTCGTGGATGAAGCTGTCCGCAAAGAAGTTGAAATACTTCATCGTGAAGAGGATACCTAAATTGGCGAGGATCGAGAACCAAAGAAATATCCTTTTTTGCGTTTGAGTTCGTGCCCCGTTAATTCCGAGTGCAGCCGAATAATCTACGAAGGTGCTCAGTATGATTAAGGTAAGAAAAATCCAATCCCACCAACCGTAAAAAAAATAGGATGCGGCTAGCAACCAGAGATTTTGACCTCTCGCAGCCAAAGGGTATTTTTTGGCCAAACCACCCAAGACCAAAAAGATTGCATAAACGACTAAAAAAAAGAGTAAAAATACGAAAGTGTTGAATAGCATCGGGTTGAAGTCGTTCATCGACAGTTTTGCCGACGAATTCAATAGGTCAACTTCATTGGCAATATTTATGAACCAAAAAATCCCATTGGAAATTCACGCGTGGATGCTTGTTTTTCGCTTATATTTCGGTTCGATGCCGCCGTTATATTTCGAGGATCGGAGATCGTCCGCAACCGAATTTAGGATAAATATTGCCGATATGCTAAACGAACTGTATTTTTATGTCCGCTAAGTCGATAATCGGTTCCGACAGAAACAAATTATTTTTTAATCGAAAAATCGATTTTATTATCTGATTTTTCTGCGCGAATTTTTCCATCTAATGGGCTGAGCATTTCGTAAGAATGAATTCTATTTTTTTAAACTTTTATGCGTTCGGTTCGATCCTTGCGGCCTTCTTCTGTTTGTATGTCACCTTTTTCTTTCTTACGATTAAGGACGGAAGCAAGGCGGCCTTCCATCTAGGTCTGTGTTGCCTATCCTCATTTTTCCATCATATCGGTTATATTTGGGGTTTTATTTCCTATGACGAAAGTACGATCTTCCATCGATGGATAGTCGTCGCGGGTCCTTTGATCAGTTTTACCCAGCTTGTCGCTTTCTTCATATACTTTCCCGCACCTAGAACCAGGGGATTGAAAATAGGTTTAAGCTTTTATGCTTTACTTCATTTGGGTGTGTTAGCGGTAACCGTTTGGTATGTCACGATATCACTGGGGGCTACTCGCACTTTCGTAGCTGGGAGTCATTATTGGGATTTTGAAACACACGGATTTTATAAATATTTTTCGATCATTATCCTTTTTTACGATGTCTCCTATCTGGTGATCGCCTTGTGGAAAGCGGTTGTCGAGAAAGGGAAAGAAAGACGATCCGTAATATACATTCTGTTGGCTTATATCGTAATCACGGTCTTGCCGGGTATACTCAACGCGATGAGTCGCGACGGTTCCGTTTCCCGAGCCACTTATCAACAATCCTTTGATGCCGGAATGGTAATCGGGATGTTCTTGATTCTTATCGTTTATGTGAACGCAACCAAGGAACGAACGACGATTTTGAGCAGGATTGTGGGAATTTCTTTGGCGACCTTTGCCGTCTGCTATCTGTTAGCCGGTTATTCCATTTTGGAAGGGTATGAAGAAGCATACGACGAGAGTAAAAATAAAGATACCGTTTTAACGGTGATGAATAACCGATCTCCTCAAGGATTGGCATACGTCCTTTCATTCGATCCCGATTCGGGTAAATTCGAAATTGAAAAAGGATCGAAAGACCCGCGATTCAATTCGGAAGATAATCTAGAGACTAAATTTTTCAGAATTCGAAATCAGTTGATAAACGTAGGTTCGGGCTCTTCTTCGGAAAGGTCGACTCGTATCGATTCCATTTTAAAATCCGCTCCGGGAGAATTTTCCGCGTATGCCGAAGGTTTACGCGCATTTTTGAGATCGAAACCGGGCTCTTCCGATTCCGATATCGCGACTTATTTTCGCAGCACAAATGAGAAGCTGAATATTATAAGAAGTAAATTTTCTCATCTGTCGGATCGCAGAGACTCTCAGGCTATCCGGAAATTGTTTTCCTCCGAAACGATCGGGGTTTCGGAAACTTTGGCGATCGTGCGCAACAAGGCCTCGGCGGCTATACAGGAAGGAAAGAGCGAAGCGGAAATCTCTAAAATCGTATTCTCTTTCCTCTCTCCGATTCATGAGGAAGGAAAAAGAGTTTATCGAGGAACTCGGCTATTCAAACCGGGAGATCCTACACCGCAATTTTATCTCGCTTATTATTTCTCGAATCCGAGAAACGGAAAAATTTACGAGGTGGGCTACGACTATCGGGATTACAGGGTTTTCCAAAACAAGCCGGCGATGGTTTTAGTGATTTCCTTAGTCGGCATGGTACTTGTAGTCGTTGTCGGTTTTCAGTTTTTCTTCAGGAATGCCCTTGTTTTGCCTATGGACGAGATTGTAACGGGCCTCCGGGAAGTTAATTCAGGAAACTTAAATTACCGGCTGGTTCCCCGCGTGGAGGACGAAATCGGATTTATGGCCAGATCGTTCAACCGAATGGCTCGGAGTATTCAGGCAGGCAGAAAGCGTTTAGAACAATACGCGGATGAATTGGAAGAAAAAGTAAAGGAGAGGACGAGCGAACTAGAGCAAACTTTAGGCGAAGTGCGCGAGCTAAAGCAGCAGCAAGACGGAGATTATTTCTTAACGTCCCTTTTGATCAAACCTCTCGGATCGAACAAGGCGGTTTCCGAAAATGTGAGAGTGGATTTTTTTGTTGAACAAAAGAAAAAATTCACCTTTAGGCGGTTCGAAGATGAAATAGGCGGTGATTTGAATATCTCGAATCATATTCGGTTGCGCGATCGATCCTATACGATTTTTCTAAACGCGGACGCGATGGGAAAATCGATGCAAGGAGCGGGTGGCGCTCTCGTTTTGGGCGCAGTTTGCGAGTCGATCATAGAAAGGACGAGGATGGCGGCTTCTATGAGGGAGCTATCGCCGGAACGTTGGTTAAAGAACGCATTTACTGAATTGCATAAGGTGTTCGAAAGTTTCGACGGTTCCATGCTGGTATCTACCGTATTGGGACTCATCGACGACGAATCAGGCGTATTATATTATATTAATGCAGAGCATCCATGGACGGTGTTATACCGCGACGGCATTGCAAGTTTCATCGAAGATGATTTGATGTTTCGAAAACTCGGTACGACGGGACTCGACGGCCGGATATATGTTAAGACTTTCCAATTGGAACCTGGGGATGTGATCATCGCCGGCTCGGACGGTAGAGACGATATCCTTATCGGTACCGAGCAGGACGGTTCGAGAATCATCAACGACGACGAACTATTATTTCTCAGAAAAGTCGAGCAGGGGAAAGGGGAACTAAAATCCATCTACCTTGCGATCACTTCGCATGGAATGTTAACGGACGACCTATCGATGATCAGATTATCGTTTAAGGAAGCCGATCAGAATGTTAAGGACAATGAGAAAGCGCAACGAGAAAGGGTTTTGGAATTTTTACGACAAGCAAAGGAAAGAGCCAATAATAAGGACATAAAGGAAGCTTTATCGTTTTTGGAAGAGGCGGATATGATCGACAGCCGTATTCCTGAAGTAAAAAAGAATTTCGTTAGATTGTTTATAAAAATGAAGAATTATCCGAAAGCGGTTTTATATGCGGAAGATTATCTAAATCTAAAACCGGTCGATAAGGAAATACTATATGTGGCGTCTTTTGCGGCTAGAAAGGCAGGAGACCTGGGAAAAGCCCAGGATTTTGGGGAGAGATTGTATTTAAGAGAACCCGAACATCTTAAAAATTTAATTAATTTGGCTCAAACCTATGTTGCCCTTAAAAACTACCAAAGGGCATTAAAAATGACCGTTGCGGCGCTAATTCTGGATCCTGAAAACGAAATCATATTAAAAATAAGAGATGTATTAAACGGTCTATCCGGAAAACATAAAGTTGAAGATCGGGAAAATTAATGCGTTAGAAATGCACCCCGGTCCAATGCGATCTGCCCTTAGATGAATTGAAAGGGTCCTTTCTATGTCGCATTAAAGTCTCAAAAGATACTTCGAAGAATCACATAATTATTGATTTGAAATCAATAAAAACTATGAAGAATATTCTTTCCTTTGAATCTTGATTCGGGTCAAGAATGTTATTTTAACGATTCCTGTTGCAAAAAACACCAATTCCATCGAATTTTGAAGAATATGATTGAATATTGAACCTTCTCAGGTAAGATACTTCGTTGCTCAATTATGTATGTTTGATATAACTTATTCGAGAAAGTTAATCCTCGGTTTTTCTGTAGCTGCTTTGTTGATCGTCGCGATCGGTGGGGCGGCGTTATCCAGCAATCGAATCTTGGCGGATGCAAAGTCCTGGGAAAGTCATGCTCAGGAAGTTATTCTCAAATTGGAATCGATTTCTTCCAGTATGAAGGATTCGGAACTTGCTAACATTCGCTATCAAAACACGCATAACGTCATATACCTTGAGGATTTCCGACGATCGGGTGAGATTGTTCGGACGAAAATTCAGGATTTGCGGGTGTTAACCGCAGATAATCCGGAGCAAATCGAGAATATTCAAGAACTCGAATCAATGGCGGAAAAGTGGACCGGACTTTCGGATGAAATATTGAAACCCCGGAGTCGTGATGGCTTGGAATCCTGGGGAGAAATATTAGGAACCATTGAATTAATGAAAAGATTGGAGCAAAGGTTATTCGAAGTCCGCGGCAAAAACTCCGAACTTCAGGTGCAGATAAGCCAAGGGATTATTTATACCTCGATCGCATTTCATCTCCTCTTGCTTGCGTTATTATTCAGAATTTTAAAGGCGGAATCAATTAAGCGAAAAGACACCGAAAGCGTACTGTTTGAAAAAAAGGGCCTTCTCGAGCTGATATTGAATAGCATGGCGGACGGTGTCGTCGCGCTTGACGAAGAAAAAAGAATTTTTTTACACAATGCTCGAGTGATGGAGCTGGTCGGCGATGTTCCGAATAATAATACCCGCTGGGAAGACTGGATTCGAAGTAATGGATTTTCGATCGCAAAGGAGACCGATGCGGAACTCTTCAATCACAACGGGAAGCAATCCAATTTCTTCGAAATGGAAAGAAGCAGATTTTTACTTCAAGGAGGAAAGAAAATCGGTTCGGAAAATCATATTTTAGAAATAAATTCCAGAACGATGAAAGATCGAGGCGGCGAAAAGTTGGGAAACGTTGTTCTCTTATCCGACGTTACGGAACGATCCGACTGGGAACGTCAGATTAAGGATCTTAATAATGAACTTAATAAAAATCTAAAGAAGGCGGAAATTGCCAATCGTGAGCTAGAGGCATTTAGTTACTCCGTTTCCCACGATTTGCGGTCTCCAATTCGAGGAATAGACGGGTTCACTAAAATATTGACTGAAGATTATTCGGCAGTACTGGACGCGGAGGGTCGACGTATACTAGGCGTTATCATGGATAGCGCTAAAATCATGGGACAATTAATCGATGATTTGTTGGCTTTCTATAGAGTATCGAAAAACGAACCGAAAACGGATCGTCTGGACATGAATAGACTTGTGAAAGATTGCATCATCTCTATGAAACAAAATGGCTCGATTTCCGAACTGGAGATTAAAGTGGAAGATTTACCGTATGCGACGGGCGATACGTCCATGGTCAAACAAGTTATCTTTAACTTACTCTCTAACGCATCTAAATACTCTTCGAAAGTACGGAATGCGATGGTTAGAGTCGGCGGTGTAAACGGTGGCAATGAAAATACGTACTTCGTTCAGGACAATGGAGTCGGTTTTAATAGCCAGTATTCGCATAAACTTTTTAAAATATTTCAAAGACTTCATTCTCCCGAGGAATTCGAAGGGACGGGGATCGGTTTGGCAATTGTAGAAAGGATAGTTAGTAGACATGGAGGAAGAGTATGGGCAGAGGGAGAAACGAATCGAGGGGCAACGTTTTATTTTACGCTGCCGTCAGGAGCTGAATTATGAGCGGTTCCGGAAATTTTGAGATTCTTTACGCAGAGGATAATCCGAATGACGCGGAGCTTACCATGCGCGGATTCAAAAAGAATAATCTGATTAATAACGTGATTCATGTCAGAGACGGGGAAGAGGCCTTAGATTTCCTATATTGCAAAGGAAAGTATTCGGCAAGAATCGCAAACGAATCCCCTTTATTCGTATTACTAGATTTAAAAATGCCTAAAGTTGACGGCCTCGAAGTGCTTCGAACTATGAAGGGCGACGACAATTTAAAAATGATTCCGGTAGTCATGCTTACTTCCTCGTCCGAAGAAAGGGATATAGTAGAAAGTTATAAATTAGGTGTGAACAGTTATATCGTTAAACCGGTCGAATTTGAAAAACTTGTGATCACTGTAGCGGAAATAGGACAATATTGGTGTATATTAAACAAGTCGGTGTCCTGAGATGAAACCATTAAAATTTTTATTTTTAGAAGATTCGCCAACGGATTTGGAATTGATTCAACGCGAGTTGAAAAAAGGAGGAATTGAATATATTCCTGTACATGTTCAAGATAGGGCGACGTACTTAAGAGCGATTTTCGAGGAGAAACCGGACTTTATTTTTTCGGATTTTTCTCTCCCGGATTTTGACGGTCTCTCTGCTTTGTCTCTCGCAAAGGAAAGTTGTCCTGAGACTCCTTTTATATTCGTCTCGGGGACATACGGAGAGGAAGCTGCGATTCAAACTCTTACAAGGGGAGCGACGGATTACGTATTGAAAGATCGTCTTGTAAAATTAGTGCCGGCGTTTCGACGAGCCTTGAGGGAAAGAGACGAATGTGAAGCCCGGCTTCAGGCTGAGAAAGATAAATACGATATCGAAGAGCAGCTACGTCAAAGCCAGAAGTTAGAGGCAATGGGCTTCCTGGCCGGAGCGATGGCTCACGAAATAAATAATCCGATTATGACAATTATCGAGTATTCTAAACTCGTTGAAATGGGAGAGCAGGACCAAGATAAAATCAAGCGAATCGCTTCAAAGATTCATAATGAAGCCGAACGAATTTCGGTGATGGTTAAGGATTTGCTTCGATTTGCCCGAAAAGAAAAAGGGCAGTATGAAAAGGTCGATATAAGGAACACTCTGATTAAAATGCGATCGATCGTCGAGCAGCGGATTAAAATGAGTAATATAACTTTGAATTTGGATATCTCCGAAGATGTTTCTCTTGTCGTATGTAAGGAGGGGCAGATTCTGCAAGTGCTTCTGAATCTAGCGAATAATTCCATCGATTCCTTAAATCAGCGTAAGGAAGGATACTACGAGGATAAACAAGTGACGGTTTCGGTCAAAATGGTCGACCTTGGGAATAAGCCCTTGGTTAGAATTACTGTGGAAGACACCGGTTTAGGAATTCCTCCTGAAATCGGTCGGTCCATTTTCAATACTTTTTTCACGACGAAGGAAGCCGACAAAGGAACCGGCCTGGGATTATCCGTTAGTTTGAGCATCGTAAAAGAGCATGGAGGATATCTCTCGTTCGAAAGCGTTCCGGGTGAATACACTAGATTCTTTTTGGATTTGCCGGGATCATTCTAAATTTTCACAAAATTAGAATGGATCTTTGCTTGAATTCTGTATCTAATTGCCGGACGGAAAGAGTATGCCGGCAGACGATTTATACAAACCAACAAATCCTAGTTTCCAGCTCGGAAAAAAAGCCGTTAACATCGCCCAAAATGTTTCCGTTGGAACGTTAGAGGGAGTACGTTCTATCCTCGCGAAATCTTTTGAATGGACTTCGGTTCGTTTGGCTGAGATTTCCGGCGCTCCTTTGATTGAAAATTCCGAACTCGCCTCGTTTTTGAAAAAGACAGGGAACTCGTTGCAGCAAGCCGCCGAAAAGACCGAAGAAGGTCTAACAAGAGCGCTCGAATCCACTGCTATGGCAATGCAAAAGGCGTTGGAATCCTTAGACGGGGCCGATTCCGTCGTTAAGAAGACTCTATTCGAAAATATTCCCATCTCCAGTATCGTAGGAGATTCATTCGCCGATTTTCTCACGACCTCCCTGATTCGTCCTTCATTTCGGCTAAATGGCTCGGATGTAGGTGCCAATGAGGTAGTTCAAGATTGGAAGAAGTCGGGATTACAGAATGTTATCGTCTGCGTCCCGGGGTTATTCTGCGATGAAGGTTTATGGAATGCAAAAGGGGAAGTTACTCCATCTGCGATTATGGTTCGCGAAGGCTACTATCCGATTTATGTGCGTTTTAATCCCGGCGCTCATATTTCCGAAAATGGTGTCGCCTTATTGACGTTACTTGAGGAGTTATTATCCTCTCCGGAATTCGCGGAGCGAAAACTCGATTTTATTTCCTTCAGCCAGGGGGGACTCATTTTCCGAAGTGCATTATTCTTAGCTAGACAGAAGGGGTTTCCCTTATCGAATCGGATTCGACATGCGTTATTAATTAGTTCTCCGGACGGAGGATCCTATATAGAAAAAATCGGTTTTTGGCTGGGCTTAGGAGCGGAATCTTTGCCGGTATTTCCGGTAAATCTAATCGGCTTTATCGGGAATCAGAGAAGCGATGCCATGAAAGATTTGTCGCACGGAATTATTAGAGAGGAGGATTGGAAAAATCCGAATCAAATTTCAAGATACAAACAGGAGCTGTATTTTAACGAACTGGATGACGTTAACGCCACGCAGGTATATAGCTTAGTTACCGAGGAAGAAGGCAACTGGTCTGACTGGATCGGAGACGGAATCGTGGAGAAGCCGAGTTTGGTTTACTTGTCGGAGCGAGTCTATAGGAAGAAACCGAATCCGGAAACTAGAGTTTGGAAACTAACAGGATTATCTCATTACCAAATTATGACTTCGTCAGCTCTGAAAGAGATTCTGATCCGAGTCCTAAAATAAGACACGATTAGAAATTTATAGCGATCGTTATAAATAAAAAATTCCGAATATAAGTATGAAATAAGTGATAATTGGGAGGTAACTCGGGCAGATCCGTAGAATGGGCAAAAATTTAGGTGAAAATTAGATGAAGAGAATTTCTATATTTCTGGCCCTATTCTTGCTTCTTACCGCCGGCAATAGCTTGTTCGCAAGCAGAGGAGCGGTCGTACCAAATCCGATCGACTTATTTGAAAAATCGCCGGAAGCAAAAGCAATCTCGATTCAAAGACAAATTCAAATCGAAACGAATCTGCCTGCGCATAAAGCCCTCTTTTACGGAACGCATAATTCTTATAATAGCAAGGCCTATGCAGGACCGTTCTTCTCCTATTCTTTTCCGAATCAACAGTATTCGATCGGCGATCAACTCCGCCTAGGGGCAAGGTTCATCGAGTTAGACGTACACTACGTATTGGGTGCGCATTTTGCTAAAGACTTCTTACTTTGCCACGCCCAGGCGAGCGGGATAGGATGCAACGTATTCGATCGACCTGTAGGCAACGGTTTGGCGGAAATACAAAACTGGATCACTCAACCTCAAAACAGAAACGAGGTCCTGGTTTTATATTTTGAGGATTATCTAGACAATCGAGCCGATCAATTTTTAGGAATTGTAAGGAGTTACTTGGATCCTTACCTGCACCAATACAGCAGCGGATCCTGCGGAGACATACCTTCTCCGGACAATATGCCTAAATTAAAGGACTTAGTCGCTTCCAACCGTAGGATTCTACTGATGAGTAACAACTGCTATTCCGGAGCTTGGAATAACTATTTTAAGAGAATTTTCTTCGGTGATTATTCGATTCATCCTAAGGATTTTCGCGGATATCCTGACTGTAATTGGAGCCGTAGCACGTATGATTCCTCCATGACGAGAATCTATAACGACAGCACGAATTATTTCGGCATTTATGACGGCGCTAAAGAGACTGGTACATTTACGAATGCGAATATTCCCCAGATGCTTTCCTGCGGCATAAGCGTTTTCGGTATCGATCAATTTAATCCCGATTTTGCCAAACTAGGGCTTTGGTCCTGGGGTGTGGGAGAACCGAATAACTATAATAACAACGAGCATTGCGCGCAAATTCGGAGCGACGGTCGCTGGAATGATAATAACTGCAGTGCGGGTTTCCGCTACGCATGTAAGGACGGTAACGGCAATTGGGCGATCACAGACGATAGCGGAGTGTGGAGCAACGGTCGTAATGCCTGCTCTTCCCGTGGTTGGCAGTTCTCCGCTCCGCTAACTCCTTATGAAAGTACAAAGCTCCAAGAGGCTAAAAACTCCAAGGGAGCCTCCGATGTATGGGTCGATCTAACTGACCAATATCGGGAAGGTTATTGGGAAAGAGGTCGATAAGACCGATTTATTCTCAAACGGAATCCATCCTCATTACAAACCGGTCCGGGGACCATTAAGCCGCTTCCCCCTGACCGGTCTTTTTTTTATCGACTTCACAATTTAAACCGTTCAAAATCCTTGGTGCGGATTCGAAGCACATTTCGCTCTCGATTTGTAGCTGAAAATAAGGAGCAAGGAGAACCCGACTTTTATGACGTATCGATCGTATAAAGTTCTGCTTGCGGAAGACGATGAGACTTCTGCGGACTTGCTGATCCATTATCTGGAAAGATTCAATTTCGACGTAGACCATGTCGTTGACGGCGCCGCCGGCGAATTAAAGCTTAGGAAGGAAGCGTACGACCTGATTCTTCTCGATAACCAAATGCCTCTCATGTCCGGTCTAAGTCTGGTCGCTAATATGCCTGAAAAAAACAGAAACAAGCCTGTGATTTTTCTAACCGCAAGTAACGAGAAGGAAAACGTGTTGTATGCCGCTTCGAGCGGACAATTGGCGGCCTATCTTTTAAAACCGATCGACCTAAGCTCTCTGCTCGAAAAGATCTTAAACACTCTTAGAATCAATTCGAACTCCTTAGTGGATAAGAAAGCGTTTCCATTCTCCATCCAAAAGATTTCCCGAGAAGGGTACGGGACAGGTGTTCGTTTAATCGGATGTCCATACGGTAAGAGCGCGGAAAAGATCGTACAAGAAATAAGTTTCGTATTAAAAGAACTACCGATGCCGCGAAAATTCTTTATGGAAATTGAGGAAGCGTTTCATTATCAAAAGAAGTCCTCCGAACTTCTAAACAGCATGGTGACAAAACTCGTCGCGAAATACGAAATCTCGCAGGAAGATATTCTCATCATCGACACGGTTTAATTTTTTTGGGAACCCGACTCTCCGATTTCGGTCACAGAGTCGTAACGAGGAGATGAACTGATGTTTCGCAAAGTTGCAAAAATTACTACAATTCTACTGGTCTTAGGCTTAGCTACGGTCTTGACCCAGGGTTGTCACCACAAATGGCGTTCGCCCGAAAAAAGGGCCGAATTCGTCGTAAAGAAGTTGAAATCGGAGTTGGATCTGAACGAATCCCAAGCCGCAACGTTAGATAAAATCAAAGTAGATGTGCTTGCTAAACGCAAAGAATTAAAACTTCAAGAAGGTCCCTTTCTACCTAAGGAAGCCGTCGAAGAATTGCGCGGAGATAAGCTGAATGTCGACAAATGGAATAAATACGGCCAAGAAAATGAAAAGAAAATGGGCGAATTTCGCGCATACTTCCTCAAGAAAGCCGTTGAATTTCATGCGATTCTGACTCCCGAGCAGAGAAATAAGCTGGCGGATCTAATTACTAAGTTCCAAAGTAAATTCGAAAAAGAGAAAGAATAGGGGATCGCCTTTTCTTTCGGAGGGTTTATGGGAGAACAGGAATTTTCCCGATTCGTAGAAAGCACCCGGGAGATCGTCTTAGCGGCGATCTCCCGCTACTTGTACGAACGCTTTGCATATGCGATCGATGACGTCGCTCAGGAAACGTATCTGAGAGCGTACAAGGCGCTTCAGAAAGGTCAGTTTCGAGGAGATTCAAAACTCACGACCTGGCTCTATACGATTGCTAGAAACGAATCCATTCGAATGAATGAGATTCTCGGTCGTGAGGAAACGAAAGCTGAAAAAGCCGGAAAGCGTTCGGAAGAAGAAAGAAGATTAGAAATCGTATCCGACAATTCCGACGACATCGCGGATTTACCGACTTGGGAGAAAGCTAAGATTTGGGTTTTGCAACTACCCGAATCTTATCGAAGTGTTCTCCAATATTATCTTTCCGGATATTCCGAAAAACAAATTGCAGAGGCCCTCGGTGTTCCGGCGGGAACAGTTAAATCGAGAGCCGCCCGCGGCAAGGAAATGCTGCGAAGGATGCAAAATTCCGAAAGGAGGGACGGAGGAACGATATGGGGCGAATAATTAAGAATGATTTAGATATGAAGGAAGAAGTTCTCAAGAGAAAATCCGATCCGAATTGGCCCAAGACCATTGCGTCTTGCGTAATCCAAAGATACCAAGAAGAATCGAAAACCGATAAATTGAGGGTATTTTCCGGGAGACGTTTGCTGGCTGCTGCGGCGATTCTTCTCGTAGGAATTTCGATAGGATGGTTCGCCGTGAATAGTTCTCTTCCGCAAGAAGAGGAATTTATTAGAGAAGTTTCTTGGATATGGGAAGGAGATTTTATTCCGGGTTCTTATATATCCGTTCTAGAATCCAATTTCTGAAATTTTTCCCTGGGTGAATCCGTTTCGCCTAGGGATGTCTTCTTTCCCGATTGATCGCAAAAAAAATCACGCAGCTTTTCCCTTTTTTTACCCGTGAGTTACGAATCTTAGAGGGAAAAAATTATGAAAAATTTATCCATAACGGTAGTCGACGGTTTCCTGACCGCAGATCCGGAGTTAAAAAAAGTCGCTAGCGGTAAATCCGTCGTTCATTTCACTTTAGCTGTGAACCATAATTTCAAGAAAAGCGAAGGCGAAGAGGCTGAAGTTTCATACCTGGACGTAGAAGCGTGGGAAAGAACGGCGGAAAATTGTTCCGAATATTTAAAGAAGGGTAAGAAAGTAACAGTCATCGGTCATTTAAAACAGGATCGCTGGAAAAACCAGGAAGGACAAAATAGGTCTCGGCTCAAGATCATAGCCGATGAAGTCCGCTTTGACAGCTTCATCGATAGAAAAGAACGAGACGCTGCGTAAGAATCTTAAGTTTGTCCCGAGTTTTCGGGGCAAACTTTTCCCACACTTAGAATATCGGATTCTAGATTTGAATCAAAATCATTCCTCCCTTGACAACTTGAATCCGGTCCAAGTTTATGTACGATGAATCAGATGGTTACCGTAATTTATTCCGATGCTCAACCGGGAGTTCTTTCAGGATTGGAAAGGATTACCGAAGAAAATCTGAGCGACCGTCGCTCGAAGTTACCGAAAGGGACTCGCGAGTTTGTGGATTGCGATGAAGACACCTTTCTTTTTTTGCATCCTAGCTTCGCCGCGGCAAAATTAGTTCCGTTGGACGATTCGATCCATCTGCGGTTTGTAGACGGATTGATTCCGGTGGTAACAGAGGATAAAGCCGGAAATATTCTCATGCAGGCGTTTTCGAGCCCGGAAAGTCTTGCTTTGACTCGATCGGACGGCCTCGGAACGTATTATAGTCGGTCTAGAAAACGTCTTTGGAAGAAAGGCGATACTTCCGGCCATATTCAAAAAGTAAGTAGCGTGCTAACGTCTGAAGACGGCTCTTTTCTCGTTTATAGAGTGGATCAGCTTGGTGCCGCCTGCCATGAAGGATATTATTCCTGCTTCTTTCGGGAGCGGATCGGGCGGCAATTATCATTATTACCGGTTCCTTTTTTGGGAAAGGAAAATGCATAAGTCGGATAAGGGAAGGGTTCCGAAAATCCGAACTTTTGCCGATAGAAATTTCGGAGACTGTACTATATGAATTCCATGAATAAAATTCTCCTAAAACTCGGAGCAGTTGTCTTCGGTTTGATTCTACTCTCTGTTTTGGCCTTCTTTATTGCCGACGAAATGAAAGGTGGAGCCACGGGGGCCGGACAGGTAAAGATCGATTTAAGTATCGAGCCCGGGGACTCTCCGGCTGAAGTTACCGCAACCCTAGCTAAAAACGGCCTACTTAAATCCTCAAAATATTTTCTATTTCTAATAAAGGTCACTCGGTCCGCGAATAAAATAAAAGCGGGTCTTTATGAAATCAACGACGGGATGGATTCTCGCAAAATTCTCCAAGTTATTACCGAAGGAAAAGTCAAACTGGTTACCTTTACGGTTCCGGAGGGCTATAATAATCGCCAGATCGGAGACTTGCTTGTTAAAAAGAATTTAATCAAAACTAGGGCTGATTTCCTGAACGCGACTTCCAGAACGGAGTTATTAAGAGAATTTAAAATTCCTGCAAGTACTGCGGAAGGCTATCTTTTTCCCGAAACCTACAGCGTCCCGGTAAATTATCCCGTTGATAAGATCGCTAGAATGATGTTGAAACGTTTCTTTGCAAAATTGGAGAAGCTTCCGAAAGCAAAGGAACTCGATCCTAAAAAACTTCATGAAATCGTAGTGCTAGCTTCCGTCGTGGAGCGCGAAGCCAAGAAGAACGAGGAACGACCTCTGATGGCGGGCGTATTTTTGAATCGGATGAAGAAGGATATTCCTTTGGAATCTTGTGCAACGATTCAATATCTATTCGATAAACCGCATCCAAGGATTTTTGAAAAGGATCTCAAAATCGTTTCTCCCTATAATACGTATCTGAATAAAGGATATCCGCCGGGACCGATCTCAAATCCGGGCCTTCCCGCTTTGGAAGCGGCATTAGTTCCTACGCAAACGGAATATTTATTCTTTCTGTTAAAGCCCGACGGTTATCATTTCTTCTCCAAGAATTTTAAAGAACATGCCGAAGCTAAGAAGAAATACATCGATGTACTTTACGAATAGCGACGGATGCAGGGGGCTGAAATGAATTCAAACCTAAAAGAGATAGATACTGTGACCGAACAATTGAAATCCGTTCAACAAGCGCTGAATTATTTTAAAGAAAAACAATTAAAACGGGAATCGGTAAGCGAAGCTGCCGTAGAATTTGTGGAGAAGGCCTCGCTAGTTTTAGATCGTGCAGAGCGATCCGAGATTACGCTTTCCGAGGATCAGAAGCGAAAGATCAAAAGCAATCTCTTGAAAATCCGAGCTTCCCTTGTGAAAAATCAAGAGTGAAAGATCGGTAAATTTTCTTTCCTTCCATTCCTTATCCAACGATTTGTCAGATTGTCAGCCTTCCGGATTCTGTCCCATTGTAGTACTGAGCCGATCCTTGGGCCAAGGTCGGAAAAACTTAAATGACACAGCGTAACTTTTCCATTTTATAGTAAATAAAAGCTCTAATTACTATATTTTGGCAGGTTGAAAAGATGATCGCTACGAAATCTCCGACGGATTCATCAACGGCTAAACAAGCTCTCGCGCGTTCCGCGGCCGTCATCGAGCAGGTTACAAAGGCACTATCGGCAAAGTGCAGTTCCAACGGAAAAGTATCCGTTTCTAAAATGGATCAAAACCAGCTCGTTCAATACCAAATCGCTTGGTTGACCTCCGAGCAAAGAATTGCTGAAAACTTCATCGACTACGCTTGGAATGAATCACTCGGTACCGGGGATTTGGAGCGGTTGATGGCGTACGTATTTGCTGCCGAAACCGTTACGCATATTCGTTCCGAACTGAGCGCTCGTCCGAACGAATATGGAATCAGCGTCCAAGAATTGATTTCAAAACTTTTCGACGATAGCACGAACAAATTCTTGGATGAAGCGACAGCCATCGAGAATTATAATCATATTACGGATTTAATCGTTTCTTTAGGACACTTCGGTGCCTATGGCCTGAGCGAAGATCACGAATTATTCCGACAAACTTTCAAACAATTCGCTGAAGAAGTCGTCATTCCAAAGGCGGAACATGTACATCGTCACGACGATATCGTTCCGGAAGAAATTATTCAGGGATTGAGAGACATGGGATGCTTCGGTCTTTGTATTCCCGAAAATTACGGCGGGTTGCAACCTAACGATCATCCGGATAATATCTCCATGTTGGTCGTAACTGAAGAGCTGTCTCGCGGATCTCTCGGTATAGCAGGTTCTCTAATTACTCGTCCTGAAATTCTCTCCAAAGCTCTTTTAAAAGGCGGAACGGATGCTCAAAAAGAGAAGTGGTTACCGTTAATCGCTGCCGGTGAAAAAATGGGCGGGATCATGGTTACCGAACCGAATTACGGCTCCGACGTAGCCGGCGTTTCCGTTGTCGCGAAGAAAGTGGACGGAGGCTGGTCGGTTAACGGAGTTAAAACTTGGTGTACTTTCGCCGGTTATGCGAATCTTTTACTAATTCTTGTTAGAACCGAAACCGATCCGGAATTGAAGCATAAAGGTCTTTCCATACTTCTCGCAGAAAAACCGAGCTTTAACGGCCATGAATTCGATTATAAACAAGATGGCGGCGGTCGTATCAGCGGCAAGGCCATCGGAACGATCGGTTACCGCGGGATGCACTCCTTCGAAGTTTCCTTCGAGGACTATTTCGTTCCCGAAGAAAACCTGATCGGAGGCGAAGCCGGTCGAGGAAAAGGTTTTTACTTCCAAATGGAAGGATTTGCCGGCGGTCGCATTCAAACTGCTGCAAGGGCCAACGGAGTCATGCAAGCAGCGTTGGAAGCAGGGCTGCGTTATGCGCAAGAACGTCACGTATTTCAGAAACCTATTTTCGAATATAATCTAACCAAGTATAAGATCGCTCGCATGGCCATGATAGTTCAAGCGTCTCGTCAATATACGAATACGGTCGCTAAGCTTTTGGATAAACATCAGGGTCAAATGGAGGCGACTTTAATTAAGTTTTACGCTTCCAAAGTAGCGGAATGGGTAACCAGAGAAGCGATGCAAATCCACGGCGGAATGGGGTATGCGGAAGAATACGCAGTTTCGCGTTACTTTGTGGACGCCCGAGTGTTCTCCATCTTTGAAGGTGCGGAAGAAGTAATGGCTCTTAGAGTGATTGCAAAATCCTTAATGGATCAATACGCTTCTTAAGAGGAATTTCGAATTCGTTCGAGGACGAGAAGGCGGAGTAATAAGCACTCCGCCTTTTTTATTTCATCCGGCAGCTAACTCTTCCACGAAGGAAAGTAGATTGGAATCGGGAGCTTCCATAAATTCGAGAGTTCGTTCGATGATATCGTCTAGAAAATAATTATCGTTCCGATAGGATTCCAGGAACCTTTTTGCCTCTTCCGTTTTTTCTGCAGGAAGACGGTTTTCTAGAACTAGCTGAGACAAAGCAAGAACTCCGAATGCGGATTTTAAAGAGTCGGGATTGGAAGCTATATTTAAGATTTCATTTACGTCGATTTCCCGAAACGTTGGAACTAAATCGCTTATTAATTCGAGAGCGCCGATAGGTATGGTCCGATCAAGTGACTTAACGTAATTTACTAAGAGGCGATAGGCTTGGCTATCTCCGATCCGCGCTAAGACGTGAAAAATTCCCGAAAGGAATCTCTTATGAAATCCCCAGGAAAGTCTACCCGAATCGGCGTCCCTGACGGCTTGGTATAAAAAACTCCATATCGTTTTATCTCCCGCTAAGGCTTTCTCCGCAATTTCATCCAGCCAATTTTCAAAGTTCGGATTTTCTATTTCTTTCTTCAGAAACTCGAGGTACTCGTTAGGGGAGCTTGCTGAGGGGAGGGAAATTTTTTTCGACATAGTACTAAAATCAAACGTGGAAATTCTTCCGATTGCCAGCTTTTTTTGGGATTGTGGAAGGGCTTTTATCCTTTAAAGAACTCAGTAATGGATCTCTTAGATTCTAGACTTTTGATTCGTTTCCAAAGATAAACGGCAAAAATTTCCCGTTTTCGATTGATCTCGTTTAGGGATTTCGGGTTCTTCCGATCCTTGAAAAATTCGGCAGGGACTTCCCAGGTTATGATTTCCAACTCGTCCAACGTGAGAACCTTGGAATTTTCGCGATGAACTCTTTCGAACGAATCCATATGAATTCTTTCGTAAAAGATGTGATCCTTTGAACGACTCCAGAAGCGTTTCGGTAAATCTTCGGTTAAGTTTGAAAAATCGTATTGAAAACCTAAGGCCGCTCCATGATCGATCAACCAATACTTTTCCTTACGAATCAGGATGTTCGGATTATTTCTTGTCCGATCCGGGTTTTCTATCAGCCAGTCGAACCAGAAAATATCTATCGCTATGTCTTCCTCGAATTTTTCTATCTGGTCTTCAGGAAGAATTTTAGAATTCGGAATATATTCGAATCCTAAATTCAAACCGGCGCTTGCATTTAGCAGCGACGTAAGTTCCGGATCTTCGTTTGAATTTACGAGCGTGCCATCCACTTGGATAAAGGCTCGATTGGGAACATTTAATCCGAGTCGATCGGCGATTCCGGCCGAGATCACTTCCGAGATCAAGGCTCCGTATCCTTGTCCTGCACCGGAAAGTTTAAGAAAAAATTCTCCATCTGCGGTTTCTATCAATAGAGGCCAGGAGCTGCCGACTTTTCGCGAAGAAAGTACGCGCTTGGCCTGATACGTTTCCATTGAAAGGGAAAGATTCGCTTAACGTAGCCTTTTATCGGACTGCATCGGCAGGTTGGGGCTCTCTCTTCGCGACCTTTCGCTCTACCTGACTTACGTCCCGAACGGCTCCGGTATGAGCGGAAGTCGTCATTGCAGCGTATGCCCGTAGTGCCGGAGAAACATGCCGCTTCCGCGATTTAGGCTTCCAAGCATCCTGGCCCTTTTCGTCCATTATGTTTCTACGATTCGATAATTCTTCTTCATCGACCATTAATCGAATGATTCGGTTCGGGATATCGATTTCAATCGTATCGCCTTCTTCTACCAATCCGATCACTCCGCCTTCCGCCGCTTCCGGCGAAACATGCCCGATAGATAGTCCGGAAGTTCCTCCGGAAAAACGACCGTCCGTTAAAAGAGCGCAGGCCTTGCCCAAGCCTTTGGATTTTAAATAGGAAGTCGGATATAACATTTCCTGCATTCCCGGACCGCCTTTAGGGCCTTCGTAACGAATCACAACGACGTCGCCTTCAATTACTTCGTTTCCGAGAATCTTTGCGACGGCCTCTTCTTGGCTTTCCATAACCCTTGCTCGGCCCGTAAATTTCCAAATTGATTCGTCCACGCCCGCAGTTTTAACTATGCAGCCTTCAGGAGCTAAATTTCCGTAGAGCACTGCAAGTCCGCCGTCTTTAGAATAGGCATGTTCCACGTCCCGAATGCAACCGTTCTCGCGATCTAAATCCAAACTCGGCCATCGCCTTGATTGAGAGAAGGCTTCAGTAGTAGGAACTCCACCAGGAGCTGCGCTAAATAAATCGTGGGATTTGGATCCGGATTTTTGCCGAGTAATATCCCATTCTTCTAAAGCGGCGCCTAACGTAGGGCTGTGAATCGTAGCCACATCCCGATTCATTAATCCGACTCGATCTAGCTCGGCGAGAATCGCCATAACGCCGCCGGCACGATGAACGTCTTCCATATGGTATTTTTGCGTGGCCGGTGCGACTTTGCAAACACAAGGAACTCTTCGAGAAATTTGATCGATATCTTTCATCGTAAAATCGATTTCCGCTTCTTTGGCCGCGGCAAGAATGTGAAGAACCGTATTCGTAGATCCACCCATCGCGACATCAAGGCTCATTGCATTTTGGAAGGCTTTATAGTTCGCGATATTTCGAGGAAGAACGGATTCATCACCTTGTTCATAGAATCGCTTAGCCAAACTTACGACGATTCGTCCTGCATTCAGGAATAGCTCTCGACGATCCGAGTGAGTCGCCAATGTCGATCCGTTTCCCGGAAGAGAAAGGCCGAGAGCTTCGGTCAGACAATTCATTGAATTTGCTGTGAACATTCCCGAACAAGAACCGCAGGTCGGACAAGCAGAACGTTCCACAGCGGCAACATCTTCGTCGCTTACGTTCGGATTAGCGGCTTCTACCATGGCATCGATGAGATCCAATTTTCGAATTTCGCCGCCCCAATTCACTTTTCCGGCCTCCATCGGACCGCCCGAAACGAACACTGTGGGAATGTTTAAGCGGAGTGCAGCCATTAACATTCCGGGAGTAATTTTATCGCAGTTGGAAATGCAGATAAGAGCATCGGCAGTATGCGCATTGACCATATATTCTACCGAGTCCGCAATCAGGTCTCGGCTAGGCAATGAGTAAAGCATTCCACTATGCCCCATTGCGATTCCATCATCCACTGCGATCGTATTGAATTCCTTTGCGACTCCGCCTGCCTTTTCGATTTCTCGCGCAACCATCTGTCCCAAATCTTTTAGGTGAACGTGTCCTGGAACGAACTGAGTGAAGGAATTTGCGATCGCAATGATAGGTTTACCGAAATCGGTATCTTTCATACCTGTGGCTCGCCAAAGTGCTCTGGCTCCAGCCATATTGCGTCCGTGAGTGGAAGTACGAGATCTGTATTGGGGCATAAGTAACGGCTACCTGGTATTACTTTAGACGTCGAGTTTTAAATCGACGGAAGAATCTTTGGTTTGGTCGATATTCGCCTATTTTTCAGCGTTAATTCACGCGGATCTGCCTAAGTCGCGAAGCGTTCAGAGAAGGAACGTTCAAATTCTGTAGTTGGAGCGTCTTGGTTCTGGGCGGGCCGGCGAAATGCATTGATTTCCGACCCGGGTACGCTTCTTGCTTATATTACTTTATAATGGAAGAGAAGAATAATTTAGAAAAAGGATTAGGTCCTTGGCTACTTTGGGGGCTTGGAGTAGGTTATGTAATCTCCGGAATGTATTTCGGTTGGAATCTCGGACTTCCGATCGGGGGAACTCTCGGGCTGGGAATCGCAACATGCATCGTAGTTCTTCTCTATGTGACGTTCACGTTCAGTTATGCCGAGTTGGCTTGCATGATTCCCAAGGCCGGTGGCGCCTTCGACTATGCGAAGGAAGCTTCCGGAAATCGCTGGGGTTACATAGTCGGAATGGGACAATGGACCGAATTTCTGTTTGCTCCACCCGCTATCGCGGCGGCCATAGGAGCATATTTTTCATTCTTTTTACCGGACGTTTCTCCGACTCCGATCGCGATCGCAATCTATACTATTTTTACGATATTAAATATTTGCGGAGTAAAAGCAGCGGCTAGTTTTGAATTAGGAATCACGATTTTTGCAGTGGGGGAACTTTTACTTTTTTCGGCGCTCACCTTACCTCATTTTTCCTGGGAGAAACTTTCGCAAAATCCATTGCCCAACGGGTGGATGGGAGTTCTTGCTTCCTTACCCTTTGCAATCTGGTTTTTTCTCGCAATCGAAGGCGTTGCGAACGTAGCCGAAGAAGCGCAAAATCCGCAGCGAAATATCTTACTCGGATTCGGGTCGGCCTTAGGAACATTAGTTTTACTTTGTATACTCGTGTTCTTATCCTCCATTGGAATCGGAGGATGGGAGGCGATCGTTTATACTCAGGCAGGAGGACCCGCCTCCGATTCTCCTTTGCCTTTAGCGTTACGAAAAATCTACGGTGAAGAAAGCTGGGCCTTCCATCTTTTGATAACGATCGGTCTCTTCGGTTTGATCGCTTCGTTTCACGGGATTCTTTTAGCGGGTGGACGGGCAACGCTCGAATTTGGGAGGGCAGGATTTTTACCGGAAGCGGTTTCGCGAGTTCATCCAAAATTTCATACGCCTGCCAACTCCCTGATTTTGAATTCCTGTTTAGGAGTGATCGCGCTATTAACCGGAAAAACCTCCGAACTCATCGTCCTATCGGCGTTCGGAGCAGTGACCTTATACTCGGGATCGATGGTTAGTTTTTTTCTTCTAAGAAGATCTCAACCGGATAGGAATCGTCCGTTTGTCGCTCCGGGAGTTCCCTTGGTCCCTATGATTGCACTTCTTTTATCAGTGTTAGTGCTACTCGTTATGATCTGGCAGCATCCATGGGTTTTCGGCGCTTTTGTATTAATTCTGACTAGTGGAATATTTTGGGCCAGAAAAGTTCTATTCCTTCCCGAGGATTCGGGTTAGGATCGACTCATGGGTTATAAAACCGTTCTAGGAACGAAGACTTATCTTTTCCCGGATCTTAAAAATCTTCTCGCGAAGGCGAGTCCCTACCGCTCCGGGGATGAGCTTGCGGGTTTGGCCGCCAATACTCAAGAGGAAAGAGTTGCCGCACAGATGGCCTTGGCGGATATATATTTATCAGATTTTTTGAATACAGAAATCATTCCCGGCGACATAGACGAAGTTACTCGATTGATTTTTACTCGCCATGATAGAAAATCCTTTTCCAAAATATCACATTTAACGGTCGGGGAATTCAGGGATTTTTTATTGAAAGAAACGACGGATGCCCAATTGCTCGAAAGCCTGCGTTACGCGATTACTCCTGAAATGGCGGCGGCAGTTTCGAAGCTCATGTCCAATCAGGATTTGATTCTTGCCGCAAAGAAATGCCTGGTAATAACGAAATTTCGAAATACGATAGGGCTTCCTGGCAGACTTTCCGTGCGTTTACAACCGAACCATCCCACCGACGATCCCAAAGGAGTCGCTGCCAGCATCTTGGACGGACTTCTCTTAGGAAGCGGGGACGCCGTGATAGGAATCAATCCGGCGACCGATAATGTTCCGACAACAATCGCGTTATTAGAAATGCTTGATTCGATCATTCAGAAGTATTCTATTCCGACTCAGTCCTGTGTTTTAGCTCACTTAACCACTTCGATGGAGGCGATGAAGCGCAAGGCCCCTTTAGATCTCGTGTTTCAGTCCATCGGAGGGAGCGAGGCTTTAAATCGAAGTTTCGGGGTAAATTTGGAACTCATTCGGGAGGCGAGGGAAATGGCCTTGTTCCTAAAACGGGGAACGTTAGGCGAAAACGTGATGTACTTCGAGACGGGTCAAGGGAGCGGCTTATCCGCAGGAGCTCATCACGGAATCGATCAGCAGACTTTGGAAACGAGAGCATATGCCGTCGCTCGGGAATTTTCTCCGTTATTGGTGAATACCGTCGTAGGTTTTATCGGTCCGGAATATTTGTATAACGGAAAACAGATCCTTAGAGCGGGACTGGAGGATCATTTTTGCGGCAAACTATTGGGATTACCGATGGGAGTGGATGTTTGTTATACTAATCACGCGGATGCGGATCAAGATGATATGGATACCTTATTAACGCTATTAGGAGTTGCAGGATGCAATTACATAATGGGCGTTCCGGGAGCGGATGACGTTATGCTCTCATACCAAAGCACTTCGTTTCATGACGCACTGTATTTACGACAGGTATTAGGATTGAAGCCGTCGCCGGAATTCGAGTCTTGGCTTTTGGAGACGGGGATCTTTTCTTCGGCTACCGGTTTTCTTCCGAAGGAAGAAAACGGATTCAAATTGTTAGACGAGTTTTTAACCGGGAAAAATTGAGTTATGCCTTCTTTTGAAAGCTGGAAAAAAATGACCTCCGCAAGAATCGGCTTATCGCGATCGGGAGGATCTCTTTCCACAAAGGATCTCCTGCAGTTTAGGCTAGACCATGCAAGAGCAAAGGACGCCGTACTGCTCGAGCCTAAGTTCGGAGAATTATTGATCGAACTCGATCATATCGGAAAAAAATACGGAATCGAGGCGGTCCCGGCGGAAAGCCGGGCGAAAGATCGAGGGGAATATTTGTTACGTCCCGATTTAGGTCGTAGTTTATCGGAGCCGTCGCACGGTGAACTTTTAGGCAGGAAAGGATCTTACGACCTGGATCTTGTTTGTGTGGATGGGTTATCGGCTAAAGCGATCGATTCAAATCTACTCCCGTTTCTGGAATCACTTCTACCTAAATTGAAAGATTATAAGCTCGGACCCTTGGTGCTAACTCGCTTGGGTCGGGTGGCAATCGGAGACGAAATCGGACAGTGCCTAGGCGCGAAAGCTGTAGTCGTTATCATCGGCGAAAGACCGGGACTCTCTTCGGCAGATAGCCTCGGAGTATATTTAACGTATGAACCGACGATAGGTAAAACGGACGAACGACGAAATTGTGTTTCCAATATTCGTCCGGGAGGTTTAGAATTTGAAGCGGCTTCGGTTAAAACCCGTTATTTGTTGGAAGAAGCGTTAAAAAGAAGGCTTTCAGGAGTGGAGCTAAAGGATGAAATGGACCCATCCTTTTTTGTTCAAGGGGGAACGAAGCAACTTGACTAAGATAAAAAATTCGGTTTTTGTAAATATATCTCCCTAAGGCCAGGGCCTTAGAGAGATATTGAATTCTCCTCAATTAGTTTTGAACCAAAGAATTCGCGTTAGGAGTCATTGATTTTCAATAGTAAGGTCATATTTAAACTTGATGGGAATTCCAGTTTAGGATGTATATAGCGTTGCCTTTTGTCGGTTGTATCCGTTAGGCGGCAAAAGCGGAATTTAAGCGAACTCTAAAAAGGATGCGAACAATGTATAAATCAAATATAGAATATATTATCTCTTTAACGAATCGAAACGAACCCATTCCGGGAGTTCTTTCTTTGATTTGCGATACGGTGGACTCCATGAAAACGGACGTTACTAATCTTGATGTGGAAGACGATCAAAGAAAGATCTTTAAGTCCGCGATAAAAGATCTAGTTTCCGGCTTAATTAAATTGGACGGACTCGTTGCTAATTTAAAGGAAACGGTCCACTAAAGCTAACTCCGGCTTCACCCGGTTCGAAAGTTTAAAGCAGAATAATCTTTCCAATTTTCCCCATCTCTAATTCGGTCTAATATAAAATGTCCGGATATCGAATCAGCTTACCGTTTTCCTTTTTTATTTATACCTTTTGCATGTTTTTTTCTGCGGGAATTTTCGCGCAAAACCAGGAATATCGGGGCGCCCATTCTTATATAGAATTGAAGGCGGTATCAAGATCCGAAAACACTCTTCGCTTGGCTCTTTACATCGAAGCACAACCGGGCTGGCACGTTTATTGGAAAAATCCCGGCGACTCGGGGTCCTCTTTACGAACGGATTGGAAATCGAACCCGTCCGGCATCGCTACAGATTGGGAATGGCCGGTGCCGGAGCGAATCGAATTGGGGGATCTGGTTAATTTTGGGTATGAGAAACCGACGGTTCTATTTTCGGATTATAAAATTCCAAAATCCGACCAATCGTTTCGCATCGAAGCGAACTTACGTTGGCTCGTATGTAAGGAAGAATGTGTTCCCGAATCTGGAACTTTAATCATTCATAAAATACAAAAATTCCTTCCTGAATCCGGATCCGGAAAATACTTCGCATATCAAAGAAGCCTAAAGGAATTGCCGCATACTCCCGAAGCGGGATTGGCGATTTCTTTCAGAAAAAAGAAAGATAGTTTTCTGTTTCGGATAAAAGGGAACGATCTCCCGGAGAAATTCGATTTTTTCCCCGCGGATCCCCGGATCGTATCGAATCAAAAACCTAGAACTTTAGAATATTCAAAAAATTTGATAGAATTCGAAATTCCTGCGTCCGAATATGCTTCGGGAGCTCCGAATTCTATTCGGGGAGTTTTAACTTTAGGATCTCAGATCTATTCTATTCGGGCGAATGAATCGAAAGTAGGCTATTTACTCGAAGCGATATTTTTCGCATTCCTTGGCGGGATTCTATTGAATCTGATGCCTTGTGTTTTTCCGGTTTTGTTTTTGAAGGCTTTCGCGATTTCTCAAACTTCGAATAAACAAACAAAGAGAATCGAGTCCTTATTCTACTTCGGCGGAGTGCTTTCCTTTTTTTGGATTTTGTTTTTCGGATTCGAGATTCTTCGATCCAGCGGAGAAAGTTTGGGTTGGGGGTATCAACTTCAGAATGCTTCCTTCGTTTTTTTTCTGATCCTCGTGTTCGTATTTCTCGGATTAAATATGTTAGGCGCTTTTGACTTTGCCGTCGGTCTAAGTGGGCCGATAGTAAGATTGGCTGATCAAAAGGGGAAGGTTGGCGCATTTTTCTCGGGAGCTTTGACCGTCCTCGTTGCTACACCATGCACGGCTCCCTTTATGGGTTCTGCGTTAGCATACGCTTTCTCCGAGAATATTTTAAACGGTCTATCCGTGTTCACGTCCATGGCCGCAGGAATGTCCTTACCGTTCCTCATATTTCAGAACAGTAGCGGGTTAGCGAAATTTTTACCCAAGCCGGGAGAATGGATGCGGACGTTTAAAGAGTTTCTTGCGTTTCCGCTACTAATGACTGCAGTCTGGCTGTTCTGGGTTTTTAGCGGAATCACGAATCGAAACGATTCAAGTTTAGCGCTTCTTATAATTCTACTATTGGTTTTTATGATATGGATATTCAGAATTGCCGATTCGAAAATAATAAAAATGGGCATACTGGGATTGGCGATGATATCCATTTTATGTAGCTTTTATTTTTTCCGGAACACCGCTATGCCGATTCCTACTTTAGAATCCGGACACGATAAAATTTCCACCGAAGAATATTCCAAAGAAAGATTAGAATTTCATTTAAAAGAAAGACATAGCGTCTTTCTATATTTTACGGCCGATTGGTGCATCACTTGCAAGTTTAATGAAAGAACGGTTCTTTCTTCCGAAACGGTCTTGAACGAGTTTCGAACTAAGGGGATCGTAGTTTTGAAGGGAGATTGGACTAGTGAAGATCCGAAAGTTTCGGCGGCTTTGGAATCGTACGGAAGAAATAGCGTTCCTTTTTACGTTTATTATCCGAAAGATAAAAGGGAGAATCCCCGTTTTTTACCTACAATGTTGACTACCGGACTAATGCTCGACGCCTTACGATAAAGAATGGAGTCTTTGTATAAATGGGAGGCGACCTGAGTAAGTCAATTTTGTCCCACAAATACTGACTGTTCTTGCGATGTTTTTTTATTTTTTTGTAAATTCGTAATTCAAGTAGTTGTCTTTTTAACCGAAAATCTTTCTTCTTACAAATCCTAAGAAAGTTTTCGAGTCAGCAAGGAGAATTGAATGCAAAGTAAATTTGCAAATACCACAATCGCGATTACGTCAATCTGCGGAGCTCTTTTTTTATTTATTGGAACGTACTTGCATCCGATGGGTGCGGATCCGAACGATGCTTTAGCTGCCTTTACCGAATATGCAAACGATCATCATTGGGTCGCGAGTCATTTAGTTCAACTTCTGGGCGTGGTATTTATGATATCTTCGTTGATAGTTCTGAGTACCTTATTTTCCAACCCGTCTGCGCTCGTTTTAGGAAAGATCGGAACAGGTTGGGCGATATCGGTGTTGGCTTTAGCCGGCGCGTTGCAGGCGGTAGATGGAATTGCATTGAAAGCGATGGTGAATGCTTGGGCTTCCGCAGAAACGACCGAGCAAGCTAGTTTATTTCATGCGACGCTAGGCGTAAGGCAAATCGAGATCGGCTTAGCTAGCATTACTAGTTTGGTAACCGGATTAACCATGCTCTTATTTGGTTTTGCGTTGCTATTCGATTCAATTTTTCCGAAATGGGTAGGATTCCTGGCTCTTCTAAGTGGAGTTCCTACTTGCGTTGCAGGAATCGTAATCGGGTACACCGGCTTCTCGGAACTTTCCATGATTATAAACATGCCGGCCAGTTTTCTATTATTGATTTGGATGTTTTGTATCGGCATCCTGAGTTGGAAGCGTTCTACATAAAAATTTTTGCATTTTATGAAACTGATCTTCAGGTTACGATTTTCATCCGAAGATCGCGTTATTTGTCCGTTGATTCCGGTTCTATCGTTTTCGTAAAATTACGGACATAGCTCGTTTTCGAAATTACTTTGATTCGGGCCTTTAATTTTCTTGGCGATTTACGGTGATGTCGCTTAATACGGTATGCGTCAGCTTGTAAAAAACATATTTACGATTCTTGTATTTACATCCGTATTCTACTGTTCTAGCTCAGGCTTCGATCGGGGCCCGATTCCGAACGTTCAAAATCACGAGATTGTGATCGATGATTCGGAGATAAAAAAATATCTTTCCATCAAGCCCCAATTAAAGTTTCCGTTTCGTCTCGGTGTATATATTTTGGATTCTCAATCCGATCACTATAGAATCGATAGTAACAATAAAACTACGATTCTAGACGCCGAAAAGATCCTAAAGTCTGAAGGAATCATATCTCAGATGTTTTTAATTACCGAATCGGTATATGACTTGGACGGTAACAATAGCGGATCATTTCGGAACTATTATAAAGAGAGGAGCAGGAGCCTGGATAATATTAAGAAAATCCGGATCTTGGCGGCACGTTACGGCGCGGATGCAGTGTTAGTCGTTAAACCGAAGAACGTTTATAAAAAGGACGCCAACTATCTAAGCATGCTGTATCTTACGCTTGTGGGAATTTGGTTAGTTCCGGGCTCTCACCGAGATTCGGTTTTCTCATTTCAGGGTACTCTTTGGGACGTTCGGAACGAATATCTGTATGTAACGGCTGAGTCCGAATCGGAAAAATCCGTCACCAGGCCGCTGGGTTGGATCGACGATGATGCGATTGTTAAAGAAAACAAAGAGGCGGCGTTAAAAGAATTTTACGAAGAATTAATACGCAGATTTAGAAGTTTAAAGTAAAGAAATCGGGCTTTATTCGTTTTATTTTAACTTAAAATTACGGAATGTTTCGACGAGTGTCGGAAATAGTAGCCTATTTGCAATGATCGTGAAGCGGTTCTAGATGTTTATGATCTTTATCGCACAGGTAATGACTTTCCCAGAACGATTAGTTTCTTTTGCGATGGAAGTCGCTGAGCGGCAAAAGCAAAAAACATCGATTATTTATTGTTCTCCCATTTCGTCGTTTAAGACTTTCCGCAATTCCTTCAATTGGAATAGGAGGATTTCCCTATTTTTTTGAGGATAATTTTTAAGTAACGACTCGAAGTGATTTACGAGCTTTCTTGGAACTTCCTTTTTATAAGATTCGCCGAGTTTCGTTAGTTTGATCAGCGTGACTCTTCGATCTTCTTCTGAAATCGATAGATCGACATATCCGCGCTGAATCATCCTCCGGATCATTTTCGATGTGGAAGGGGCATCTTGTAGGGTAACATCTATGATTTGTCTTTGGGTAAGAGGCCCTTTGGACCAGAGCGTCGCCAGTACTTGCCATTGTTCGGGAGAAAGATGATAATCTTTTAATGCACGTATCAATTCCCGTCTGAACAATACTGCGACCCTATTTAGATTAAATCCTAATTGATCTTCTAAAATAAGCATAAACGAATGTTAAGTCATACCGGAAAAAATCAACTATTTACTTGTCCGAACAATTTTTAGTTTACAAAATATTCATTTCTATCAAATTATAGTTGTCTGGACAACTTATTAGGAGATTCTGATGAAACTTTTCACTTTCAGCGTTCACGTATTATTTGGGGGGATATTCCTTCTTTTTGGGTTAAGCAAATTCTATCCCTTCATGCCGATTCCGCCTATGAATCCTCAAGCAGCTAACTTCATTGCAGCCTTAATCGGAACGGGGTATCTTTGGTATTTGATCGGAGCAATCGAAACGATAGCCGGATTAATGGTAATTTTACGTCGTAAAGTGCCTTTAGCCCTCTTAATTTTAGCTCCAATCATCACCAATATCGTCTTTTACCTGCTTATATTGCAGAGAGGGATAGGCTTTCTCCCTATAGCGATGAGTATTTTCCTGGTCTTCTCGGAAGGGTATCTCATTTATCTATACAGAAATTCCTATAAAAGTATAATTTTCGAACCGGAAAAATCGTAGGTCGTTACTTATATAATATATTTTCCACAAAAAAGCGTCGATCATCGCTTTGATTCGTTGATGTTTTATTTTTTATCGGGATATGCGTTTGATCGAAAATCGGTGCAAAATTCCGAAGTTTTCGTATGAGTTCCGAATAGTAAATGACTGACTATGTGTGAATAACGGTTTCTTTCTAAAATATGAAATCTGCCAGAGGCCTTGCAAACTTCATATTTGAGAAACCGATTGAGAGACCGTATTGATCGATTTCTCGTATTCTATTTTCGTTTATAAATAAGTGTTTATATATTCAATTATTTTAAATTTCTAATTGAGGTCGATTCCGCTCTTCCTATTGCTAATATTGTGATTTATTTTAAAATCATGGTTTCGATTCCTGGGTTGCCGATTTTGCTTTTAGAAAGTCCTCTATTCCCGATAACCTTTGCGTTATTCCTCCCACTTCCTTGTCTATGGTGGCACGACAGTTTCGAAGGTCGGTGGCCCTTTGATTCGCGAGCGCAGTCGCGTCCGATAGGGATTTGGCTTTTTCGGAAATCTGAACTTTTAATTCAGCAAGCTGGGAAGAGCACAAATTCCACTCGTTGATTTTGGAATTTAAGGAAAGATTCGCGTCGGCTACGTTCTTCTTTAATTCGGTTATCGTTTTCGACGATTCGGAGAGTTTCGCACCGCAAGCATTTATATCTCCGATTTTGCTTTGAATTTGGCCGCTTAAATCACCGATTGTTTTTTTCGAAGCGATTAGATCGGCGCCGCAGACGTTTCCTCTCTGAGTTAAAGTAGCTATCTCGATCGTTTTGGATTGTAGGTCGGCATTAATTTGGGTTATCGTCTTTTGTCGATCTTCCAGTTTTTGCGAGGCGTCGGAAAATTTAGATGCATATACGGCGGCGTCCTGGGTTTTAACGGTAAGTTGACCGTTGACCGTTTCGAGTTCTTTCACTCTTTCTTGGTTTTCCTGTAAAGATTGAGCTAGTCTTCCTTGCGTTTCTTTCAACGCCTGGGCGGTGTTTTGCGATTCCGTTCTCAACTTCTCGATTTCCGCTTCTAACTCTCCGACTTTTCGATGCGATAATTCGATATATTGCTGATAATTTGAAAGTAAAAGAGAGGTATCGCCTTTAATTTCCCCGGTTTGCGTTATGTATTCCTGCTCGAGAATCTTAATTTTGGAATCCAAATGATCCTTATCGATATTTGCAAGAGCCTGGTTGACGTAATCCGTGCTCATCGACAATAAGATGTTCACGGTCAAAACCATGACCCCGATCTTTCCTACATTAGTGACGACCCTTTTGCCCGTTTCATTATCCTTTTCATGGAAATCGTGGATCGTCGCAAAAACGCCGTAAATGAAGGCAAATAAGGTAGTGAGCTCCCGGAAGATCGTCAATATGTCGTCGATGGAAAGATAAGCGGAAAGAACAATTAAAACGAATCCGCTGGTAATCAATATGTAAGAAACAATCGCCTGCCAAGAAATGAAGAATTTTAACCGTTTGCGTTCTTTATAGCCGGTATATAAGTAAAATAAGATCGGTATCGAAAAAAGAATAAAGAATATATGGGGAAGTCTTCTTACAAAAAGTTCAATATTATCCTGCATGCTAGTATCCTTGGTTAATTAAAGTGCCGTCGTATAATAACGATTTTTTTCCGAAATATTCGGGTGGATTTGGTATATGTATACGATTCTTAAAACGGATCAATGATTAATATAGGATAGGGAAAGATAGAATGCTGAAAAAATGTCGGAAGTATCGATTAAGAATCGGAATAACGGATCGTAGAACGACGATGGAAAAGTCGAGTCTGAGCATTTTGATGGAATTTTCGACTCTTAGGTCGTGGCGATCCGAATAAATGGCGAACCCGCCTAACGAGATTCAGGTCTAAAAGTAACCATTCTATTTGATCGGTAGGCTATAAAATGAAACGGGCGTTTTTTCTATTTTCGATACTTTCGATATTCGTTTATTCATTGTACGCAATCAAGCCCGGAGACATTGCTCCGGAATTTTCGGAAAAGGATATCTCCGGAAAGCTGCGTAATTTATCCGAGTTTAAGGGTAAGTTTTTAGTTCTTGAATGGCATAATCAGGGATGTCCTTTCGTTAAAAAGCATTATGGATCCGGAAACATGCAGAAATTGCAGAAGGAAATAACTGCAAAGGGAGTGGTTTGGTTGAGTGTAATATCGTCCGCACCGGGAAAGCAGGGTTATGTTACGCCTGAGGAAGAAAAAGAGTATCTAAAAAAATCCCAAGCGGTTCCTTCCGCAGTTCTATTCGATCCGGATGGGACAATGGGGAAGGCATACGGAGCAAAGACAACTCCGCAGATGGTGCTTATTTCCCCTGAGGGAAAAATACTATATAACGGTGCAATTGATGACAGACCATCCACTGACCAGTCAGATATTCCTTTAGCGAAAAATTATATTGTGGCTGCGGTTGGAGAAGCGTTAACGGGAAAACAGATCAGCGTTTCCACGTCTCAGCCGTACGGATGTTCCGTTAAATACGACTGAAATATATCTAAGTTGGAAACTGCGTTTCTCCTCTTATAAAGTTCGTTCGAAATTATCCGATAACCTGAGATTCGGACGACGGCTCGGTCGTCCGAATCCATTACAAATCACTTCCGTAAAAGGAAGAATCCCAATGCGACCCCGAATACTTCAGTTAACATGCTAATATAAATGTATTCATTTCCCGAACCATCGAGAAGTAAAGTAACCAGCCTGCCGAGAAGAAGTCCGCCTGCCGTGAAAACGGAGATTTGAATCGCTGCAATTCGAGTTTTTTGCCGGAGTATCCCTAGTAAGATCAGGATGCCTATTCCCAAGCACAGGCCGCCGTACATCGCACGGAAATCGGCAAGTGCAGCGGTCGAATGTATCGAAAATCCGATCTGGTTGGCGAGTGTCGTCGGTGCGATAAAGAAACTAACGGCAAAAGCGAAGTAGACCGCTAAATTTAAAAACAAATATCCTTTAGAGATCAGCGTAAGTAATTTCGAACGAGGTTCGTTTTTGGAGTCTTCGAGTTCAAGAGTATGCGTTTGCATATCCATTTCCTTCCTTATCTGGATGATTGATAAAGAGGATTATATTCGGATCGAAGGTCCGAGTCGACGGAGGTTATAAAGTCTTTCGATTTTTTTTATCGGTAGTTATAATATCCTACGATTTATTTTTTCTTCTATAGACGATCGGAGTGACGCCTGCGAATTTTAGAAACGATTCGTTGAAGGAGGACCGATTGTTGAAACCTACTTCGTATGCAATTTCCAAAACCGTCTTATCCGTTTGGGCCAATAAACGCTTTGCTTCTTCGACTCTATACCGATTGACCAGGGAGAAAAAACCGAGGTTCAGTTTCTGGTTGATCAATTCGGATAATTGATGCGGTGTAAGGGAAAGTTCTTTAGCAATTCCTGCCAGAGATAAATTATCGTTCTTATATATTTTTTCATTTTCTAGTAATGCGTTTAATCTTCCGATCAACGAATCCGAATCGATTCCCGCCAGTCGAGACCTGACATATCTGACTTTGGCCAATTCTTTACTTATACTTTCGGAAAGATTCGGGTATCTGTTTCGAGCGACGAAAATCAAGCATAGTACGAAGGAAATTGCAAGTAGCGCTAATCTAAAAAAGAACGTCTCGAAAATCGAACCTAAGATTACTAAAGCGGATACTATGAGAGTATCCAAGAGGAAAATTCCGAGCAGGATCTTTACGCGAAAGTCTTGAATTTGTCTTAAGGCCCCGAATATTTTCGCGGCAAATGCCAGAGAGTAAATCCCCGCAAAAAAATACGGTGTTTGCGAGATCCATTTCTGTAGGATCGATTTGTCGCCAAATGCAATAATCGTATTAAAAGGGAATCGCTCTAACCCGAGGATCGGCGAATTATAAATGACGTAGAATAGAACTGCGGTAAAGATCACGAAACCGATTAATATCGTATGTCTTTTAATCGAGAAATTCTCTTCGGAAACCGTTTTTATCGTCAAGTAAGCCAGAGGCGCCGGAAGAAAAAGAAACGGAATATGGATGTTAGCAAGAGGAAGGAGATTAACGGAATTATCCGTCGCAATTTCCAAACCGAATGCGCTTAGCAACTGCATACAAGCGACGGAGACCAAAGTCAAAGAGAATAAAAAACGGTAAGCTCTCTTTGAATGTGAAAATATTTCGTTAACCGCTAACAGAACTGCTAAAAAGCCTCCGAACAAAATAAAACCGTTAGCAAGCCAGACGAGAAGAGTCATTTATAAAAACTTTATTCTTTTCCTAAAAACAGACGTATTCCTTTTGCAATCGTCTGCAAAGTGCGAGCCATTAGGCTTTCCAGCTTTGTTTGGAGGAATAATTCCATAATTAATTTTCTTAATGCGACATCGAATGGCAAGTTGAATTCCTTCCAATCTATTCCGAATCGGAAAGGATAACTTTCGGAATAGTCCTCAGGAGATGTGGAGGAATGCACGAGTGTTCCTTCGAAATCGGTATGATTCTCGTCAATATGTCTAAATTCGACGGATAGATGAACCTGCTTTTTAAAAAGAGGCAACGGGATAATTTCTAACCCGGCAAGCTCCCCCCAGGTAATCCCGGAAAGATTTAAATATCCTCGGTCTCCGTTACGTAATGTTCCGATCCGCAACAATCCTTCCCGCCCTAAACGACAAGTTCCCATTCTGCTCCGAAAAAGAATTTCTAAAGGAGAACCGACGTCTAACAATCCGTTTTCGATTCTTATATCGCGAATCTGGATATTGAAAACGGGGGTTAACGTTCGATCTTCTATGTCGATGCTTGAATGAATTACTTTTTCGAACTTAATTTGAATTCGACCGCGCCGAGGAAGATACGGCGTTTTCTTTCGCGAGTCCACTCTGTTCGTGTAATCCATGTGAAAGGAACGGATATTAACGCCGATAAGAATCAGTTTTCCCTTTAGCAGTCTCGCTAGAGAGATTCTAAATTTGAGAAAACTTCCCTTCGCATGAACGATATCCGTTCCTAATTCGCCCGGAAAGTATATCGTAAAGCTTCTCGCCCAGACCCAGAGACCCGGAAGCAATACACCGGGCGTGAGCCATCCAAATTTAAAGAGTCGAAAAGAAATAATATTTACGATTAATTGAAGAACGGGACCGGAAAGAAGAATTTGAATACCGAAATAAACAAAAAGTAGAACGATAAAATATGAGGACATTAAAGTCGAACGAGACTTTTACTTAGTCTTTATCGCTCGTATCCGAGTATTTATTATCGATATTTTTTTTATCCATCTGCGATATCTCTAATTCTTTAGCGAGATCGTTTAAGAATTCTTTTTCCCTATCCGTGAAGGATCCGTCGGTCGCGATAATGCAAACAGCATCCTCGTAAAAGTTAGCCGCCAGGACGGGGTTTCCTTCTGAAAAATCCTTAATCATTTTTATCGGGAGAGGCGATTCAAAAATTTCGGATAGTTCTTCTACGATTTCGTCTTTACTATCTTGATGCGAGTCGAAGATGCAATCTTTATCAAACATCGCTTTGACCATTTGGCCGACTAAATTTCCTTCTCTCTTATGAAAGTTTCCGTCGGCGTGACAAGCATAGGACCAGAGGCTGACCAACACCTTGGCATAATTCATCTTTAATTGGAAAATTTCCGACTCTGGGTCCAGGCCTTTCTGGAATTTTTCATAAAATTCGTGGCCAGGCAGAACCTTACTCGCTAAGGATGAAACCCTCTCCATTTTTTGCCTTCCTTCTCCGAACGCTTTGCGTATTTCCGAAGTATTTTACTGTACGCGGACGATTTGCAATGAAAATCCATGTTGCTTTTGCGGGAATTTTTCGCATCTTGACTACGTGAGAACTGATCGGAAACGCCGGATACTTGTTACTTCCGCCCTGCCTTACGCGAACGGACCGATTCATTTAGGCCATGTTTTAGAAGCTGTCCAAACAGACGTTTATGTCCGCTTTCAGAAAGCGAGCGGGAACGAGTGTTATTTCTTTTGCGCGGACGACACGCATGGAACTCCGATCATGCTCGCCGCTAGAAAAGAAGGCATCGCCCCGGAACAATTGATCGACCGTGTTCGTAAGGAACACTATCGAGACCTGAACGGTTTTTTAGTCGAATACGATAATTATTATACTACAAATTCCGAAGAAAATCGCGTTCTTTCGGAAGAAATTTACCTTTCTTTAAAGGCGAACGGGCATATCGCAGAACGGGAAATCGAGCAGGCTTATTGCGACCATGATAAGATGTTTCTTCCGGATCGTTTTATTAAAGGAACTTGTCCGAATTGCGGTTCGACGGATCAGTACGGAGATAGCTGCGAAGTTTGCGGCGCTACGTATTCCCCCAAAGATTTAAAGGATTCTCATTGTTCTCTTTGCGGAACTCCGCCGGTTACTCGAAATTCGAAACATATATTCTTCAAGCTCGGGGATTTTTCGAAGTATCTATCGAATTGGATCGAAAACGGGAACCACGTTGCCGACGGCGTCCGAAAAAAATTGAAGGAATGGTTCGAGACCGGACTTCAAGATTGGGACATTTCCCGTGATGGGCCGTATTTCGGATTTCAAATCCCGGGGGAAACAGAAAAGTATTTCTATGTCTGGTTGGACGCTCCGATCGGATACATGGCCTCTAGTTTAAATTTTTTCAAAGGAGATCGGAGTAAGTTCGATTCTTTTTGGAAGAACGGAGAATCGGAGATAGCGCATTTTATCGGCAAGGACATACTTTACTTTCACACGCTCTTTTGGCCTGCCACACTCGAAGGCGGAGGATATAGATCCCCTTCTCTAGTTCACGTCCATGGTTTTATCACAGTCAACGGGGAAAAAATGTCCAAGTCAAGAGGGACGTTTATTCGAGCCGAGGATTATTTAAAACATTTAGATCCGGAGCATCTTCGCTTTTATTTGGCCGGAAAGCTAGGTCCGGGTATGGACGATCTCGATCTTTCTTTCGACGATTATACTGCAAAGGTCAATTCCGATCTAGTCGGGAATTTCGTAAATTTAGTATCGCGGGTTTCGACTTCTATATTAGATAAACTAGATAGAAAGTTGGGCAAACTTTCGCAGGACGGCAAAAAGGTTCTGGAAGAACTTTGTTCATCGGATAAAAAGATTCAAGAATGGTACGAGTCTAGAAATTACGGCAGAGTAATGAGAGAATGTTCCCGATTGGGAGACATTGCCAATAAATACGTTAATGATCTGGCGCCTTGGGCCCAAATCAAAGAAGATCCCGAAAAAGCCAGAGAGACGGTGACTGTCGGGTTGAATGCGGCACGAATTCTTGCCATATATCTGTTTCCGGTCGTTCCGAATATATCCGCAAAAGTACATAAACTTTTGGGACTGAACGATAATCCTGCCTTCGCGGATTTGTATTCGGATCAGGAAGAGATTAAGATTGCTCCTTACGAAATGATAACAAAGCGAGTGGAAGAAAAGGCAATTCAGGTTATGATAGAAGAAAATAAAACTCCCGCCGTTGAAACGGCTTCATCTCCGAATACGACGAATTCTAAGACGGATGGCATCGCGAATATCTCGGAAATTTCGATCGAAGAGTTGGGAAAAGTCGACCTTAGAGTCGGATTAATCGCGGAAGCGGGACCTGTAGAAGGTGCGGATAAGCTGGTTCAGGTCAAGTTGGACCTGGGGCCGATGGGGTTCAAGAACGTCTTTGCCGGAATTAAAGCGTCGTACCAACCGGAGACATTGCAGGGTCTAAAGGTAGTAGCCGTCGCCAATCTAAAACCGAGAAAAATGAAATTCGGTCTTTCCGAAGCGATGTTACTTGCGGCCGGCGAAGGGGACAGTCTGACGCTCTTTGTCCCACATAGAGATGCGAAGCCGGGCGACCGACTTAAATAGGGATTATGCCCTTAGAATTAGACATTACATATAGTTTCCAGAGACTCTTGGAAAAAAGCCGGTCCGTCTCGGGCAAGCTGGTTTCAAGGCAACTCACATTTATAATCGATTCGTTTTTACGAAGCAGATTCGAGAAAGCGGTCAGCATTCTGGGTCGCGGGGAAAAAATCGCCTTAATCGCATTAGGCGGATATGGAAGAATGGAAATTTCCCCGCACTCCGACGTGGATATATTATATCTTCATAATGGAATTTCGGAAGCCAAGCTGTCCGAAATCATCTCGTCGATAAACACGTATCTTTACAACTCCGGCAAGGAAGTCGGACATATTTGTCGGACTATCAAGGAATCGTTTCGATATTTGGATGATATGTCCAGTTTTCACGCAATTTTAGACAGCCGTTTCTTGATCGGCTCCCGGGAGATTTATCAAAAATACAAGACGGAGTTTTTAGAAAAGCTTCCCCCGAAATATATCGAAACTTATAACGTCGCTAAAGAGCTTCAGCTTTCTGATCGATTCTTACGCGAAGACAAACCGATCCTTCTTTCCGAACCGCATCTGAAAACCGATATATGCGGTTTACGAGATATCCAATGCGTTTATTGGCACGAGAAATCCCTGAATCCGATTCCGTCTTTAGGAGCTCTGGCCCTACTTCCGGTTTTTCAAAGGGGAGAAGCGCAACTTTTAGAGGAAGCCTACGATTTTTTACTCCGAACTAGGATCGCATTGCATGTCGTGACGGGTCGTAAGCACGATAGATTGGATTTAAATCTGCAACCCGAAGTGGCCGAATATTTAGGTTATGGAAAAAAAGAAAATCTGCAAACCGTAGAAAAATTCATGAACGAATTATACGGACACCAAAAGAACGTTTTTTTCGTAATGCGTAGTTATTTGGATTTCGTAATCGAACGAAGAAAACCGGGGCCGGCGGAATCGATCGCGTACGAAGGACTTTCCTTTTCTAAGGTTCGCAATGCAGTGTTTCCTCCGATGGAAGGGAACTTATTCGCCGATCCGCATACTTTATACGAGGACGTCATACTTACGTTTCGAATGATTCAGGAAACGGGCTTACTCGTTTCAGGAACTTTGTTAAACGAAATTAGGTTCGCATCTCCTTTTTTGGACGACGATTTTAGGTATTCGGCGGAAGTGAATGCGGAATTCTTAAAGATCCTTAGACTGCCGAAGGATAGAGGCAGAGTGCTTAAGTTGATGCACGAATGTCAAGTTCTCGGCGCGCTAGTTCCGGAGTTCGGAGCCTGCACTAATTTTGCCCTATTCAGCTATCATCATGAATATACGGTCGATGAGCATACGCTTCTCATATTGCACGAACTGGATCGTCTTGACAACGGCGAGTTTGAAGACTCGGAAATTCTCCAAGTATATAAGGAATGCGTAAAGACCGAAATTCTATCTTTAGCAATTCTTCTTCACGATGCGGGTAAGGTCAAAGAAGGAGATCATTCCGAATACGGAGCGGAATTGGCCGTGTCCGTGGGAGATCGGCTCGGGCTTTCGGAGGAAGACACGGATCTTTGCAGATTCTTAGTCGAAAAACATATCTCTATGTCGGAACTTTCTTCCAAGAGGGATATTTCCGATCCGGCTTTAATTCGAAGCTTTGCAAGAACCGTAGGTACGCCGGAAAGACTCAGATTGCTCTATATTCTGACCATCATCGATACAAAATCGGTAGGTAATAACGTCCTTACGAATTGGAAAAAGGCGATCCTCAGCGATCTTTTTCGGAATACCATGTCTTACTTAAAAGCGAAGGGGGTTCCTCAAGAAGAAATTCAGGAGGAAGCCGAAAGGATCGTGCTTTCGAAAGATTTGGTGGCGTATTTGACGGAAAAGGAAGGGCAAGATCCCGGGATTTCCAGAAGCGTCGCTTCCTTTGCTTATTCCGTTATTCCCCATAGTTATCTGAAGACGGTTTCGAACCGTAAGATACTGAAACATTTTAAGACAATCGCAACCTTAAGTCAGGAATCGACGGAAAAACTTTTATTCGCATCCGAAAGAGACCCCGCTTTCGTTTCGGTCGAAGTCGTTAGTCGGGAGTTGCCGGAAATTCTATTAGATTTATGTTGTTCGGTGTCTTCGGAAGGATTAAGTCTGGTCGGAATGCAAAGTTATACTTCGAGCGAATTTCAAATTCATATTTTACAGGTAACGGATTCCCAAGGCAGCGGCAATATTTCTCCGGAAAAAATTTCCAGGATGGAGGGTAAGCTTCGCTTAATGGCGACGGGAAAATTGCAACGCGATAGCATCGCCTTCGAACCGACGGAATGGAATCCTCGTAAGGCCATTCCTGAAAGCATCGTTAATCGGTCGGTACGCTTTTCCAACGAGGATTTATCGGACGTTACGATTATGGAAGTCCGGATGCCGGATATGGTCGGTTTAGTATATAGAATATTACGAAAAGTGTTTGAATTCGGATTGAAAGTGTCATATTTACGTGTTTCCACGTCTGCTGACTATGCGTACGACTCGTTTTATCTTCAGACTCAGAACGGAGAGCAAGTAAAGGACGCGGAATTTCTTTCCTCGCTAGAGGCTCGGATCTTGGGAATTCAGGCAACGGAAAGAGTGACAGGGGAACTCGTGTTTTAAAAATGGTCCGTATGGATTCGGCCCGCAGTTCTTCTACAGTTTCTATTAGAAAAATGGAAAACCCGAGTACGCCAAAAAAAGGCAAGAAAGCCCCCCGCGCAAAGAAAAAAGATCCGGATTGGTGGAAGAACGCGGTCATTTATCAGATATACCCTAGAAGTTTCCGCGATGCGAACGGAGACGGTATCGGCGACTTAGAAGGGATTATCCAAAAGCTAAATTATCTAAACGACGGAACTCCGAATTCATTGGGAATCGACGCCATTTGGTTGTCTCCGATTTATCCTTCTCCGATGTACGATTTCGGATATGATATCTCCGACTACGATAATATAGATCCCGTTTTCGGGAACCTGGAAACATTCAAACGTCTTTTAAAGGAAGCTCATAAGAGAAAGATCCGAATCATTATGGATCTTGTAGCGAATCATACGTCGCATCTTCATCCATGGTTTATCGAATCTAGATCTTCGAAAAATAATCCGAAGCGGGATTGGTATATATGGAAAGACCCCGTTAATGGAGGTCCACCCAATAATTGGATGGGAACTTTCGGCGGTAAAGCCTGGGCTTTTGATCCGGAGACAGAGCAATACTATTATCATTCTTTTTTAACCGAACAGCCGGATTTGAATTGGCGAAATCCTGAAGTCAAAAAAGCGATTTTCGAAATGGTCAAGAATTGGTTGGATCTCGGGGTAGACGGTTTTCGATTGGATGTCGTAAATCTATTCGTTAAAGATTCCGAATTTCGAAGTAATCCTCGTAAGAGATGGATTGCAAGGCCGTTCGACCAGCAGGACCACCTTTACGACCGGGATCGGCCCGAGATGCACGGCATCCTAAAGGATCTCCGTAAATTGTTAAATTCCTACGGAGACAGAATGTCCGTGGGCGAAGTGATGATGGAACCTCCGGGAACCAGTGTTCTACCCGCTTCTTATTACGGAGACAAGGGGGATGAGTTGCACATGGCATTCAACTTTGCGTTCTTTCATACTCCCTGGAAAGCGGAAAGATTTCGGGACGTGATTAAGGAATGGGAAAGGTGTTTGCGTGATAGAGGTTGGCCGAATTATACTCTAAGCAATCACGACTTTCGTCGACACATAACGAGATATTCCAAGGGATCCGAAACAATCTCTCGCGCGAAAATTGCGGCGTTAATGCTCTTAACGTTACGTGGAACTCCGTTTCTATATTACGGAGAAGAACTCGGGATGATGGATGAAAGAGTTCCCAAAGACAGAATCCAAGATCCCGTCGGAAAGCGTTATTGGCCTTTTTATCCGAGTCGCGATAATTGTAGGCTGCCGATGTGCTGGTCCTCCGATAAAAACGGCGGATTCGGTATCGCAGATCCATGGCTGCCCGTTTTTTCCCAGTATGAAACGATTAACGTAGAAACTCAATCCAGAAGTGTCGAAAGCCTTTTGAACTTTTATAGAAAGCTAATATGGCTTCGTAAAGGAAATGAAATATTGCGAAAAGGGAATATTTCATTGGATTACGATTCGCCGCCCGGCGTTTTACAATACACTCGCGAATACGAAAAGAAGAAATGTTTAGTAATCCTTAATTTCGAGAATGAATCCAAAAAGATCGTCGCTAACGCGAATCGTACGGCCCACGTTCTTATCTCTACGCATCGTAAACCTGAAAAAATGGAGATACCGGTAGTTTTTGCCGTGGCTCCTTACGAAGGCTTAGTGCTGGAATATTAAAGTTAGCTTTCCGTCGAAATTATTTGTTTTCGTCGGTGGACTCATTTTTTCCAATTAGATTCTTTCAAAAGACGATTTCATTTCGAATCGGGACCTTCGAACCGTTAGTTTTATCTAACATCGTTCACAATGGCATAATGACCCACGACTAATCCTTAAAAAAAGAGTGCATATACGAGTTCTCGTCGTAAGATAGGAGTTAGAAATATTTCGATTGTTTGGAAATCAACTATGGACTATCCACTTCGTCTTGCGGAAAACCCAGGGCTTGCGCCTTATGATGTGTCTTCTTATAAAGGAAATCGCGGCAAAAACTTTTACGATCTTGATAAAGTATTACAGAGGGTTATTGAACGCTACTCGGTAGGCTATGATCCCGCTCACAAAAAGGCCATGATCGATCATTTGCGCGGTTATGGCGAACTTGTCGGCGGAACTTTGGATGAACTTACGGAAGCTTCTCATAAGGAAGGCAAATACGGGGAAATCGTAAAATACGATCGCGCCGGAAATCGAGTCGATTTAGTCGTTTATTCTCCCGAACAAAAACTTTCCCGGAAAATATCCTATGATTACGGAATTGTAAATTTAGATTTTCATGATGAATGGAAATTTCCGTTCACGGATTTGCATCGATCTTCCTTGGCGTATTTAGCCAATCAAAACGGAGAGGGCGGAATGACCTGTCCGCTGGCAATGACGGACGGCATGATTAACGTCCTGAAAGCGATCGGCACCGAAGAGCAAAAGAAAAAATATCTTCCGTTGGTCGCGGGGAAAGGATCCTCTTCCCATTTTATGGCGGGACAATACGTCACTGAAAGGGTCGGCGGAAGTAACGTAGCTGCCAATAGAACGATTGCCCGGAAGGGAGAAAATGGAAAGTGGATTTTAAACGGGGAAAAATGGTTCTGTTCCAATCCGGGGGATCTTTGGGTTACGACTGCAAAATTGGAAGGAACGGAAACTATCGGGTTATTTTTAGTTCCTAGAATTAAGGATAATGGGGAATTAAACGGTCACCATATCCTGCGAAAAAAGGATATCATCGGATCCAAGGGAAAGTTGACCGTAGAGATCGTCTACGAAGACGTCGAAGCGGAGACGTTAGGCCGTCCTGCTCACGGCATAGCAAACTTAATCCGCTACGTTATCCGAACTTCCAGAGTACATGTGTCCATAGCCGCCGCAGGAATGTCTAGAAGAGCTTTTATGGAAGCTTTGGAATATTCCAGGTTCAGAACCGCTTACGGAAAAAAAATCAAGGAATTTTCGGCTTATTCGAGAGAGCTTGCCGAACTTCGGACTTTGTACGCCGCCGTCGTTTTTCTGATTTACCGGGGGATCGATTGGAGCTCGAAAGGAATTCTCGCCGAACAACTCTCCACTCCGTTAATGAAATACAAATCGTCTTCCCTTTCTTCACAGATTACGCACAGGGCAATAATGGCCTTGGGGGGTTCCGGGATTATCGGAGACTATACTTGTCTTCCGAGACTTCATAACGATTGCATTATCAACGAAACTTGGGAAGGAACTCATCTTATTATTACCGACCACGCGTTAGGAGCGATGAATCGGGCTAAAATCCGGGATTCCTTCGTGGCGGAAATCGGAAAGAATTTCACATCGGCAAAAGCGATCCCTGAATTGCAGGAGTTGGCAAAGTTCGGAGAAGATTTGCTTTCCAAATGGGCGAAGAATCTAGAGGAGAAGCCGAGAGAATGGAAGGAAACATACAGACTCGATTTATCCGATCTCGCATTTGGAGCTCTGGCGCTTTCCGAATTTTTGGAACAAGCCGTTCACGATCGAACTCAAGGCATTAAAAATTCATTATTCGATTCGTTTGCGAAAGGGTTGGCCGGTTATCTATTTAGAACTCTCCCGGAAGCTAAAGGAGACTTTGAAAAGTTTCGCTTAGCATCGGAGGAAATAACTAAGATCGTCGAGTGGTGAACGTTGATACCGGACAATTCAGAGGCTCCGTTCTTTTCTTCGATCGGAGCGGTGCCTCTCATATGCGGAATTTTCGGCCGATTGTTTAAATTTGCAATCGGACGAAATCGATTTACACAAGCTTAGGTCCGAAGACTTTTTCCATCTGAGCTTGCGGAATTGCGCCGACCACTTTTTCCGAAATTTGGCCTGCTTTAAAAAGCATCAGGGTCGGAACGGATAAGATCCCGTATTTCTGCGCGATATCCGGCTGTTCGTCGATATCGACTTTTACTACAGTAACTTTCCCCTTATGCGATTGGGCAAATTTCTCCAGTTCGGGCGCGACCATCTTACAGGGGCCGCACCAGGTTGCCCAAAAGTCTACCAATATGGGCTTATCATGGGTTTTGAGGAGTTCTTCAAATGAACCTGGTAAAGTGTTTTCCATATTTGTTAGACTTAGAAAGGTTCTAAGTGGAAAACGATTTTTCGACTTTGTCAAAAACCGAAAGCGAAATTTACCCGAGTAAACTTCTCAAAGCCGCCTCTAAATTCGGGTATCTAAACTTATAGCCTAAATCCACTAAACGTTTGGGGATCACCCTTTGTCCATGCGTCGCCACTTGTGCTCCGTCGCCGAAGGCAAGTTTGAGAGCGAAAGTAGGAATCCGGGTAAACGAAGGACGATTTAATGTTCTGCCTAATACCTTACTAAATTGCTCGTTCGATATCGGCTCGGGAGAAACTAAGTTGAAAGGCCCGACCGCTTCCGGTCGTTTTAGCAGGAATAGCACGATAGAGAGAAGGTCTTCTATGTGAATCCAGGAAAGAATCTGGTTTCCGGATCCGATGGGCCCGCCCGCAAAAAGACGGAACGCAGGAAGCATGGCTGCCAAAGCGCCGCCTTCCGTCGAAAGGACGACTCCGGTTCTTAAAAGTACGGTGCGGATTCCTGATTTTTCCGCCTCCATAGCTTCCTTTTCCCAGGCTTGGCAAAGATTTCCTAATTCGTCTTGTGCGGCCGGAGTGGATTCGTCAAAAGGAGGTGTCGAAGATTCGAAGGAACCGTAAATACCGATTGCGGATGCGTTAAATAAAGCCTTAGGTCCGGCTTCGCCCAAGGAAGATAGAATCGAAACCAGATCCCTAGTATAATCGACTCGCGAGGTTCGAATTTTTTCCTTATACTCTTCCGTCCAACGGGTTCCTGCAATCGGTTCTCCCGCTAAATTGATCAGTACATCGACCCCTTCCAGATCGATTCGGGTAGGCAGAGGACCGATGCGAACGTCCCATTCGGAAGTCCTTTGCAATCGATACGGAAGTTTTCCGCTTCGACTAAAAAGACGCACTTGGTATCCTTCTGCGCGAAGACGAAGTGCAAGTAAAGATCCGATGAGTCCGGTGCCGCCGGAAATACCGATACGCATAGGTTTGTTCCGTCCTTAGATCGTATTTCAGGCAAAAATAAAAATTTTTTTCCTGAGACGTTGTGGAGCATAATTTGACATCCGTTCCGATCCGACAAGAACAAAGGAAATCCTTCTTGCTCTGAGCGGAATCTCGCTTAACCTGAACTTAGAGATCGGGAATGAGACTTAAATCTTTGCCAAAATTAATCGCGTTTACATTTCCTGCGGCATTGCTCGTAGCAAACTTCTATCTATTTTCGACGACAGAACGTAAGATCGAGGAATACAAAAACGAACCTCCTTTTTTACGTTTTGATTTCACTGACTCCTATTTGGAGGATCGCTCGTCTCAAGCGTTTCACCTAGCGGACGGCAAGGATTCGACAGAGTGGAAAAAATTGCGACCTTCCTCTCGTGCGATGGACTTCGACGCTGAACTTAGACTTTCCCATAGATTGCGGAACGGAGTTTATATTCCTTCGGATTGGAAGGAAATTATCGTTAAAGCCTGTTCAAAGAAAGCGCCGAAATTAAAGTTCAAAATATTTTTGCGGGAAGCGATCAATGTCGACAAGGAATCCCGCCTGCCCGATGATATTGTCTACGTTTCCCAAACTCTCGATTTCGGCAAATCGGAAGAAATTCATTTTCCTCTCACGAAAAAATTCGATCCGGTTCCTGCGAAAGATTATCCGAAAGGGATTATTATCTGGGCAGTGGAAGGCACGTTTCAAGGAATGGGACCGGATGCCTGTTTAAAGGAAATTCAAATTCTATAATAAAGGTTTGGGCGCGCCCCGCCTTCGACTCGACCGAAACGGAACGGTGTGTCGGGGTCGGGCTGCTACGGACTACGCTTCGCTCCGGCCCTCGCCGCCGGCTCGTGGCCGCTTCGCGTCCTGCACATCCCTCGCGCGGCAAATTGACTTAGTCGGATTGATGATATCCGCTTAGTTCGGAAGTTTTTCTCGTGTTCGGCGGCTTCACCAGGGCTTTTATCCATTTTCATTTAAACACATTCTAAGTCTTATTATGACTGATTCTTTCCGGGCTAGCATGCTCTAGAGAGTTCCGCTCAATAGTCCGCCAAAACTTGGTCGAAGGAAAATACCCGACTTATTGTCCTAATTTTTCGGATAAAGATTAAAATGGACACTTTCGGACAATTATGTCGGCGATTTATTACGATATTTGCGTATTGGAAGCGAAAGACGGAGTTCTCTGGAAATAAATATTTGATTCGAGATTCCTAATCCTTCGAATTTTCGAGTCCGAAATTTATGTCCGATCGAAAAATTTTTTTATTTTATGAAATTTATGCGTCCCTCTTACAGTAAAGTCGCTTAATATTACTTGTTATCTAAATTAATGAATCGAGGGATTAAAAATGAAACGAACGATGATGGGCTTGGTTTTGGTTCCGATCGCATAAACGAAGAAATCGGTCGATCCTTTTTTTCGTCTAACTTCACTAAAACGTTATGAACATAAAATTGAATATTTGCTTTCTTTCCTTTTTAATTCTGATCCTTAATCTGTATTCTTTGTCCGCTGAGACGATTCTTTTGAGAGACGGTACGATGCTTACCGGAAATGTCAAGAGTCAAGACGTAAAGAGACTGACCCTGAAAACAAGGCAAGGAGACAAAGTAATCGAAAAAAGTTCGATTCTGAAAGTTTTATACAATAAGATAAGTAGAAAGGAAGCGGATAAAATTATAGAAGAGGAAAGAAAACTTTCCGCAAATCAGGAAAATCCGACCGAGCCTAACACCATCGACGAATTAGCTTTAAAGGATCGTGAAATTGCGGATTTAAAGCAAAAATTGGACGCGGAGCGGAAGAAAGGAGAGACGGACCAAAAACAATTCCAAGAGAAGTCGAATCATATTCTGGAATTCACCGTCAAAAGAGCCGACTATACGTTCAACCCGCAAGAATACGACTATATAAAGAATACGACCAACTATAATGTCGGCTTCTCGGATCTAAGCTCCAGGGAGAAAGTTTTACCTGTTTTCGGTTTTATGTATTGGAACAAAAAATATAAAATCGGTTTTGATCTGTCCTATTATCAAATTATTCTCACGGACTCCACGTACAATGCGTATACTTATCTTTATCCGATTTCCTCTCTTATTATTCCTACGCACTTGAATTTTCCTCCTTTGACCAGAACGGATTACCAAGCCGATATTTTTAAATTCTGGAACCCGACATCGTGGTGGACTCTGGGAGCGGGAGGAGGACTGCGAGCTATCGACACGAAGCAGTCCACTCAGGTCGGGCTCTCATACACGAACGTCGAAAATCGGACATACGGCCCTCAAGCTGAAATTCTAACTCGTTTCGATATCTGGGATAGGTTTCGAATCGATGTCAAAGGAAAATATTTTCATTCGGAAGGCAAGCAGATCTTCGAAGCGGAGGCGATTACTCTTTTTCCGCCGTCTTATGTAAAAGCTTACGGCCCGGACGGGGTAAGAGCTCGATACATCGGTTACGAGTATGATATTGGACTTTCAATCCGTGTATTCGGCGACATTTATCTCTCCTTCGGTTATAATCGAACATTTTCCACCTTTACTAGAGTTCATGGCTATTCGATAGCGATTCCGTATAGCGTGATGTTTCAAAATAATTTGAATAATATAGAATTCGGATCCAGCCATAACGATGAAATTCGGGGATATTATACTGGGATCACGGTTCGAACCAACTGATTCGTCCGGTTAATTTGGAATAAATTCTATTGCGTTAAAATGGAATTTTAAAAAATTATTATATAGTTAAGCGAATATAAGGAAATGCATAGAGCGCCGACGGAAATTTCCTTTTTATCTTATCCGATATAATTTGGGAATTACGGCAAACGATCAAGAGCGAGTCCTACTTATTTCGGATATTTCTCCCTCATACGATGGAAGGATTTCCTAATTAGTTCTTCCAAAACGTCAGTGTTCACGTCCCGGATTGTTTTTATATACAGGCAGCCTTTTCCCGTTTTGCATTTTCCAAGTTTGCTTAGTAGGTCTTTATATTCTTCAAATCCAGGCATGATATATATTGTTATATTGCTTTTTCTGGGAGAAAACCCGACAAGAAACATGTCTCCTTCTCGGCCGCTTTCATACACATAATGATATTTTCCGAAACCGACCATGCCGCTTCCCCATAATACGGCTTTTTCCTTAGTTACCTGTTTCATGATTTCGTTAATCTTGGTGCAACTTTCCCGAACATTTTTATCGTTTATTTTTTTAAGAAAATCCGAAACGCTTTCCATTCCGGGCTTTGTTTTAGATTCGGCCATGGCAAAACCTCGTGCGAGTTTCAATTTATTGAAGCACCTGAAGATCGACCAACCTTAGAATGAATCAAGAAATAATTAGCCGCAGTTTGCCGTCGTGGCAAACTAAGCTCCACGGCGTCTCGAACTTGCCTCAGCACATCCTGTGCTTCGGTCGCAACCATTACGCTCCCTATGGGTCGCTGCAAATGCTTTCGCTCAAAAGCTTCGAGCCCCTTGAAGATCTTCGTTAATTGGAATTTTTAATATCGGTTGGAAATCTTGGGGTGAACGACGGGGCTCGCCGTTACGCAGTTTGCCGTCGTGGCAAACTAAGCTCCACGGCGTCTCGAACTTGCCTCAGCACATCCTGTGCTTCGGTCGCAACCATTACGCTCCCTATGGGTCGCTATGGTTGCTTTCAAGTTCTCGCTTCGAGCCCCTTGAAGATCTTCGTTACTTGGAATTTTTAATATTGGTTGGAAATCTTGGGGTGAACGACGGGGCTCGCCGTTACGCAGTTTGCCATCGTGGCAAACTAAGCTCCACGGCGTCTTTTTCGCGCCTTCGTCCATCGTGGACTCAGGTTGCATTTGCGACGCTCCCTATGGGTCGCTGCAAATGCTTTCGCTCAAAAGCTTCGAGCCCCTTGAAGATCTTCGTTACTTGGAATTTTTAATATTGGTTGGAAATCTTGGGGTGAACGACGGGGCTCGAACCCGCGACAGCCAGAACCACAATCTGGAGCTCTACCAACTGAGCTACGCTCACCATGTGTGACCCGAGAGGGATTCGAACCCCCGACCGACTGCTTAGAAGGCAGTTGCTCTATCCAGCTGAGCTATCGAGTCAAAATCCCAAAAGGCTTCGGGATGACTGGATTTGAACCAGCGACCCTCTGTTCCCAAAACAGATGCGCTACCACTGCGCTACATCCCGGATCGTGGTCCATGATTTAGTGGGGAGGCGAGGTGTCAAGCTCCTTGTTCCGGGCTTTTAGATACTTTTTTAAGATGTTCGAGAATTATATCTTCAGCAGGAGCCTTTTGTAACGCCTTTTCAAAGGCCTTTTTGGCCTCTTCCTTTTTTCCCGTTTTATCAAGAAGAACGCCGAAAGAATCCAAGTAGGCCGGATTATCCGGCTCTAACTGAATTAAACGTTTTACGCTTTCCGTCGCAGTTCGAAGTTCCTCCGGGCTCGTTTCCCTCCCCGAGATCAATAGGTAAGCGAGTGAATTTAAGCTATTCTTATGATCCGGACGCAATCGCAGAATTCTTAAATGTGTTTCGATCGAGGATTTTATATCACCGGACTTTTCCTGAGCGGACGCTTTCAAAGAAAGTAAAATAATATCATCGACCGCAAGCTTCAACCTTTCTTCGGTCTTTGCAAGAGCTTCCTTATATTTTCCGATCGATATTAAGGAAAATATAATCATCCTGAATGCATTGTCTCTTTCGCCGAATCGCGGAAATTCTTCCAGAAGGTCTTCTAAAACGGAGACACACTTCTTATGATTTCCCGTTCTGGAGCAACATACGGCGAAATTATAAAGCAGTTCAGGATCTTTTCCGTGTTCCGAAAGTTCTCGATCAATAAGAGTTAGCGCGAACGTATAATTTTCCTTTAAGATCTCCGTGAAGATCTTCCTTTTATTCGGAATTTTTCGAGACGGATTCTTCTTTTCCATGTGTCGGCTATTGCAATGGGAGTCGAATTTTATTTTTAAAATCCCGCAATTGTTCCAAATCGGTTTGATCCAAACTCAACGGAGTAAGCGAAACCTTATTTCGATAGAATGCATCGAAATCGGTTCCTGTTTCTTGAATATAACCTAAGTCGGATCCACCCAAATAAAATTCGGAGATTCCGTTAACAATTAGATTATTATGATACGTATCCACATACGTTCGCTTTCCCAATCGAACGACTTCGATTGCAGCCAAAGAATGTTCGAATTCCGCGGGAATGTTAATATTATAGACGATTTCAGGGACTAAGACGTCTTTCCAAGCTTTAAGTATATCGCGCACCAGTTCGGCTTCTCGAATATAATCATGGGATTTGTTCAGGTTACCGGAACTGACCGCTAAACTTAGGATCTTATGAATCGCTCCATGTCTTGCCGCTCCGACCGTTCCTGAATAATGGATATCGTGACCCATATTAACGCCTCGATTGATCCCTGAGATCACGATATCTATGGGTGGGAAAATTTTTCCGTGAATTCCGATATTCACACAGTCGACAGGATAGCCATCCACGATGTAATGATTATCGTTGATCTTCTCCACACGAAGAGAGTCATAGATGCTTAAGGCCATCGATTTGGCCGATTTCTCTTTTAAAGGTGCGATTAAGTATGTCGTATGATCTTCGCCCAAAATCTTTTCTAGGGCTAAAATCCCGTTGGAAGAAATTCCATCATCGTTCGTTATTAGAATATTCATGCGTGCGATAGGGTTTGCGTTTTTCTCCTACTGAAAGGCTGGTCCGAAAGATGAGCCTAACGCGAAATACATCGTTAGCGGAAAGAAAAATGAAACGAGGAACGTGCTTAGGTTGAATGAAAGTGCGTCCCGAAATTTAAGTTCGTAAAGATACATCGTTCCTCGAATTAAAGCGACTATAAAAAGACCGTAATGAATCAGATATAAAACGATAATACCTATTCCTCCCGACAATCCAAGTTGAGCGAAGAGAATGGCCCAAGCTCCCAAGGAGAGGAATATCGAAATCGATAATTGCGCGAAAATGAACATCACTTTCGAATTACTCTTTCTATCCTTTCTTTGAGCGAGCCCGTCGAGAATGAAAGCAAGCGGATACGGAAGAAGAGAGAAAAACGCCAAATGGCCTAAAAAACTTGTAATCAAAAGCCCCGCGCTTCGATGAGTATAGGGCGGACAAACTAAGATAAATCCGGTCGCTACACTTAACGAAGAAAGGATCAATATAAGACTTGTTACGATTTTCAAAAATCTGGGATCCCAGCTTAATAACGTATTTTCCAACCGAAACGGCTCGAATAAAGTCGCATCAAGTAAATCTATAAATTTTGTATAATATACTTTAAGCATAGATTTTTACCAAGCCATAGCTTGCGGGTATAAAACCAAGACCGGAGATCGTTTTAATTCTTCTAAAAGCGCTTTTTCGCCCGAGAAAACTCCCGTTTTTGCCTGAAATAATTGGAAGAACCGATCTAGAGGGTTCGGTTCCTCTTCGTACAGAGGGATTGTCCCGTCGTAATTGCATAATTTCGAAAGTTCCACTACTGCTTCTCGACGACCGCCGATATCATCGATAAGCTTATTGCGAAACGCATCCTGTCCGGAATAAATCCTTCCTTCCGCTAACGATTGAACGAACTTTACGGTCTGATTTCTCCCTTTGGAAACGTCTTCAATAAATTCCTCATACGTGTCGGAGAGCATTTTCTGGATCATCGCGTCCTCTTCCGCAGTATTGTCCCGAAATAAGGACAATGAATCCTTATATTTTCCTTCCTTAAAGGTTCTTACTTTAACTCCATATCGATCCAACAATCCTTTAATATTGGGAGCAATAGCTATGACTCCGATCGATCCGGTCAAAGTCCCGCCCAAGGCGAAGATTTTATCGGCAGCGGCGGCTATATAATAACCTCCGGAAGCCGCAATGTCTTTCATCGAGACGACGACCTTCTTATTCTTTTCCTTACGGAGATACATCAATTCTCGATAAATTTCCTGTGAAGCTCCTACGCTTCCTCCGGGAGAATTTATTTCCACTAGGATACCGACGATATTAGGATCTTCTTCTATCGAGCGGAGTTGCTGGAGTATCGTTTGAGCTCCAGCGCTATCATAACCGGAATGTCCGGAATGAATTTCGCCTTCTATCTTAATCAAAGCGGCTCCGATTCGTTCGGTTCCGAATCCTCCTCCGCCGTCGATTCGAGTAAGTTTCGATGGGCTGATACTAGATACGAGATTAATTAAGCCTACAAATAAGGCCAGGACGGTTACGACGAATGTTACGGCTAAGGCAAGACGATTTCGATCCACGAATTAGATGGAAACTTAGTACCGGCGGATTGTCAATGAATTAGCTATCGGATTCTTGGATCGGCAGTGGCGGAGATATTGATTTGACCATTTCGATTCAAGCCTTAAATTCTGGGAATGACTCGGCTTTCTCGTAAGATGTTTCTTCGTAAATCAATCGGCCTGGGAATTGTTTTGACTGTTCCCGAATTCTTGTGCTATTGTTCTTCTCTCTCGGATCGAAACTTCGGGTTAGAAGGAAATAATCCGTTTAAGAATTCGGAAGCGATGGGTTTTAATAATCCGATTTTAAAAGCGCTTAATATCGGAATAACGGCCCCTAATCCGCATAATGTTCAACCCTGGAAATTCGAAATCTTAGACGATCAATCAGCGAATTTATATGTCGATGAACGTAGGTTATTAAAAGACACCGATCCGCCCGCTAGACAAATTCACATCGGGCAGGGCACCTTCTTGGAAACGTTGGCAATCGGAGCAAGTCAATTTGGTTACAAAGCGGAATTTACTATTTTTCCGAACGGTAAATATACGACCTCCGATATAGGAAAAAAACCGATCGCAAAAATAAGCTTGGAAAAATCGTCGAATGTTTCCGTCGATCCTCTCGCGGATTATATTCCGAAACGCGCGACGAATCGAAGCGTTTATTTCGGCGATCCGCTAAGCGAGAACGATTTTTCAAACCTTCTAATCGATGCTAAATTACGATTCTCGCAAGCCTTTTTCGTGAATGAAAAGGAATCTGCAGAACTGAAAAAATCGACGATTTCGGCAATGGGAATCGAAACGAATACGTACAATACGTATGAAGAATCCAGAATTTGGTTCCGCTACAACGACGATGAGATCAATTCGAAGCGAGACGGTTTATCATTACGGGGCTCCGGACTTTCTGGAGTTAAATATTTCGCCGTAAGAAATTTTTTTCTAAAGCCCGGTAAAGATAGCTGGCATTCCGAAAGCAACCGGAAGGCCGGCCTTGATATGTTCGTCGAACAAGTGAATAGTTCGAAAGGTTTTATCTATTTGAAGACGTCCCAGAATCGGATTTTGGATTGGATTCTCGTGGGACGAGATTACGTGAGACTGCAATTGGCGGCCACCAAATACGGATTCGTGATTCATCCTTTGAGTCAGATTCTTCAGGAATATTCTGAAATGGATGCTCTTAGAGTACGGTTCGAAAACGAAATGCGTTTAAAGAAAGGGGAGAAAATCCAAATGCTAGTTCGAATCGGAAAAAGCGATTACGAGTTTTTTAGCCCGAGAAGAAATTTGAAAAATATGATCGCCGGATAATTTATAAAAAGCGTATAAACTTTGCTGAAACATTTTCGAGTCTGATCAGCGGATCGATCATTTGTTGCGGTAACTTGATGAGGAGAGAATGAGGAAAATTGTATTTTGGACGGGCGTATTCTTTTCGATTTTGATTCCGATTACCCTGCCTTTAGCAGAAGCCGGAACCTGCGTAAACGGGGACGAGTCGATGTATTTATTTTTCACTGAAATTGCCTGTGTGATTACCGTCTTTTGCCTCTTAGCTATTTCTTTCGGGACGGCAACTAGCGGAATTTTAAGTCTTTGGTTAGGCTCGATTCCGGCCCTTCTTGGAATATATTTTTATATCGCCTACGTTCCCGTTTACCTATATTTTTCCACTTTCGGGAATTATGGTCTGTGCGATATATTGCAGCAGGATTTATATATAGGGAAGCCGAACTTGATTGCGGCTAGGGAAACGTTTAACGGATTATTTTCGCGCTCCTTTGCATTATTGATAGCGATTCCTTTGTTTTCATTGGTGGTAGCTCCGTATAAAATTTATAAAGCTAGTCGACTTTGACTCGGACAACTATATGGATGATTCTTCTTTCCGATATTAAAGTATTCGACGTTTGCTAGTTTTATCGTATGCAAAAGGGATATTTTTCATTTCTCATGATCTTCATAGTCGCGGCGGGGGCTTACTATTATCTTTCTCCTAATTGTCTAAAAGGAAACTGCAAGGACGGTTTCGGAATTAAATACTTATCCGGCCAATATAGATATGAAGGTAATTTTAAGAACGGCCTCGCCGATGGTAATGGCAAACTTGTTTTGGAATCGGGAGAATCCTATGATGGCGAATGGATTCGCGGTAATAAGGAAGGAACTGGGACCTATATTTACATGAACGGAAATCGATATGTCGGTTCTTGGAAATCGAATAAACCCGATGGAGAAGGCATACTTTATGATTTGGAAGGAGCCGTTCTGTATAAAGGACAATGGAACGCTGGAAATACGGTAAAATGAAAATTATCGTAGCTATCACGTTGTTACTGCCCTTGCAATTGGGTGCCGATGATCCGAAAATCAGAGTGACTCCGCTTACCGAGGATTTTTACGTTCATACTTCATATCATAAAATCGATAACGTGTCTTTTCCTTCCAATGGTTTAATTATTTCGACGAAATCGGGCGCAATTCTTATCGATACCGCTTGGGGAAACGAACAGACGGTCCAGGTTTTACAGTGGATTAAAGAGAATTTAAAAATGCCTGTCCGTTTTGCTATTCTTACCCACTTCCATGACGATCGAACGGGAGGTATTCAAGAGTTAAAGAATAGGAATATTCCGAGTTACGCAAATCGAAGAACGATTCAGAAAATGAAATCGCTTAACTTACCCGTTCCGGATCGACTATTGAAGGATGAAATGGATTTTCGGATGGACGATCTCGTATTCAAAATTCTTTATCCAGGCCATGGTCATAGTGAAGATAATATCGTAGTTTGGTTTCCCTTATCGAAGGTCCTCTTTGGCGGATGCTTAGTTAAGAGTCCGCAAACGAAAAGCCTCGGAAATATCAAAGATGCGAATTTAGTCGAATGGCCCAAAATGATACGGTCCTTAGAAAAGTCCTATTCCAACGCGAAATTTGTAATACCGGGACATGAAGCTTGGGGCGGTCCGGAAGCGTTTAGAAGAACCTTAGAATTATTATCCGGCCACTGATTTCGAACCCGGCTATACGGTATTCTTTCTTCATTAAAGCCTTCTCTAAACGGTAACTAAATGGAAAAATTCTCGATATTATTAAAGCTCGGGTGTAAGCTTTCAATATGCCGGATTTTATTTCTCTTAGCCTAACAGCAATTTTCCTGTCCCTTGGATGTATTCACTTGTACTGGGTCTTCGGTGGTAATTGGGGGTCAGATTCGGTCGTGCCTCAGCTAGAATTGGAAGGTCGACCCGCTTTTATACCCGGAGTCGGTATCACATTTCTAATGGTATTGGTTTTTTGGTCGATGGCCGCCGTTATTTTGGCTTTTTCCGGATTCTTTCAAACTCCGATCGAACGTAAAATCTATCGATGGTGTGTAGCGGCAATATCGGCGATTTTTTTTCTGAGAGCATTCGGTGATTTCCGTTATGTGGGTTTCTTTAAAAAGGTTAGGGGGACTAAGTTCGCATACTGGGATACTCGCATATATTCGCCGCTTTGCCTCGGAATAGGAATTTTAACTTCTTATTTGGCGATTACTCAATAAATGATTTCTGATATTACATTCGGCTCCGACTGATGCCTCAGCTGAATGCGTCCTATTATAGGATCGAATAAATTATCGATTTCTATTATACTTTTACTTTAAATTACGCATATTCGATTTATCTTGTGCTTAACTCTTGACCATTATTCTTCGAAGAGTTATACTAAGTCATGTCCTTATTCGATGCCCATTTCCATATCATTGATCCGCAATTCCCGTTAGTTCCGAATCACGGATTTTTACCGGAACCTTTTACTATTGCCGATTACAAATCCAAAGCTTATCCGCTTGGAATTAGTGGAGGAGCAGTAATATCGGGATCGTTTCAGGTATTCGATCAAACATATTTATTGCATGCATTAAGCGTTCTCGGAAAAAAATTTGTAGGCGTTACCCAATTACCTGCAACCGCATCCGATCAAGAGATATGTCTACTTGCGGAGGCAGGGGTAAGAGCGATTCGATTCAATGTAAGGCGAGGGGGATCCGAGGAGTTATCTAAAATTAAGGAAATGGGTGCCCGAGTATACGATTTGGCGGGTTGGCACGTCGAACTTTATATAGACGCGAAAGAGATAGACGACTTTTTAGAAGGGGTTCTGCTTTCTTTGCCGAAAGTTTCTATAGATCACATGGGTCTTTCTAAAGAGGGACTTCCTACAATTTTGAAATTGGCAACAAAAGGGGTAAGAATTAAAGCAACCGGTTTCGGACGAGTTGATTTCGATGTACAATCCGCATTGCGAAACATCGCGGACGCGAATCCGGAAAGTTTGCTTTTCGGCACCGATCTTCCGTCTACCCGCGCGGCAGTTCCCTTTACCGAAAAAGATTTGAATTTGATTCGAGATACGTTCGAAGGCGATTTACTCGCTAAAGTTCTTTCAAAGAATGCTAGAAAGTTTTACGGGATTTCATCCTAAGCCTTGCCGAAAATTCTTGCCGCGATTTTCCTGACCACCCAGTTCGGGAAAATTTTCGTAGAAAGATAATGCAATTTATTTAATGTACCTGGAACGATTTTCTTCTTCCCTGCTAGTACGCCTTCGAATCCGATTCTTGCAACTTCCTTCGGATCCATCGCAACCCTATACGCCATATTACCTAGCGATCCTTTTTTATCGTTTTTTTGAATTCCTGCCACGTTAAGAAAATTAGTACGAGTCGTACCGGGATAAAGTATGCAGACCTTAATTCCGTGCGGTGCCAATTCTTCCGCTATCGCTTCCGAAAATCGAACGACATATGATTTACTTGCCGCATAGGCGGCCATGAAAGGAAGGGCCTGAAGAGAAGCTGTGGAGGCAACATTCATGATAGTCCCATGACCATCTTCTTTCATTTGTTTTCCGAACGTAGAGGTAAGGGAAGTAATCGCGTTTACGTTTAATAGCAGCATCGATTCGACTTTTGCCGCAGGAAGATCGGTCGCTTCACCCCAAAGCCCAAATCCCGCATTATTGATCAAAATATCGATTTTTACTCCCAACGATTTTGTCCAAGCTAGAATTTTTTTCGAAGTATCAGTCGAAGTTAGATCCCATTCGAGTATGTCGATTGACCCACCCGGTGAGTTCGCATACAAATCTTGTCGAGCCTGAGTTAATTCTTTTTTATAAAGACCGACGATCAAAACCCGATAGCCTGCAATATGGAAATGGAGAGCAAGTTCTTTGCCGATTCCGGAAGACCCACCCGTGATCAGGACAGTTTTTTGCTGAGCCTTTTGTGTAAAAGTATGAGATTTCATTTTAATATAAATCAATTCGCGAACTTGAACGAACTGTGATCGCTATCGACCGGAATTCTGCATAGGAAATATTGTCGGCTGTCAATCATATACACTATAAAATTTATGTGTGAGCTCATACACGACTAATCTCAAATAAAAGTGTTGTGAAAAAAAGGATAAAGTGTTATACGCGCCGCTATACTCCACCGACCGGCCCCCACCCAAGCCGGGTGTACGTCCTGGAACATAGGTAACACTTTAGACCGGAGACATGGGTTACACTTTCAAAGTCCTAGATATTTTCTTTGTGTTCTCATTCAAATAACCTATTTTCACAAAGCTGAAATAAATGGCCCATATACCGTCGTCGACAGGTTCAAGGCCGATATTCTCTCCACCTAAACTCTTCGTAATAAAGAATCTTTGATTTTTCCAATAAAAATTACCGTCATCGACTTTACGAATTTCAAAATGATCCGGATAAAATATCTCGGATAGACGATTCGGATAGGATCTTATGGAAGGTTTATAGATCTTCGCAGGCGGCTTTTGACCTAACGCCTCATGGGGACGATCATGGTTATATTCCGCTCTAAAACGATCGAATGCCTTTTGCTGCTGTCTCATATTAGAACGAATCGGATAAACCGCTTCTGCCTTCAAAGTCCTATGCATTCTTTCATGCCTTCCGTTCTCTTGTGGTTTTCCCGGATGAATCCTTTCCGGAAAAATACCTAATTTGATCCACCACATTGATAATAGGGAAATTCCCGACCCGGCAGCAAACGGAATTCCATTATCCGTTCTAATCGCATTCGGAAGGCCGTATTCTCGAAAACACTTCTCAAATTCCTTCTTTGTTTCGTAAGTCCTTGTGCCTGATAGCCCTTTGCAACTTAGAAGAAACCGACTGTAACCGTCGGATATTGTTAAGGGATAACAACGGATTCCGTCTCGCATTTTAAAATCACCTTTGAAATCAGCACACCAAACCGCATTCGGATGATCATAACCTCGGAAAGGTTCCGAAAAACGAACCATTCCTCCTCTCTTCTTACGGGGCTTTACTAAACCTCTTTTCTTAAGAATACTGCCGATCGTGCTCGCTGCAGGCCAAATAATTTCCGGATGACTTCCCTCAAGTACTACAAGCAATTTGCGAGGTCCCCAAGTAGGGTGCTGCTTACGAACTGCAAGAATCAACCGCTCTTCCGCAAAACCTACTCGGTTCGGGTTTGTGTGCGGAACCCTACTTCTCTCCAAAAGACCTTCAGGGCCTTCCTTCCGATACCGTTCAAGCCACTTGTATCCCGTCTTTCTACTTATTCCAAATGTTTCACAAAGAGAACTTATGGAAACCGTTCCGTCGCATACTGCGGCAATAAATTTTACTTTCTCGTCCATAGGGGACACCTCTTTCCACGGCAAAGGATTTTCCTCCCTTTGCCTAAATTTCAGTGTTACCTATGTCACAGGTCTATTCTGTTACCGATGTCTCCGGTTTGTACCGGGTGGGGATAGCCAAAATAATCTAACTCAACTCAAAGAAACTAGCTTGCTTGGGGAAGCGAAGCCCTTAGAATCCTCTTCCATGTCGCCATTATTTCAGAATCTTAGAAATTTCTTAGAAGCTAGGCAAACTGAAACGGACAGTATTTTGCCGGAGCGAAAGAAAATTCTGACGCAATTCGCCGAATCGATTTTGGAATCCTTTGAAAAGAGAAGTAAGGCAACGATTCTATTTGTATGTACCCAGAATTCCAGGCGGAGTCAAATATCTCAGATTTTTGGAGCAGCCATTCCGCAATTTCTTGGCATTCCGAGTATCAAGGCCTTTTCGGGCGGAACTGAAATTTCCGCATTTCATCCGAATTCAATTGCTGCTTTGGAAAGTATCGGGTTTCGCATAGAAAACGAGGGTCCTCCCAGAAACCCGAAGTATTCCATTCGCTGGGCAGACGGCACACCGGCTCTAATTGCGTTTTCCAAGAAATTTTCCGATCCTCCAAATCCGCACCGGGATTTTATCGTAATCATGGTTTGTTCATCTGCTGATGAGGCCTGTCCTTATGTTGCGGGAGCGGAGGCGCGAATTAGTTTACCTTTTGAGGATCCAAAGTCCGCAGACGATTCTCCGGAGGTTATTTCTAAATATGTGGAAACCTGCGAAAGAATCGCCCGGGAATTACTCTTTACGTTTCAATTCGTAAAGAGTAAAATTTAAATCTCATTGCTATAACTTGCGAAGGGCCTTTTGGCATTTTAAATTATTATGAACCGAAGGATCGTAGAAACTTGCAATTAACTCGGATCATAGCGACCAAAACCTTCGACTCAACCCGTGTCGAAAATTGTAAGAAAGGTGAGGATTGCTCGGTTCCGAGAACTCCGAAAGATGCCTTGCGATGCAATTCAAACATTCTGTTATTGTAATGGATTCCGATCCTTTAAGTCTTACTGTTGTCTGTCGAGGGAAAAGAAAGTGGATTTAAATTCTAGTATTATCGTATCGATTCCGTTTTCGGTTTTCGTTCTCATATTCTTATATTCGCTTCGGGATAGAAAGAGGAAGGAGGAATTTCAATTTTCCGATATGACAAATCCTTTCCCGCGCATAATGAAAGGAAATTTCCCTGTAAACGTCGATCTGGATTCAGCGGTTCGAAAATTAGAATCGATCGGTTATTTTACGAAACAATTGGAAGAAAAGATTCTCTTTCAAAATGCCGCCAGTCTTCAAAAGACAAGAAGTTGGCTTTGGTCCTATGGCAAATTGGAAAAATCCGATTCCATCATTAAATTTAATTTATATGCTAATTTGGGTTCTTTCCTTACCGTTCCTGCAGCTCTGGCGGTAGTCGTTTCCTTCGGCCTTCTCGTACAGAGTAATATTTCTTCGGATCGCGCTTCGATTCTACCGTTCTTCTTTTTAGGATTCGCCTTTTTCTTCTCGATCTCAACTTTCGTTTCTCAAGTAAAAAAAGAAAAAAGCGAATTCAGAAAAATATTGGAAGGGTAGTCGAACTATCTTGAATTTATTTTATGTTGATTAAAGTAATTTTGATACTCCTTTCCCTTTCTTCGATGCTGGGTTTGGGGCTAAAGATTCATCGAGGCGAACTCGGTTCCGTCCGAGAATCTTTACCTACGATCGGAATGGCTTTCCTAGTTAATTTCGGACTTTTACCGGCTTTCGCCGTTTTTTCATCAAGATGTTTGGATTTATCGGAAGCGACATTGATCGGATTATTTCTATGTGCCTCTTCGCCGGGCGGAGCGTCCGGAGGGTTATTCGTATTAAGAGCCGGCGGAAACCCGGCAGTCGGCGGACTTCTCATTGCATTGTTAAACGGCGCGAATACGATTTTGACTCCTTTCCTTTTTTCCTTATTTAGAGGAGGTCCCACATTTGAATGGGAGCTTTTTTTAAAACTATTGGCAATCGGCTTTTTTTTACAAGGCTTACCTCTTTTGATCGGTTTAGTCGGCCGCGCCTACCTACCGAAATTAGCGGTGCATTCCTTACCTTTTGTAGAACGAATCAGTACTGGGGCACTTTTACTTTCGGTAGTTCTGCTTATTTTTCAATACGGTGAAAAAGCGATCACTCTTGGTCCTTTAGTCTGGATCGAAGGATTTGCAATTATTGTCGTTTCTTTAGCTGCTTCCTTCCTCTTCTTTTGGACGGATCTTTCCGTTCGAGCCTCCGTTTCGGTCGTGTCGGGTGTTCGAAGTCTTTCTTTGGCATTATTATTGGCCGAACTTCACGTTCGGTTATCGGAAACTTTGCTTACGATTCTTATGTATGGGTTACTCATGTATCTTTCCGTCTGGGTTGCCTCGGTATTTTGGAAGAATAAAAATAGCGACCGGAGTAGTTCGCTCCCGGAGAATTAGGAACGAAGCGCGGAATTCTTGCAACAGATGAATAACACCCGATTGCGAAGATGGGGAGCGTTCGAAAGATTTTTTTCGAATTCATTTTTGTTCTAAAAATTATGTGGAAGGCGCTCGCTATCGATGTACAATTCTGAAGGAAATTAGGTCGGACATAAAATGAGAGGAATACTATTTGGATTCTTGCTTGGAGCGATTCTTTGGCTCTCTTGCCAGAGGGTTTCGGTCGAATACCCATCGTTTCCTCAGACAAAAGAAGGCCGGGAACTTCGACATTTTCTGAAAGGGGTCCGAGTCGTTGCGTTGGCTGTCGAGTCCCCGAGCGCCGATGTTTGGGGTCAAGACGCGGATATTAGCCAAGCTTTTATTCGAATTGTTCCTGCAAAGATTTTCCAGGCTTTTTCTGAAGATTCTTACTTTAAGATGGTCGATCTAAGCAAACGAACGGACATTATAGACGAAGCGAGTTTATCTCTCACCGGAATAACGAATGGTCGATCCAAATTAGGTGAATTACTCGGAGCGGAGGCGATTCTTTATATCAGCGTCGGAAAACCGGTTTACGAATGTAGTTTGGAAATGCGCGCCGACTATAGGGCTATTGGGATGTTGCTTTTACAAGCCGCTGCCAACGCTAATTCTAACAAGAGACGTGGACATTCTCCAGCTCCGATTCGACAGAATAACGATCCGGTAATGAAGCCTACGGGCGTTCGAAAGTTACTTTTGCCGATTGAAGCGACTTTAGTGCGAGTCGATACTGGAGAATCGAAAAAGGCCGTTATCTCCAAGCCTACAACGATCTATAATGGAGCCGGGGCTACGTCCTGCCCGGCGATGTTGGAATCTTTATCTCAAGCGTTAACGGAAGTGATTCCGGAAATGGAAGTCAGGCTAGCTCCGAAATTGGAAACGAAGAGCATCCGAATTTTTACCGACGATGACGACCAGGAGATAGCTTCCTATCTTTCGGAAGGATACGAGGAGATTAAAGGGGATACTCCTAGTTTTAATCGAGCAAAATTAGCCTGGGAAAAAGCCGATGCGAAATCCGCCGGAAAAAGCTGGGCTGCAAAGGCTAATCTCGCGACTTACTACTTCTCTCAGGGAGATTTTGAAAAAGCGGCGGAATTATACGAATCCGCAGTCAAACTCGGAAGCAACAAAAAAAGTTATCTAAAAGATTTAAGTAAGATCGCTTCCTCCGCGGCAGAAGCGATCGAAGAATAATCTCTAATCTATTTTCCTTTTTCGTTTCTTCGCATGAAAGCCGGAATATCATAATCTTCGCGAGCCGAGGATTGTCCGGAGCGAGTCTTTAGAGATCGGTAGGTTTCCGTATCCGTAATTCGCTCGGGCTCCGTACGATAATAGGACGGACGCTGCTCTTCTACGGGAGCTTGTTCCGTCAAGCCGACGACCTTTCTTTGCAGTTGACCCGTCGGATATTTCGCGCTTGAATTCGTCGGCAAACTTGCCGGACGTTTATTAAATCCGGTTGCAATTACCGTTACTCGAATCCTTTTTTCCAATTCAGGGTCTTCGGTTAAACCCACGATAATATTCGCGTTAGGATCAACTTGCGACGTGATGATCTGCGACACTTCGTTCCAATCCGAAATCGTAAGATCCGTTCCTCCGGTTACATTGATCAAGAGAGACGTTGCGCCTGCGATTGAACGCGAATCTAAAAGCGCATTATCGATCGCGTAATTCACGGCCTCGGAAACTTTCTTTTCGCCGCTTCCTTCGCCCACTCCCATGACTGCGTCGCCGGTATCTCTCATTATGACTTTCACATCGGCAAAATCCACATTGATAATACCCGGATTGTTTACGATATCGCTGATACCTCTGACTGCGTTCAACAGAATATCGTCAATGACTCGGAAAGCCTGGTCGATCGGAGTATCCCGGTCCACGACTTGAAAAATCGATTCATTATTTACTAAAATGAGAGTGTCCACATAGTTTCGCAATTGATCGATGCCGCGTTTGGCTAATTCCATTCTGCGTCGACCTTCGAAGGAAAAAGGAATCGTTACCACCCCGACAACGAGGCATTTCATTTCTTTCGCTATCTTCGCTACGATCGGAGCCGCGCCGGTTCCTGTTCCGCCCCCCATTCCCGCGGTAACGAAGACCATATCGGCGCCTTGGATTATCGATTGGATTCTGTCTCGATCTTCCTCCGCTGCTTTTGCTCCAAGTTCAGGATCTCCGCCTGCCCCCATTCCTCTGGTGATTTTGGAACCGAGAGTGATTCGATTTTCTATATCCGAGCGGCGCAATACCTGCTCGTCGGTATTCATGATGACGTATTCCACTCCTCGCAGACTAGAATGAGCCATACGCGCGACCGCATTCATACCGCCTCCGCCTATACCGAGGACTTTAATTATGGCCGGACTTGTCTTATCTGCTTCTTCTTCGAAACGCAACATATTTCACCTTCCTTAGGTCTTGCAAACGATCCGGGATTTCCGGAAATCTATAAATTCTCTTCGATCCATCTGCGGAGTTTTTTGCTCCAGGACTCGGTACGATCTTGGGATTTCTGTTCCATCTCCCCTAAGCGAGACGCATATTTAATGAGCCCCACTGCGGTGGAAAATTCGGGTGAGGAAACTCTCTCGGCAAGACCTGAGAGTCCGGCGGGTCGAGCTCGAGTGACCGTTAAATGAAAGACATCTTCTGCCAAAGATTCGATTCCTTCCAGAAGACTTCCACCGCCCGTAAGAATCGCTCCGCCTGCGAGAAATGATTTTTTTCCCGACTTCACCAATTCCGCATCCACCATTTCGAATATTTCTCTCATGCGTGGTTCGATAATATTCACCAATTCTTCCCGTAAAACGGATCGGGCAGGACGTCCGCTAATCGGTGGGATTTCCACGGTTTCAGTGGGATCCATCTCTTCGAGAGTACAGTGTCCATAACGTTTTTTTAATAGCTCTGCGGTTTCAATGGTTGTTTTTAGACCTATCGAAAGATCGGAGGTTACGTTATAGCCGCCGAACGGAATGATCGCCGAGTAAGCGATTCCTCCGTCTATGTAAATGATCAAATCGCAAATGCCTGCTCCGATATCCAATACCGCCGTCCCCAGATCCTTTTCGCCCGAAGTTAATACTGCTTCGGAGGACGCAAGACTGGAAAGAACGCGGGCATCTTCCACTAATCCGGCAGCTTCAACACACTTTTCTAAATTATGAAGGGCTGTAATTCCTGCAGTGACGATGTGAACTTCCGCCTCTAGTCTGACTCCGGTCATTCCGATCGGATCTTTGATGGAGGTTTGATCGTCCACGGAAAATTCCTTGGACAATACGTGTATGATTTCCTGGTCCGCGGGAACTCGTATCGCTTGCGCGGCTTCTATGACTCGAACCACGTCCGGTTCCGTTACGGCTCTATCGCGATTAGTGATCGCCACGACCCCTTTGGAATTATCCGCTCTTACGGACTTTCCGGTGACGTTCACTACCACGGATGTGATTTCCTGTCCGCACATCAATTCCGCTTCGCTGACCGCTTCCACTATGGAACGAGTCGTCGCCTCTATGTTTACGATCGCTCCGTTCTTGATCCCGGAAGACGGGAAAGAACCGGTGCCGATGATTTCGGTTTCGTACTCCGAAACAGGACGACCGACAACTACTTTGGTAAGCGAAGTTCCTAAATCCAACGATACGATTGTTCTTTCCGAAGCTTCCATTCGTTTAATGATAGACCGCGTCCTCTCCGCGGATATCCACTAATCGTGGTTTGACTTTTTCTTTTTCGAGATACGCTAGGACTGCATATAATTTACGAACTTGTTCGATTTGGAATAGAGTTCCAACCTGTACTCTTACCGGGATAGGGGCATCGGTATAAACGAAGATCTCCCCGTCCTCATGAAGCGATACTTCGGAGACTCTCGTTTTCAGGGCAGGGTACGCGCGAAACGCGTTCTCAACCGAAGTATACAAATCTCTGAACGCGGCGCCGCTCACGAATCCGCCTTCCCGAGGAAAGGTTCCCGAGAGGACCGTTAATCCGGGGGTTCGCACGTCGTCCTTGGATAGAACTTTCAATTCGGAATCTATCTCGAATAGATGACCGTCCGAATTAACTAGGTAGACCGGTTTTCGTTCGGTAATTTCGACCAATAGTTGATCTTCCGACTTTTTTTCAAGTCTGGCTTTTTTGATTCGAGGATGAGACGTTAGGCGACTTTCCATGAGACTCAGGTCGTAATTTTCGAAAGAAGTTCCCGGTTGAATTCCCATGATTTGAACGATTTCTTCCGTCTTGAGCGTCTCGTGTCCGGTCAGGATAAGTTTGTTCAACTCCTGGGGAAGGGTCCCCTTTCTGAATCCCCATCCAATACTGCTAATAAGCAGAATCAAAAAGGCCAGGAGCCACCAACTTGTTCTTTTTTGAATGGAATCTTTCAGAAAGTCAATTAGATTATGTCTCATACGGCTTTCTACGGGGCTTTTTCTTACTTCCTACTAAATTCTATCGGGAAAAATCGCATATTCCCGTTTGATTTTCGGTTTTCCGATTAGGTTTTAGTTGCTATCTCCGGAATACCGACATACTCTAGATGAGAACCTTTCCGAATCGATGAAATTTCCGAGACCGTCTCCCGTACATTTGGGATTAGCATTCTTTTTCGTATTCACCTTGCTGCTCTATCATTCCGTTCTAGAGAGAGCCGGAACGAAAGATATCTATCCTTACACTCTCAAGATCTATTATCCAAAGTCTCAAGGAATTCGGCCGGGCACCTCCGTGAGCATTCTCGGGGTTGAAAAGGGTTTGGTTCGGGATGTGGACGTGGTTCCGATTGAAGAAGTTCCCGATAAGAGGTTTTTAGATCCTCTTCGTAAGAAAGCTGTCGAAATTACGATACGACTCGCGGACCCGATAACATTATATGCAAATTACAATATCAGTTTTCGGACGGCAACCGTTCTGTCCGGTAGGACGATCGATATCGATCCCGGCAGTGCGGAAAGGGATCCGAATATGGGATTTTTTAAGCCGACGTATAGGGAAGAAAAGGAAAATGCTCCCGATTTTGCGCCATCTGCAAAATATTACGATGATTTCTTTGCAGCTTCGACGGGAATCATTCGGGAAAATCAAAACGATATTCATGTCACATTTCGGAACTTGTTGGAAGTCTCCGAAAAACTAAAGGGTAGTAAAGGTAGTATCCCTAGAATATTAAACGATAACGATATTCACGATAATATCGCCGAGACGATGGTGGACATGCGTTTATTCGGAGACGATACCCGACGCTATACGGAAGGATATCGTAAATTGGAACGCTCGTCTCTAATTCCATTTTCAATTAACTTGTATCGTAGGACCACTCTGATCGGCAGCATATCCTCCGATTTCTATCTCAACCGACTATAGGTTGAAAAAACCGTGGCGATTCGCCGTTTCTTGCCGATTGGGAGGATATGAAAGTCGCCGTCATTCATGATTGGCTAAATGGAATGCGCGGAGGGGAGGTCGTTTTAGACTCTCTTCTGAAGATATTTCCGAATGCCGACCTATTTACCCTGTTTTACGAACCGGGTAAACTCAATGAAAGAATCGAAACTCGTAAAATTACGACTGCTTTCACCGATAGACTTCCGTTTAAATCCAGGTATCGGTGGTATCTTCCTCTGTTTCCGACCGCAATAGAATCTTTTGATCTTCGCGGTTATGACTTGGTATTCTCTTCTTCGCATTGCGTGGCCAAGGGAGTGATTCCGGATCCGGATGCGATTCATATCAGTTACGTGCATTCCCCGATGCGCTATGTTTGGGATCTATATTACGATTATTTTCCCGCTCGCAAAGGACTCAAATTCTTAGCGTTCCAAGCGGTATCGAATTATCTTAGAATGTGGGACGCGGCTTCGGCAAATAGGGTGGATTCTTTCTTGGCGAATTCAGCGTTTGTCGGACGGCGAATTAAAAAATTCTATCGGCGAGATTCTACGATCGTCCATCCTCCCTGTCTTCCGGAAGGATTTAAAGTAAAGAAAATTCAAAAAGAGGACTTCGATTTGATCGTTTCCGCCTTTGCTCCTTATAAAAGGATAGATCTGGCCATCGAAGCTTACCGGAAGAACGGTCGGCGATTAAAGATTCTCGGAAGCGGCCAAGAATATAAGAATCTAGTTAAACTTCTTCCTCCGAATGTGGAAATACTTCCGCATCGTCCTCGTTCGGAAGTAATCGAGTATTTGTCTAAAGCAAAAGTCTTCGTTTTTCCAGGGATGGAAGATTTCGGGATCGCTCCTGTGGAAGCTCAAGGATATGGCACGCCTGTGATTGCATACGGCAAAGGCGGCGCCTTGGAAACCGTAATTGGCGGGAAAACCGGGGTATTTTTTAAAGAACAGACGGTGGAAGCGCTAAATTCCTCCTTGATCGAATCGGATTCTATCGAATGGAACCCGAAAAATTTTCAAACCTCCGTGAATCGATTTACGGAGGAAAAATTCATTATCCAAATTTCGAAGGCGGTCGATTCTATAAACAAGAACTCCAGCTCGAGGAAGGGCAATTGATTACCCTGCACCGTTTAAAGGGGACGGAATTCGTCCTGAACGCTTCTCATATAGAATGTATCGAGGCTAATCCCGATACTACGATCACTCTTTCGAATGATCGAAAATATGTGGTTCAAGAGAGCGTTCCGCAAGTGATCGAAAAGATTATAGAGTTCAAAAAGAGAGTATTAGTCTTCCCGATAGGCTCTACTCCCGACCAATTTAAGAAGGTAGATTAAGCGATCATGGATATAGCATCACTCATCGGTTTGGGTTCCGCTTTAGTCGTTGTGGCCTTCGGTATTCTTTCCGCAGGGTTGAACCCGATAGATATCGTGGATATTCCCTCAGTCTTGATTACGTTCGGAGGCGCTACTGCCTGTACGATCATGGCGGTTCCTTGGCAGTCGACTCTCGACGTAGGTAAAATTACCCGTAAGGCGTTTCGTGAAGAAAAGAGCGATCTGGTGGAACTGATTAAGACTCTGGTTTCCTTTTCCGAGAAAGCAAGACGAGAAGGTCTACTCGCTCTCGAAGACGACGTTAACGAGTTGCCGGAGGAATTCCTGCGCAAAGGAATTACCTTAGTCGTCGACGGAACGGACCCGGAGTTGGTTCGAAATATTATGGAAACCGAAATGGGAAATATCGCCACCCGCCACTCCCAAGGAAAAGCTTGGTGGGAAAACTGGGGCGCTCTCGCTCCCGCATTCGGGATGATCGGAACCTTGATCGGACTTGTGCAGATGCTCAAGAACCTCGGCTCCGGAGATCCGAGCGCAATCGGAACGGGTATGGCCGCGGCTTTGATCACTACTCTTTACGGTTCAATGGGAGCGAATATGTTCGCCATTCCCATTATGAAAAAATTAATTCGTAAATCGGAAGATGAATTATTAATAAAGCAAATTATGATTGAGGGAACTCTTTCCATTCAATCCGGAGACAACCCTAGGATCGTTAAAGACAAACTTGCCAGCTTCCTCCCTCCGTCCGAACGCGGTGTCTTGAAGGAAGAAGGGGATTAATCCGGGAACGAATCCCGTACGGTTGGAAGACTTATGGCGCAGCAAAAATGTCCAGAATGCATTCAGAACATCCCCGAATACATGCTTACGTACGGGGACATGGTGACACTTCTCCTATGTTTCTTTATCATGCTTTATAAAACCGGTAAGACGAACGCGATCGAAATGCAGATCATTCTTTCGGCGTTTAAAACGACGACCGGCTTCTTTGACGGAGGACAGACCCTGTCCAAAGGTAAGCTGGAAGAGATGGGGATGAATATCGAAAGTCTTCCATCGATGACTACCGGTAAGGCTCTTTCCAAATCTAAGAAGACTGCGACCGAGTTATTTAAGCCCGAGATCGAAGCCGGCAAGGTCCGCGTAACGGAAGACGAACGCGGACTAGTGATAAGCTTGGTGGGCGCGGATTATTTCGGACCAGGTTCGGCGATTCTTAATGATCCGATTAAATCAACGCTGAAGAAAGCGAGCGGGTTAATAAAAAATTTAGAACGCTTCGTACGGGTCGAAGGACATTGCGACGCGGATGCGGTGGTGCCGGGCGCAAATCCGAATCGAGAAGAACGTGCCTATTTGAATAATTGGGACCTCGCCGGCGCTAGAGCGATAAATTCCACCGATTATTTAGTCGGTGTCGGTAGGTTGGATCCGAGTTGGTTTCAAGCCGTAAGTTTCGGATCTTATCGGCCTTTAGCCGTAGAATACGAAGGAACACCGGAAGCAAAAGCCTTCAATCGAAGGATAGATATCGTAATCTTAACCGATAAATCCACGAAGAGAGGACCGCATGAATCGAATTACGGTCTTCCAAAGAGCCGCGTTCCCGGCTCGGAAACTTCCACCGAAAGTGGATTCTAAAAGAGAAAAAGGAGAAGTAACCCATGGGTGATCCCGAAATAGACGAAGAAGAAGGCGGCGTCCCCGCCGCGGACGGCGGAGCCGGTTCTTCTCCACTTATAAAATGGCTCATCTATATTGCGGGAGCCGTCTTTGGAATTATCATCGTCGTACTTGTGTCTATGTTTGTCGCCAAACAAGCTGCTACGAGTACGTTTAGGGAGATGAAGAACGTTTCCTTGGTTAAGCCTCCTCCTCCTTTAGTCACGTTTGCTTTCCAAGAAGAATTCAGGATTAATACGGCCGATAAGGGTGAAACGCACTTCGTCAAAATGAAACTCTCTTTCGGCGTCGCAAAAGACGATACGAAGATAACGAATGAATTGGCGGAACGAATCGCTCAAATGCGGGATTTGGTGAACTTGATCGTCGGTCGCAAAACTAAGGACGATTTAATCGACGTGGAAGATCAATTGGATCTTCGTGAAGAAATCAAAGCTCAAATTAACCACATACTTTCGGAAGGAAAGATTCAGGAAGTCTACTTTACGGAATTTATCGTGAACTAATGACAAATCCCAAAGTACTAGGAGTCATCCCGGCAAGGTTCGGAAGTTCAAGGTTCCCGGGAAAGCCCCTCGTTCAGATAGGGGATTTCCCCATGATTCTCTGGACATATAAGAATTCTCTAAAGTCTTCTTTAGTGGATGAGTTAGTCGTAGCGACCGACGACGAGAGAATTCTTATGACAGTTTTGGATAGCGGAGGCAACGCAGTAATGACGTCTCCGGACCATCCGTCCGGAACGGATAGAATCCGAGAGGTCGCATTACGGTTTCCAAACTTCGGCGTCGTCGTAAATATACAAGGTGACGAGCCGGGTATAGAGGCCAACTTGATAGACGGCGTGGCACGGCTGAAAATAGACCGAAAAGATTGGGCCATGACTACTGCTGCCGTGCCGATGGATCCCAATGAAATCAACGATCCGAATAGGGTTAAAGTAGTGATGGATGCGAAGGGTAAAGCTTTGTATTTTTCCCGTTCACCGATTCCGAGCCAGTTTAAGAAAAACGTTCCGGCGTTCCGACATCTTGGAATCTACGCATACGATCGTGATTTCTTATTAAGTTACCCCGATCTTCCCGCTAGTCCTTTAGAGGAATCGGAATCCTTGGAACAATTGCGTGCGTTGGAAGCGGGATATTCGATCGGAGTACATATAACGGAGCGAGCTGCATTAAGCGTGGACACTCCGAATGATTTAAAATTAGTAATTCAAGATTTTCAAGCCAAAGGCCTGATATAGAATCGAACGATCGCTTGCGAATTTAACCGCTTCGCCCTCTAAGATGAAATCGATTCCTTAACCTAAAGCTTCTTGCAGGGTATTATGGATCAGTACGAAGTCCGTCAATCCGACTATATCCATTACTTTACGGAAATGATCGTTTAAACCGGCAAATTCAATCTTTGCAGAAGATTCCGCAGCCTTCGTAATCAAACTTATCAACGTAGCAAGTCCCGCAGAATTGATGTAAGATGTTCCGTGAAAATTCAGAATTACTCGAGCTCTACGCAATTCCGGAATAGAATGATATTTATTGATGATATCTTCGTCGGCATCGGAAGTGATCTCGCCTGAGATATGTAATACCGGTACAGACGGCTCCAAGTCCACGGTTATTTTGAATTCGTCAGACATATGCCTTATTTATCACAAAGACCCTCTCTTGAAACCCGAGTCAACCCCGTTTCAAAGGGTTTTTGAAAGGCTGGACTGCCATTTTGCCGAGCAAGATTAGGTGTAATGTTCTAGCTCCTGCGGAGAAAGTTTGTCGAATATTTCCCCGCACTTAGTGCACTGGAAGGCGACTTCTTTAGGTTTAGAGGAAATACCGAATAGAATCAAGAACCACGCGGATTTTGAATAGGTTTTGAGCTCTTTTACAAAGGGAGAATTTCGAGTAGTTCCGCAGGTTCGACAATGAGGCGCTTCTGATCCGTTCACATTTCCAGCATTAGAGGAGGGCGGAAAAGTTCCAGAAGAAAAGCCCGTACAGCGGAGAAAAGGGTGGGGAACCCCCACCCTTTTAGGGATTAGTTTTGTGCGAGGTGGATTACGTATTTTGCGACTAATTTAAGTTTATCGTCGCCTAGATACTTAAAGGCCACCATCGTACCGCCTGGAATTCCGTTATTTAACGTTTTTAGAATACCGGCTTCGGTCGGTCCGTTCTTCCATTCTTTCGCAGGAGCCTTATAATTACGCGGTTTAGGATTAAGGTTCGCTGCTGCGAGTCCGTCTCCGGCGCCTTTTTCACCGTGGCAAGATGCACAGTTTGCTGCAAAAATTTCTTTTCCCTGCTCCAATTCAGGAGTAAGGGCAGGAGCCGCGGTAGCAGCAGGCGCAGCCGCTTCTTTTTTGGATTCGTTTTTATCACCACAGTTCAGAACCAGAGCCAAAGCGAGGACGGTCGCAGAGGCGGAAATTAATAGAGCCCGATTTTTCATGGACTTCTCCTTTTTCATGGTTCCATCTTTCTCCGTTAGGATTGGAAAGCAAAGGAATTTTTTTGTCACAGAAACGTCCGAGAAACTTGACCTATATCAATGAGAAAATAATTTTCCAAGGCGGAAGAACGATCTCAAAGAAATTTGCGACCGCATTCCTTTATCGAATCCGGTAGCATTGGTTCATTGGATAGGTTTAAAGATGGATCCTGTTTTTGGTTCCATCCTATCGAATATGACAGGCATATCGATCGTAACGGATTCTGTGACGGGTTTTCCTTCCGATTGACCTTCCAAGATGCACATCGTTTTTGCGCCTTCCTCTAGATCGATGACGGCAAGGACATACGGAGCTCGCGAAGCTAGATGACCGAAACCTACATGAACGACCGTGTAGGTGTAGATTTTTCCCTTTCCGCTAAAGACTTTTTCCTGTAAGGAATCACTTCCGCAGCGAGTGCAAGCGACTGCCGGTTCAGTCATTTCAAATCCGCAAGAAGTACATTTCTTTCCTTTGAGTACGTTTAGTTCTATAGTCTCCATTTCTACTCGCCTCTCTGCAGAATATGCACAATACTGACGGCGCCAGGACCGCCCAAAACGTGAGTGAGTGCGGTTCGCGCATTTGCGACCTGCCGTTTTTCGGCTTGGTTCCTTAATTGGAATGTCATTTCTACGACTTGTCCGACTCCGGTGGCGCCGACAGGATGGCCCTTTGCTTTCAAGCCGCCGGAAGTATTGACCGGTAATTTTCCGCCAAGACGAGTATGTCCATCCATAGTAAACGGACCGCCTTTTCCCTTTTCCACGAAGCCCAGATCCTCTATATTGATGATCTCGGTGATCGTAAAACAGTCATGGCATTCCAGAACATCGATATCTTTTCTTTCCAAACCCGACATCTTGAACGCCTCTGCAGCGGCTTGAAGCGAGGCCGGAAAACTTACCGAATCTTTCTTTAAAGCCACATTAAAGTAATCTCCGCCGATTCCTGATCCTTTTACTAAAATGTAATCCTTTCTCAACGATTTCGCTTTTTCTTTTGTCGTAATAATTACGGCGGCGGACGCGTCCGTCACTAAGGAGACATCATGAAACCCGAATGGAGTTGTGACCATTCTCGCTCTCATGATATTATTAAACGAAATTTCTTTTTGTTTATGAGCGAAAGGGTTTAAGCTCCCGTGAAAGTAATTTTTTTCTGCGACCTTTGATAACATTTCCTTAGTCGTACCGAATTCGTGCATGTGTCGGGTCGCATTGAGTGCAAAACCCGACGGCCCCGAAATACAGTATCCGCCTTCCACGTCTTGGTCCTGTCCACGCGCGACGATTTCCATAGTAGTTTCAGGGTCCAGGCCGTTCATCTTTTCTACTCCCAAAACTAGAACGGTATCGTACAACCCCGACGCGACCGCAAGAAATCCCTGCCTCATTGCGATTCCACCGGAAGCACAAGCGCCTTCGGTTCTTATCGCCGGCCTATCGCCTAATCCTAGTAAGTTGGCTGCGTAAGAACCCATCGTATTCTGAGAGTTGAATTCATTACCCGCATAATTTCCCACATAGACGGCTTGAATTTCCTTCCGATCGATTCCCGAGTCCTTAATGGCTCCGTTGCCCGCTTCGGTTACCAAATCCCTAAGCGTTCTGTCTTTATGATTTCCATGGAGCGTCTCGTATGCTCCTACGATCGCGACTTCTCTCATGCGATTATAAACCTATCCCTGCGCCGCCGTCCACACGGAGATACGTTCCGGTGATGTACGACGCCTTATCCGACAGGAAGAATTCTACCGCGTTCGCGATTTCTTGCTGCGTTCCCGGCCTCTTTAACGGAATGAACGAAGGGTCCGTTAGTTTCTTTTGAACCTCTTCGGAAAGGGAGGATGTCATATCCGTTTGAACATAGCCGGGGCATACCGCATTTACCAATACACCGCGACCGGAGAATTCTCTTGCAGCGACTTTCGTTAATGCAATAACGGCGGCCTTAGAAGAGGAATAGTTTGCTTGGCCGGGTTGTCCGGTTAGGCCTGACAATGAAGAAATATTTACGATCCTCGCTGAAGGCGCTTTCAGAAGCAATTTTGAAGCGGACTTAGTCATAAGGAAAACGCCTTTTGCATTTACGTCCATGACGAAATCGAATTCTTGCTCAGTCATACGAATGAATAAATTGTCTTTTAAAACTCCGGCATTATTTACTAAGAAGTCCAATTTGCCGAATTTGTCTTTCACGGCCGCGATGACTGCATCGCAATCTTCCGGTTTGGTAACGTTTGCAGCGACTCCGATCGCTTTTACCCCGAATTCTTTAGCGATCTCAGCGGCAGCTTGCTCTATATGCTCCTTATTTAAATCGGCGACAACGATATCTCCGCCTTCTTTCGCGATCGTATTTGCAATCGCTCTTCCTAATCCTCTTGGAGAAGCAGCTCCGGTAATTAATGCGACTTTGCCTTCGAATTGTTTTGCCATTATTGGATTCCTCTTAATAGTTTCGAATTAGATCCGTTCCCGGAAAGGTTATGAAACCGTTTTTCTTTCTTAATAGAACGATTGTTCTGGCTAAACTTCATTTTATACCGTCCTGCCGACAAGGAAAATTCCAATTCTAATTTTTCGATAAAACGCTGTTCGGTCGATTTGAACATTTGTTCGCATTCATTCATCTTTATCGGTGTGGATTATTTCGATTCGTTTTTCAAAATGAATGAATGGAAAGAAACTCCCGATTCGCTAATAGATTTGTCGTAACTCTATTCACTTATATTTTTGAACGTTTAAAACCTATTGCCATCACGGAGTGTATCGTTCAAAACGGAAAAGATGTCTCTCAATATTCCGTTAGAACAGATCGGTCCTCTGAAGGCGGCTCGGATCAAAGGCGATCCAAACGGTCCGTACGTGATTTTCTTTCACGGTTATGGTGCGAACGCTTACGATCTTCTTCCGCTTTACTCTTATATGGATGTTCCTATAGGAACGAATTTTATTTTTCCGGACGGTATCCTGGAAATTCCCTTAATGCCAGGCTATAACGGAAGGGCCTGGTTTCCGATCGATATGGAAGCGTTGCAACGGGCAATGATGGCCGGGGGGTATCGTGATTTTTCGGATCGTTATCCGCAAGGGTTGGCTGAAGCGAGAGAAAAGGCCGTGCAAATGATCGAGGCTCTGAATGTTCCGATGGATCGAATCGTTATAGGAGGGTTTAGTCAAGGTTCGATGCTCGCGACCGATATCACTCTCCGAGCCGAAACAAAACCGAAAGGCTTAGTTATACTTTCCGGCACTCTAATCGATGAACCGGAATGGTCTCGGTTAGCCAAAAAGACTCCAGGTTATCCTTTTTTTCAAAGCCATGGTCGAATGGACCCCGTCCTAGGTTACCCTGCGGCAAAGAAACTGGAAACTTTATTAAAAGAAGCGGGCTGGGAGGGAGAGTTGTTGGCGTTTCCTGGTGGACATGAAATCCCGGAGGTAGTACTCCTCGCTATGAACCGTTATTTAAAAGATCTCATGCAATGACTTATTTGATCGAAAAGTATATCGCGCTCAAAAATAAGTATCGGAACTACGATACTAAGGAAGCCCTGAAACGGATGCAGGCTTTTCGGATCGCGTTGAAGGAGCTGGAAGATAAAGGATTTCGAACGGGTGTGGAGATCCTTGGTTCGATCAATTTTGGCATCGTTGAGCCGTCTTCGGATGTCGATTGTATTCTTCTACATTATTGCGATCTTCATAAGGACGAATGTCCGGAATATTGCCCCAACTTTTTATACGAAGCGGAAGAGATTAAAACGAGTCTTCGTAAACGCTTAAAAGACGAAAATCTAAAAGTGGAGTTCTTGGATTGTATCAATTTGAGAATGGTGGAAAAAGCTCTTGAATCGGGACATTTAAAGGAACACGAGGTTTTACGACGACTTCTCTTTTATAGAACGATAGGTCGCCCCGTCAATAGGCCGCTCTTTATCCCGTATTGCGAAAAATTGGAAGAAAACGAAGAGTATATTAAGGAAATCTTAGAGTGGGGCTCGGAAGCTTTACAATCATATCTAGGCACGTCGAGACATCGTTTTTCGTTTAACAAATACAATGAAAGAATCGAGAGTTCCGGGCTTCAATTGCCTCTCGGATTGAAAGAAGAACTTGCAAGCTATCTGGAAGAAGGGGAGAAAATACCCTAAGTCGGTCAAACTTCGATCAATGTCGGCTTATTTATAGAGATGTTGATCCTGGATATAATCGATTCCGTTTTTCTTTAAGTAATCGATTCCCCATTCGCTTAAAAATTCGAATAACGGCGCCAACGATCGGCCGAAGTCGGTCAGAGAATACTCCACCCGTAACGGTCTTTCGGAAATAACATCTCGATTTAAAAGTTTGTTTCCTTCCAATTCCTTTAATTGTTGAACCAAGACTTTTTCCGAAATTCCCGGCAAGTTGATCTTTATATCTTTGTAACTTTTATGTTTGAAGTGATAGAGATGAGATAGTATCAATATCTTCCATTTTCCGGTGAAAAAACTGAGAGATACGTCTACCGGACAAGTAAAGGTTTTATTATTTAGCTCAATCATGACTCTGACCGTGTTTGCAATATGAAAAAGTTTGATTTCTCTTTAAATCGTTATCGTGATTGCGAGTCGGATGCAATCCATATATAGACTGCATTGATTTATGGGACTTCGCTGAACTCGGAAAATTAATTACTCCGACAAAAATTTAATTTTCTTATGCGTTCCGTCGCAATACGGCTTATTGGAAGAGCCGCCGCATCTACACAAGTATGCTTCTTCGATACGATCGATCATATGACCCGTGCCGGTGCAAATTTCAAGATTTCCTTGTATTTTCAAAGGACCATTTTTAGTAGGAGTGATCAATAGCTTACCATTTCGGGTGACAAGCGTTTTCGGCTCTAACGCAGCGGCGGGTTCTCCGGTCGCCATGAATTGGATGGTAGTATGACTGCTATCGCAGAACGGTTTATTCTTAGACGCTCCGCATCGGCAAAGAGTGGCTCTAAACTCCAATCCATGTCCGACAATATCCATATCGGCGTTAAATGCGAGCGGCCCGTTTTCACGAACGCGAACTACATTTACGATAGGCGCGGTTTCGGATGTACTTGAATTTGTTTCGAATTTAATCGCTCCCGAAGGACAATTGAGGGCCAATTGTTTGATTTCCTCCTCCGAGGCTCGATCGGGGTAAATCCAATCTCCATCGACGTTAGGAACGAATACGTCGGGTCGACTCAATACACAATTACGAGAGTGGATGCATTTTTTCCCGTCGAAAAAGATAGTTACACTTTTGCCTTTTATCGTGTCCATAGGGATCAGCCTCTTGCTTTTAAATTATCTTGGATAAATTCCGCGCTTCCTAAAAAAATCCGATTTACCGAAGCAGTATATTATCTATTTAAAATATATTTTTAAACGAGAACATCCCGCCGAAAATTCGATCTCACAGCAAAATATTATTTACCGGTTCTAATTTCGAAGGTAATTCAGTTTCACCCAAAAATTCGCGTAAGTCAATTTCAATATTTCTACAGATCGCCGTCATAGGGATATCGTTAATAGCGTTTTCAAAAGGATTTTCACTATCATCGCCGATCTGTTCGGTCACCATAAAAACCCAGGAAATGAGAATATGCGAGGGAATCATAAGCCATACAACGGTATCACTCGCTTTTTCAAATTCACTCAAAAGGCCGAACGGAAGCAGAAGTATAAAAATCCAGACGAATACTTTACTAAAATACGAATATTGTCGAGGTAACGGAAATAATTTAATACTTTCACATTCTCCTTGGCATCGGTAGTTCTCCGTGATTACTTGGGCCATCTCGAATTTCGCCGTCGTTTCTAAAATTCCTAAATCATTCAGTTCCGTTAATCGGGCGTATTGCCGGTTCAGTATATGCGCGGCTACGTTCGTTTTTGTTTCAAGGAATGAAATTTCAGATTCATCTAAAAAGGGGATTAATTCGTCCCTCATACTCTTTTTCGTTTCAAGATGCGATTGCGTGACAAGCTTTCGCGAGGTATCCGTCTTGCTACGCGTATTAGACATCCGTAATTGGTATCGCAATGCGTTCGTAAAAGCAATTTGCCGATAGACCAGCTCTTTCCTGATTAGATGGAGCTCGGCTTCCTGCGAGGAATTTTCGGGAAGCTGATTGCGTATGTGATGCAAAACCGTCGAAGCCCAGTTGCGACTGTTATTTACGATTCGGCCCCATGTCTGTTGCGCTTCCCAGAGACGATCGTAGGAGGAGTTATTCTTGAATCCTAGGAAAAACGCTACGACCATTCCGATCAGACTGATCGGCAAGAAAGGAAGACCGGCAGTTTCGAATCCGAAGCATTTCACTAGTAAGTAAACGGAGCCGGAGATGGAGGCATAAATTAAAAGCATTTTCCAGGCATAGTGGAACATGATTGCGGGCTTTATGGAACGAGCAGTATACATTTTACTCCGGTAAATAAGGGCCGCCAGGTTCTCCCCATCCCCATTTCGGCATCGGCTCGTTCGGATTCATAAGCAGTTCGTCGGTGTTCGAGTTATTTACCGCGATTCTTGTTCCCCATTCTATATAAGCGACGAACGCAGATCTAAATTCGGGATCGCTGGGAAGATCAATCTCGTCTGCGGTTTCTAAGAGCAATCGTATCCATTGCTTTCTTTGATCTTCCGTTAAACGCTTCGAAAGATGCTTTTGAATCATTTCGTAATGACTTCCCTCTTTCGAACTGTAAATTTTTGGACCTCCGAAAACTTCGGCGATAAAATGCGCCACTCTCTGTTGGTGCTCCGGAGACATATGCTTAAAGACGGGCTCTAATAAATCATCCTGTAAAACTTTCTGATAGAAAAGTTTCGTTAGTTTCTCGAAAGCCGGCAATCCGCCGGCCCATTCATATAAGGACGGGATTTTCTTTTTTTCATTCATAGTAGTTTAAATAAATGTTAAGTTTCGTAAAACGGACTTACCGATAAGTAAGCCCGCGTTAAGAAAGGATCAATTTATATGAACATCGAGCCCCGGTTTCGGTATTCGTCAACAGGAATAAGTCGATTTCTATTAGGGAAAAAAGGAGAAATTTGCGGAGAAGGGATTACTTTTTTACGACGGTGTTTTTACTTTCTCGGTGACCTGGACCGGATCGGATAGATGACGTATATCCATTCCGGTGTTAAGGCGCACGAGCTCTTCGGCGATGTTTACCGCATAGTCGCCGGCTCGTTCGATTCCTAAGATTATTCTGTATAAATCGGCGAATTGGTTTTTGTCCAGCCTAGGGTCCATCACGAATTTTAGAAAGGCGCCGTTACAAAGGTTGTTCAATTCTTCTTCGACAGTATGAACCGAACCATAGAATCGGTTCTTTTCCTCGACAAGAGATTCTACTGCCATTCCGACAAGAGTTACGACTCGGGAGAGCATTTTATCAAGGATTTCCTCCTGACGAAAAAATCCCTTCGGTAGCAATCCTCTTCTGTAGCACGTAGCGCAGTTTACGATCTGGTCCCCCATTCTTTCCAAATTGCGGTTAATTCTGATTGCGGACAGAGCAAATCGAAGCGGGTCTTTCTTTAACACGACTTCGCCGTCTACTTGGTCCATTCCCAATAAATTACGATTAGCAACAGCCTCTAAAATCGCATTCTGCGAAAGGTTATCATTCTGTTTTTCTAAACTATCAATCAAGTCGTCGCGTTCTATCACTTGCTTTGCTAGATCCGGATTTTCCTGTTCGATCGCATCGCCAAAAACTAAAATCTGCTCCAGACATAATTCGGCCATAGCGTACAAGTTGCGTCTGAGATAATCGAATTTAGAAGCCATCTGATAAGCGAACCAGTCAGAATGTAGTCGTAATTTCGATCAAGGTCAAGATGATTTTTTCCTTAGAAGAACTTTGTAACATATCTCTCGGATATCGAAGCGTAGATCCCGTTTCTACTACGTTTATATCGGCGTAACGAGAAAAATCTCAGTAGCGCCGGCACAGTTGTATCTCCATGTCTTACAAGAATCTAATGTAATCGAGCGAGGCCTATGGTAGGCTCTGTATAAGAAGGTAGAGCATCGAAACAAAAGAAGCGTATTGAAGTAAGAATCCTGTAAATCGGATATTTACGGGCCATTCGCCGCCCCCACTTAGGTGTGCGGATGTTTGGAGAATTCTAGATGCGAATGCGGTCCATGCGAATAAATCAAACATGGCCGGATTAGGATCCAATATTGCCCCTGCAAAAACTAGAACCGCAAAGATAGGTAGATTCTCTAAACAATTTAAATGGGCCCGATATAATCTCCAGTAGAAGTCGCTTCCGTGTTGGATCCACGCAGGAAACTCGTTCGATTTCTTCTTTCCTGTAAGCACTAGGGTTACTCGAAATAGAATAATTCCGAAACCTAAAAGCAAGGTCCAGCTCGTAAATGATAAGAGAGCGTGTAAGGAACTGTACATAGTCCGTTAATAGAAAGTGAAGTCGCTTCGCTGGCAAGAATAATTTAACGTCGTCATCATGACGAAAATCACTATGTTTGTTCTTTCAGTAGCGATTCGAAATGATCGCTAATCTCCGTCCGCATTAGACGGCATAGCGGGTACTCCTAACACCGAAAGTAAATCGGTTCCGGTAAGAGTTCTCAGAGTTTTCAATTTTATCCAAAGCGGGGAAACTTGCGCGTTAATTGTGGAAGACCCCGCGCCGATGTCGGCGTACAGGTCGGAGGCTCCGGCGGTTTTTGCCTGCAAAGTCGTTTTTAAGTCTGCAATCGCATTCTTGATATTCGCGTCTACGGAGGAATTTTGGGCTTGGACCATTACGGAAAGCGACTTCGCTTGGGAATCCCCCGTATTTCCGACATAGGCAAATTCGATACCGTAAACATTATCCAACAAGTCTTGGTATGCGTTTCTAGAAAAAATCGCTTCCGTTAAGTTCGAATGAGCTGTGCCTGCGGAACTTAAACTTAAACCGGCAGGGGTTCCCGTTTTTTGATCTCGCGTTACCTCCGCCAAGCTTGCAATTTTCGTAACGTATGTGTCGAAAGCTTCTTTCGAGGATTGAAAATAACCGCTACCGCCGACATAGTTCCCGATAAAATTTCCGCCGGTCGATTTCCACTGGCTGTTTAAATTTCTTGCATCATCATAGATAACCTGCGCGAGGGCTTGAATATAATCCAATCTACGTTGATAACCGGCATTAGAACCGTTCGCGGCAAGGATATTCGCGGAACTTGAAATATTCGCGTCATTCCCGTCCGAACTGAAGATCAACATTTCTAACGCTTCGAAGCCTCTGCGAACCGTACTGTACGTTAATACGTTACTTTCATTTATAGTGGGAAAGCTTGCAGTATTGGTAAGCACTGCCGAGATATTGTTCCATTTGGGTCGCTGTAATTTTTCGAATCCGTCTAAATTAGTGAAATAGTATCCGGGTGGGTTTTCGGCAGGACCGAAATAAAAAACTTCAGATTTTTTTAATGAACTTCTCGCGGTTTTCCAAGCTTGTTGCAGATTCGAGAGCTTAGTTGCGTTGGTCGGATCCGAACAATAGTTTTGCGCCGAGGTCGTTAGACTTAAAGTCTTATTCTCCAGGTCTTGCAGCGTAGGTAGGATAAGATTGTTTCCCGAATAGGTTAGGAATTCCGTATAGGACGGTTGCGCAGCTAGTAAGAACGCGACGGTCGTCATATCCGTTCCTTTATTCGGTTGGCAAGAAAATGAACAGAACGTTGAGAAGCCCGCAAATAATATTGTCGAGGCCGTTGAATTGAAATTAGAATGATATTTCATTGTTGCCCTGCTTTAAAGTGAATTTAGGAATTTAAGTAAATCGTTTCTATCGGATGCGGACAGCAGTTGAAAATTCGATCTTGCGCCTGCCGCCTCTCCTCCGTGCCATAAGATTGCCTCTTCCGGCCCGTTGGCTCTTCCATCGTGGAGTAGTCTTTGGTGTCCGTTGACATTTTGAATTAAACCTAGCCCCCAAAGCGGCGGAGTTCTCCATTCGTTTCCGGTCGCGTCAAAGTCGGATCGTCCGTCGGCTAAGCCGGATCCCATATCGTGCAGAAGCAAGTCCGTATAAGGCTTTATGTATTGGGATGAGTTTTCCGGAAAATCGGGTACGACGCCTGTCACCGTTAAAGGCTTGTGACAAGAGGCACAACCGATGGAAATAAACAACTGTTTTCCATGTACGACTTGGGTATCGTTAACGGATCGTCGACCGGGAGCACCAACGAGTTGCCCGTAAAAATTTATCGGATCAACGATGCTGGAAGTGATCTCCGGGTCGCCCGATCCGTTTGCGGCATCCAAACAAATTGTTTGAATCGTCGGACAATTATCCGTAGGGTTTAAAGGACTTGTTATGCCGATATCTCCGAGAAATGCATCCTGATTCTGCTGAGACAAGCTAGGTTGATTCGCTTTCCAACCGAAACGACCTAACGCTTTTTTTCCCGCGGCAGTATCCCAAACATAATTAGGTTTTCCTGAAATTCCGTCTCCGTCCGCATCGTTTGGATCCGCCCAGGATAGAATCGTACTTTCAGGTATCGCTTCCAGTAATCCTAATCCGGCAATCATCGGAGCTACTCTAGGAGAATAATGGAATCCGCCCGCGGCGCTCGTGGGATCTCCGAAATTCCAACCGGAAAACGAATACGATGGTTGTGAAAGTGTAACGGAAGTTCCGTCCGTATAAGTGGTACCTGAGCAGGTCGCGCAAACGGGTGCGGCGACAGAATTATAAGTTACGGATGCGTGTCCTTCTTCAGGAGTTGCAGCCACAGTGTGCGACGTGGGATGAAGATTTGTAAAACTTGAAATTCCTTGCTGATTCAATTGAAGCCCGTAATTGTCGGTCGGAATCGGACCTCCAGTCGTGGAGTTAGCGCCGTCTTTGGACAACCTCAACAACATACTAACGGCAATATCGAAAGAACCCCCGTAAGTCGGAGGAGAAGCGCCGTTATTCGGAGGAGCTCCTCTCCCATCTTTTTTGTGGCAGGCTTGGCAGGAGCTTGCGTTGAACGTGGGCCCTTTCCCGGAAAGAGCGCTATTTCCTTCTTGAGACCAATTCGTATTAAAGAACGCGTGCCCTGCGTTGAATTGAGTCGAACCGTCTATCCGAAGATTGAAAGCAGGTAGGCTAAACGCGTTGACCGTATTGTCAAATACGGTTGTCCAACCTCCGGAATATGCCTCGCCTGGGTCCTGATTTAGATTCAACAAAATAAAGGCCATTTCGGCTGCGTTGTTTTTCGATTCGTGTTTGCAGGAACAGAAAGGCGGAACAAGCAGCAGAATAACGGCCGCGATTCCCGTAGAAAGCCGGGTCAGCTTAGGTAAAAATTTCTCGGATTTGACCGAAGGGAGTGATTTAAAATTACAGTTCATTTTTTTTCTTTAAGTATCAGGTTATGCTTTTGTTTCAGTTCGGTTAAATATCACTTATTGGTAAAGTCTGTGATCGTAATTCCCAGAGCCGTCGCAGCCGTAACAAAATCCTTCTTCAATCGGTCGCCGATCAATACTTGAGCGTTCTGAAGAGTTTGATAATCCGGGCTTTGAGATCCCGGAAAACCGTTGAATCCATTCATTATGATCTGGTCATAGCGCCCGGTTATTGATCCGGATGGGCAGGCAGAAGTATAATTCGGATCGGCGATACTCTCTACGTTGTTGACGCAGAATGTGTCTCTCGCTTGTGTGATTTCGGCGTTTATATTTCCTTGACCTAAGATTCCTAATAATGCGGACAATCCCGGTCCGGTGCTGGAAGGATTATTTTTTACTAATGTATAACTTCCGCTCCAAAGATTCAAAACGCTTTGGGCGTCGTAGTAAAAGTCGGATTTAGTATTGTCGCTAAAGCAAGAGTGTTCGTCTTCCTGATCATGAGCGTAAATTCCTTTTAACCGATCTCCTCCCCATTCCCCGGCGATAAACTTTCCTAACCCTCGAAATACCTGAGTGAGCGATGCGTTCGGGTCCGCTAGAAACGCTTGTCGATACGGGCCCGGAGCGCTCGAAGTTCCCCATGCGTCCCTGACTAATTTTAAATGACCGACTAACGCGTCTGTGACGGTTTTTAGATAATTCCCGCGGTTGCTTCCGGTTCCGCCGTTATTTCCGCCTTGTCCATTGCTATTGCAAGTGGTCGGAGAACCTGTAAAGCAAGTGTAATCGGCAAGCCCCGCTACTTGATTGTAAGTCTGAGGACTTCCGGAATTATCCTGTCCCCAGAGGAGGTATTCGATCGCATGCCATCCCGTTAGAATAATGGTCGTATCGTCGGTATTCCCGGGTGATCCGATGGAAATATCTCCGTTTCTAGCTAAAATCGAGGCAAAACTCGTCGTGTTGTTTCCGCCCTGAACATAATTATCGATTGCTATTTCGTCTAACGGCCATGAGTTGATGAGACTCTCGCAAGCATAAGTCGTATCGCCGACATAATTAGTTCCTGCCCCGCAACCTTGCCAGCTGATGCTTGAGATGCTGGCCACGTCGATCGGCCCTCCGGCAAATCGAAACGCTTCGGTAAGTAAGTAGGAAGCCCTGGCTTTGATCCAAGCGCTCTTAGCGGCGATTAGGTTTGCCGCGCTCGGAGTCGTCACGAAGGTATTTACCGCAGTTTGAAGAACGGTTAAGTCTTGGTAATTTTTATTATAAGATTCGTAAGCCAAGTCGGCGTAGCGACTCACGACTTGCTGTCTCGAGGCGGAAGGCTGGTTACCTAAAATCGCGGCTAAGGCCATGGAAGAATCGCCTTTCTTTCCGTTCGTGCAGGATAAAAGAATTCCGATGAATAGAATCGGGAACCCAGAGTTAATTGTCCGACGCATAAATTTCGCTCCTAAAATAATTTCAAATTTCTCCGGAAAAATCCCCGAGAGGCGTCACCTAACGGGGCCAGAGTTGAACTGTGGGATGACTCCCTCCGGACTCCGCTGGGAACCGGCCTGATAATGCAGATGAGAATCAATCTCAAAAAATGTCAAGAAAATTTTACCTTTAACCTTCCTTATCGAGAATGGCAGACATATAAAGATTCCGCTCTTTTCGCCGAATTGTATCCTTCTGTTAGCGAATCCTTATGGAGCAAAGGGGGAGTTCATTTGTCCTTTTTTTGATAATGAGGATGATTCTCAGAAATATTTAGCCAATTAAACTGTCAATCCAATTTTTTAGCCTAGGTACTTGCAAAGTTTTATCAAAGCTCAGAAGATTCTGCGAAGCTTAAACTTCCGGCGCGAGGCCATGGGACGAGTCGTCAGTCAAAATTTCGAACGCGGCAGAGCGAGAGGAGAAAAGTCGTAAAGGAGACGTTTCTCCGCGCCTAGTGACAAAAAGTTCGGCCCTGCCTAGTTTCGTATTCAAACAGTATTTCCAACCACCCGGAGGATTATTGTATCGTAAGCAAGCGAAGTCGGATCGATTTGCGTGAATCCTTCCTTCGATTTTAATTTCGGAAGACGAAGCGGAGAATTTCCAATCGAAGTAGGAATAGGAAGCTCTAAAAAGAGACTTTAGCGGGTCGTTTAATTTATATTCAAGATTTCTAAATCGAAGAACGATAGGAGTAATTCCCGGAGTCCAAAAAGGGCCTAATTTCAGTTTTGCAGTCGCTAATTCTAAGAACGAATCGGGTTCACCGTCGAATCCGCAAACCTGTCCCCAGGCATACCGATCCGTATGTCTGCTTCCCCAATTATGATTATGAGAGCCTTTCCAATTCTCTATAGGGAGTTCCTTACCTTGCAATTTTAAAACTCCGTTAAATACGGCTAAGGGCCGACCCACTAAGACTTTCGCTTTCGGAAAGTTCGACTCGTAGTATTTTTCGGGAAATAAGAATACTGGAGAACTTCCTTCACTCAATGATAAGTCCCATTCTATTTTTTGGGACCGATCTTTCGAATCGGCTTGCCCTATCGCTCTTTCTTTTGTGAGATAAGACGCTCCGATTCTGACAATGAACGGATCCGCATTAAATTCGCATTCTTGAATAGGAAATTCGGATTTGAAACTCGAATGTGAATTGGATTCCCCGTCAAAATAAATCGCCCAAAGTTCTCCTAATGCGGATTGAAGAGGCTGTCTAGGGGAGAATATCGTATATCGAATCCAGATGGCTAATGGGCGATGGGGGTGATTGGCTCGTACAAACCAACTTTCATAATGCCCGCTTTTAGATTCCCTATTAAACCGCGGCTGGTCAAAGTTTGTTCGAATTTGATTCATGCTGATTGAAGGTATGTGAAATTACGTACCGCGCAAGCAGAATACTGATCGCTTCATTTATGCCGATTATCGATTAAGAATTCTTGAAGCTTATTCGAATTTCCGACTCGACGGGGGCGAAGAATTAGGTAGGGTAGTTTTATTATGGAAATCGCCCGTTATTCCCCCGAAGCTTGGCAGAATGCAGTAGCCGGTTACGCTGGAGAAATTCGCCGCATCGGTCATGAGAAATCTCCGTTTTGGCTCGTAGTCAGAACGTTCGCGTCGGCGGCATGCGAGGCGGACGATCCCGAATCTTTTTATGACGATTTGGATGCCGGATTTACGAGAGAACTAACGGAAGAAGACGAGTATCGTTTTGACGAAGCTCTCTCAAACGTTCTAGATCAATCTACGGAAATCTTAGTCGCGATTTCGGAAGCTTATAACGAAGAAGATGAAGAGCGCGCGGAAGCCGTGACTGACGAGGCAATTTCCGGAATCTTAGCCGGCCTAAAGGACGCAGGGATTCAGACGATGGCGGATTCCGATCTTATCGGAGTTGCTATTCGGATTTTGAATACTCGACTCGCTTTGTATGAAATTCCCGTAGACGAAAGCTTTAGTTTGGATAGTTTGAAGGCGATTTCCGACGAAGAAGAAAGAAGCATACTGGAACCGTTCGTTTTCTTTCTCCTGGAAGATTATAAATCGATCGAAGATCAAGAAGAGCGATTCGCTCTTCTGATGCAGATTCTTTTCGATACTCTCTGGGCACTATTTTATTTAGGACTGGAAGAGGACGAAGAAGATTAATAATTTCTAAATAGGTCGAACCACCCGGTTCGCAACATTTAGAAATAATAAACGAATTAGCTTGTCGTAATTCTTCTTTTTTCCGCCCGGAAGCATGCCACGCAGATGATGCCGCTCACGACCGCCAGACAAGAGCTCATGATAAACGGAGCTCCCGGAAAATAAAAGATCGAATCGGATTTCGTAAAATAAGAAAAGAGGTTCGTCATGACGACCGGACCTATGATGGAAGTGAGACTCATAATACTTCCCATCATTCCCTGTAGCTCGCCCTGCGCGTTAGCCGGTATATGGTTGGAAACGTAACCTTGAATCGCCGGTGTCGCGAGAAAGCTGAATGCGAACGGGACCAACAACGCGTACATCATCCACCCTTGTGTGGATATGGCAAATAGAATGCTGACGAAAATTCGGACAAAGATTCCCAAGTAGGCTGCGTTCTTTTGACCTAACTTAGGAATGATAACCCTAAGCAAAACGCCTTGTACGAATACGATCGTGATTCCTACGACTCCAAGCGAGTATCCTACCAACTCCTCATTCCATTGGAATTTCTCCATCGTAAAATATGTCCAGGTCGATTCGGAAGAATGGTTTGCGATGAATAGAAGGGCGATGGAAAGTAATAATCCTGATAGCGCTCCGGGGAGTTTATTCACTTGAAACAGAGAGCCGATTGGGTTTGCCCGTTTCCATTCGAATTTTCTTCTGTTTTCTTTCGACAAAGACTCGGGCAGTACGAAATATCCGTAAATCCAATTCAAAAGAGATAATGCGGCTGCGACTAAGAACGGGGCTCTCGGCCCGAACTTACTAAAAATCCCTCCGATAACGGGGCCGATAATGAAACCGATTCCGAAGGCCGCTCCGATTAAGCCGAAATTTTGGGAACGTTTGTCGGGCGTGCTGATATCGGCAATATAAGCCGTCGCAGTACTGAAACTAGCTCCGGTAAGTCCCGCTATGATTCTCCCGATAAACAACCACCAAATGTTCGGAGCTAAAGCCAAAAATACATAATCGATTCCTAATCCTAAGAGGGAGGCAAGTAAAACGGGTCGTCTTCCGAAACGATCGCTTAGGCCGCCTAAAATAGGTGCAAAAATAAATTGTGTAAACGCGTATGCGAATGTCAGCCAACCTCCGTGAAGAGAGGCCTGACTTAGATCTCCACCGATTAATTGTTCGATGAGTTTTGGGACCACTGGAATTATAATCCCGAATCCGGTGAAATCGATCAGTAGAGTGATGAGAATAAAGCGTAGGGCACCCGTTTTGGCGACTGTCATGAAAGGATCCTTAAAGTTTGTTTGAGATTAATTCGATCGACGGTTGGCAAATGCCGTCATAAGGAGAATTTCGCTTTCGTTTTTCGTAAAGCCATTTATTCTATTTTCGAAAATGCTACACCCTTTCGACTGCGATTAGACTGATATCGTCCTGAGGAAGTGTTTGCCCTAACCAAGCTTCAATATCTTGAAGAATGATATCGGGAATAGTTTCTATAGGTTTCGTAGCGAGTTCCGTTAATCGAAGTTGCAATCTACGTTCTCCCCACGCTTCCCTCCAGGAATTAAATTGCTCAAAAACTCCGTCGGAAAATAGAAATAACCTGTCTCCGGAGCGAAACGGTCTCTCCGAATTTTCATAACCTTTATTGTTTCGGAGTCCGATGATAGGTCCTGTACGGCGTAAAGGCAATAATTCGGATGACACTAGAAGAACCTGATCGGGATGGCCTGCGGAGGCGTACACGATTCGATCTTCCTTCGTATAAATATCCACGATAAACGAAGAAAAAATGGTTCCAAGGGAGGAGAATTTTCTTTGAAATTTATCATCCAGAAGATATAAGCAAAAAGCCGGGTCCTTAGCTCCGTATTTAATTCCTTCGTATTCCGCCTTGATTGCCATCGTGACTAACGCTGCTTGTACTCCATGACCCGTAGCGTCCGCTAAGAAAACGCGAAAAATCCCCGGAGAAATTTCGAATAAATCGTAAAAATCGCCGCCCACTTCGTCTTTAGGAAGATACTTTACCGAATATCTTATTTCACGGAACGCTTCCGAATTTTCCGGGAATAGTTTCTTTTGGATGCTTTGTGCGACCAATAAATCTTTACGAATATGGTCCAATGAACGATTCAGTTCGGATGTCTTTTCGAGGACCAACGCTTCTAAATTATCCTTTAGTATATTTAACGCGTTGTTGGAAATCTGAAGGTTTTCGGTCAATTCTTCCGACTTTCTGAATGCTCTTGCTATTCTTCGGGATAAAACCAAGGATTGACAAAGGGTAAATAGCAGTAAGCCGTACGGAGATAAATTCATTCCTCGAATATTCAATCGATCCCAAACTAAATCCGTACCTACGGTTATTCCGAAGGCGACAAATCCGCCTAAGAAAAGAATCGCATCCTCTTGCTCGCGGTACGCGGCAATACCCGCGGCCATAATGGTATATACGATACAGAAAGCCGTTGCCATCTGGAACGGATCGATTATCTTTGTGAAGAAAGAAACGGGAAATAATAAGGAAATATTATAAATCCCTGATAAAACGATGGCGCTTATCACGACCGATCGATGCGTATTCGACGGAAATAGGGAATGTAAAAATAGGAGAAATATCGGAACTGCAGTATAAAACGAAAAAAATTCCAATCTGAAAAGGGAATCCCATGCGAATTCGGGCAGAATATCCAGGAGCAACCTATTTCCTACTAGGATAATTCGAAGCGACAAAAGAAAACAGAAGATCGCAAAATATAATATCGACAATTCTTTGCGTCGAAATAGGAACAATCCTATATGATATAAACCGATTAAAAGCAAACCCCCGAAAAGAAACGCCTCCCTTGACTGAGCAAACGTTTTTTCAAGTTCCATTGCAGAGGCGGTTCCGATTTTCGGCACTTGCCAAAATCCTCCGAAATTATTTACCCAATTCGAACCTTGCAAAAGGATTTCTACGGAAGACGAATGTGGGCGAATCGGAATATACACAGGTTTCAGACGGGGAATTTCTTGCTTCGCTTCGGTACTTGGTAACCCGGACGAGTACGTCAATTTTCCGTCGATGTAGAGACGATACGCGGAGGCAAAATCCGGGAGAAAAAGTTGATAATCTTTTCCGAAAGAGTTCGGAGAGAAATGGAGAATTAATCGAAGAGTTGCGATTCCTTCGCGTGGAAGGATTTTGTTTCCGACGGTTTTACCCTGCCATGATTCCGGAATTGAAAGAGTTCCCCAAGATGTAAAATTCGCCGCTTGCTCCGGATCGATGAAGCTTCCGTAAACAAACTGCCAATCCCCCTTTAAAGGTGTGACTTCCTCCTTCTCCTCCTCGCTGGCGGAGATTTCGAATATCCCGCTTTGCAAAGGAGAGCCATGCATATTACCTTGAAATAAAATAAAGGCGAAAAATATGATAAAAAATACGTTCACAGATTACGCAAAGTACGGAGTTTTTAAAAGGATGTCTAACTCTTTTTAAGGCGAAAAACTTTGCTGATCAAAACGGAATTCTCGGCGGTGGACCGGACATTGGAAAGACATTTCGTTACTTCACCTCTAATTAAGGCGATCGGTTACGATACGGAAACTCGAACGTTGGAAATCGAGTTTCATACCGATGAAATATTGACCTATCGGGAAATTTCTTTCGATGTATATGTGACTTTCATGGCCGCTCCGTCCAAGGCGGAGTTCTGGCAGTTGTATATAAAATAAAGGATTAGTGTCTGCTTCGAGTGAAGAATATGTAATCGGTGATTCCCGGATCGATTCCGTTTTGAAATAGGAGGGTAGTGATCTGTCCTCGATGATGAGTTTGATGATTAAAGAAATGCGTTAGAACTTCGTAAATCGGATCGGAAAAAGAAACACCTTTCGTATTTTTATATTCGAGATTCTTTCGGATAATCTCCTCCGAAAGACCTTCCTTTACCCAACGAACCAATTTCTCGTCTAAGTTCTTTCTTTCCGATTTGAGCTTTGAAAAATCGGAATGAATTTCATAATGATGATTTGAACTTTGAGTACGTTCTACGAGGGCGATGCTACGATCCAAAATTGCAGACCCATAGCCTGCGTCGACGAATCTGCCCAACCAATTTTTATCGGCCCAGAGGATATGGTTTAAAGTACCGTGAATCGATCCGAAGAAGGCCCCCATATCTTTTTTTCGAATCTCATCGCTTAATTTTTCCGCCGAACTATAGATATTTTCGTTCATCCATAAATTATATTCGGAAAGACTAATGAAGTTTTTGTAAAATGACATGTGGCTTCCTTTAACGGAAATCGTTAAAAATAAATTTCATCCGAAGTCATAAAAATCGCAGTAAGAATCCCGCAAAAGCTCCGCCGCAAAGAGGAGCCACTACCGGCAACCAGGCATATTCCCATCTTGAGGAGCCCTTTCCCGGAATCGGTAGTATATAATGTGCAAGCCTAGGTCCGAAATCCCGTGCCGGATTGATTGCATATCCGGTTGTGCCGCCCATGGAAAGTCCGATGCTCCAAACTAAAAGTCCCACTAAAAAGGCTCCAAGATGCGACGTTAAACCCTTGATTTGCGGAGAGAAAATAGCGTACACACCTAAGATCAATATAAACGTGCCGAGAAGCTCGCTCGTGAAATTCGCAACCTTGTGTCGAATGGCGGGCTCCGTCGAAAATACGGCTAAAATTCGTGCCGGGTCTTTCGTTTCTTTCCAATGCGGAAGATAATGAATGTAAACGAAAATGGAGCCGAGAAATGCGCCTAAAACCTGGGCGGGAACATACGTGATCAACTTTGAGTAATCTCCCGATTGAACGGCGAAAGCCAACGTTACTGCCGGGTTCAAATGCGCGTCAACGCTGCCGAAAGCGTTTGCGGTTAAGATTCCCAGTAATACTGCAAAAGCCCATCCGGCTGTGATCACTATCCAGCCGCTATCTTTTGATTTGGAATGTTCCAGTAAAGCGCCTGCGACGACGCCATCACCCAACAGAATTAAAACGAATGTTCCTAAGAATTCTCCGAAAAAAGGAGTGAGCATATTTGGCCCCCGAAGGAATACAAATTTGAAGAGGTAAATCAATACTGCAACCGGATTATTTGGATTTTCATACCTTTCCTTTCCGGAATCGTTTATGATTGCGGCCTTGATTTAGGACTAACCTTAACCCCGTCGTCCGATGCCGAAATGATTAATCGCTTATGAACGGATTTTTCGAACCCGAATATAACCCAAACCAAGAAGAGAAATTATAAAAAGCAAAAGAGACGCGGACAAGAATCCGAGTTTGTAGGCCGTAATGATTCCGCCAAATGCCGCGACTATAGGAGGTATATTCGGAAATTCGAATATGACTAACAAGATTATTGAATTTTCCAGTATGTCGAAAATTAAAAATCCTAGCGGGATCAAGCTTAAAGAAGTCGTTAGTCCCGTTCCGGCACAGAATCTGAACGTAATTGCCCCGACTGCTAAAAATAAGGGAACCGGAAAAATCATATCGACCATATCGATCCAGAAATATAAGAGCCTGCCCGTTTGACCGTAAGCAGTGAAGACAGCTAAAGCGTCATCGACGGTCGAGAAGGGGCGAAAATCCATTTTAATGGGCGGGCCATTACCGTCCGATATCGGGATCATTCTTTCCAGTAATTGCATTCCTCCTGCACATGCCAGCGCAGCTAAAGCTAGCAGAAGAATCGACCGATTCGAACTTAAATGAAAGAGTGAGGTTCGGAGTCGAATAAGCGAAGGAGCTTCGCTTGAGGAGAGAAGCAATCCGGAAATAAATATACTGACCGGCAATATCGCTCCGTGAGGAAGATAGCGGAAAAAAATCGTAGATCCGATCATGAATATCGGAAGAAGCATAAATGAGATCCCGAGAGACCGATCGTTCTTACGTATGGAATTTCCTAAAAAGATGAAAGAAATTAAAGAAAGTAGAATTGCAGGCGCTTCGATGTATCTGAATCCGATCGTTCTAAGGATTTCGCCCCAAGAATCTGCAAACCAATAGGCGAGTGAATCTCCCAAAGCGGCTATCCCGAATAAGATCATTAAATTACGATACCGTCGATTCGACGATTCGGGAATTTTTCCTATCGCATATAACCGATAAAGTCCGTAAAGTATGCCTGCGTATACTGGCAGAAATAACTTTCCAAAAACATAATATTCTGCGGATTTTGGGAATAGAACCTTTCCGAAATCCAAGAAAGTTTCGACATTCGATCGGATGCTCAAAATGACGGTAGGGGAATCGTCCCCGTTCCAAATATAGGATTGCATCGGCGCTAAAAACACGCAAAGGACCGTCCCGACTAGACTTAAAATAACGCTGAGTTTCATTTCTTGCCCACCTTTATCTTCATGTAAAGTATCTTTATGTCAAGATATGAGAATGGATTCAATCTTCTATTATCTTGACGTCAAGATAGTTTTATCTTAAAAAGGAAAAATGAGCGGAAAAACGGATCATGTGGATACTATTCGCGGACAATGGATGCGGGAACGGCCGGATTTAGACGTTGAGGCGATCGCTTTGATCGGTCGCATTCATCGGTTATCGCAGATTATTTTCACCGATGTTCACAAGCCTATCTTTGATAAACACGAATTGACTTATCAAGACTTTGACGTCTTAGCCGCTTTATTACGTAGCGGAAAGCCGTATCGTAAATCTCCGGGCGAACTTCTTTCCACATTGATGATAACTTCAGGAACAATGACCAACCGTATCGATCGTTTGGAGTCTTCCGGATTAGTTGTAAGAGATCTCGATCCCGAAGATCGAAGAGGGGTTTTGATTCGATTGACACATTCGGGAAAAGAGGCGATTTCCGGCGCAATCCAAGAACACGTGAAAGCGGAAACGCATCTCTTGACCGCCTTGACCGAAAAGGAGAGGAGCGAATTATCCAGATTATTAAAGAAGCTTCTTTTAAAACTTGAACTGAAGGAGAATGTTTCTTCATGAAATTATTTTCAACCGAGCGTAAGGAATCTTGGGAGTCCCGCTGGCTTCGATTCAAATTGAACTATTGGCCTTGTATTTGGTGTACGGGAGGTAAAATCGAATTTATATCTTCCGATTTCAGGGAATTACACGTCGGACTTTCGTTGAATTGGCGGACTTTAAATAGGGTCGGCACCGTTTATGGGGGAAGTATTTACAGTTCGGTCGATCCTTATTTCATGCTCTTGATGATGTGGATTTTAGGAAAAGATTATGTTGTTTGGGACAAAGCCGCCAAAGTCAAGTTTGTTCGACCGATCACCGAACGAATTAAGACTCGTTTTCTCATATCGGAAGAACTGATTGCCGAAACAAAGGAAAAGATTTCTCAAAACGGAGAGACCACGTTCGATCTTCCTTTAAAATACGAGAATGAAGACGGGATCGTCTTTGCCGTATTCGAAAAGTCGATTTATGCCGCGAGTAAGGATTTTTATGAACAAAAACTTGCGGCCCGAAAAAAGGATCGTTGAGATAGGAAACAATTCTTGCGTAAAAGCCGTAAGGTATTTTTCGAGTTTCGTCGCTGATTTGAGAAATAAGTTTATCAAGATTTAATGTGGGCGATTTCCGGCTCGGAAGATTTATAGAAATTTGTAAGTGGAAGTCATCGTACTACGATCTATTTCGCGGATATCTCCGCATCGAAAGCTCCTTGTAATTGTAAGTATAGCGTGCCATCGTGAGAATCGTATGGCGTGCCTGTGTAAATATGCTTTCCTAGAGAATCATGCTGCTCCTTATAAAATACTTGAATCTTTAAATCGTTCCTTTTTAAAAACAGATCGAAGCCCAACCACCAGGCTTGTAAATTCTCGTATGGTTCTAATTTCCGATCGTCGTTAAAGTCGCCCCAGATTCGATCATATCGTGCAAGCGGCAAAAGAATCATGTCTCTTAACCGAAAGGAATAACCTATCGTTCCAGTATAAGAAATTGTACCTAAAGAAGCGGCTCCGTAGCTATTAGTATAAGCGCCGGAAGAATACAAGCCATGCGAAGTGAATGTAAAGTCGACCGTATGGGCGCCGAATCCGAACGAAGGTCGAAAGGTTCCGGTCTGATCCGAAGGCGCTCCTGTAATTCCGATTTGTTTAGCGGGTGGGCCGATTCCGGTTCCATTCGAAGGGGTCGTCTGTTGAATTTCCAAATTAAAGGGTGTAACTCCGCGAATTTGCGGATTTAGTTGATTTAACGTCGATAATTCTCTCGTCTGAATTCCCGCGAATCCGATCGAAAGCTTCGCTTCTCGGTGAAAAACTTCCTCACCCTCGATCCAACCCGTATCTTTACCGTCTTTAATTATTCCACCGAACGGATTCAGTTCGACTCTCCAAGATAATTGCGGCGAAATTAATAGAGGAGTATCAGTAGTGTTATACGAGGTAAGAACTTGTTTGTTTCCGATTCCGTTCGGACTGGATCCCTTTCCGTTCGTAGCCGATAGATAGAAAATTATGTATTTTGAATATTCGGTGGAGATTATATTTAACGGTTCAAATTCGATCATTCCGCCGATATCGTATCGGGGGAGGAGATAGGTTCCATATGCTCGTTCTGGCAAAGCTAATCGGTTTGCATTCGTTAATTGTTCTCTCTGGAATGGTGTTTTAAATTGTCCGATCGTTGTTCTAATCCAGGAAACGGGATACTGAAACCAAAAATATCCGGACTGTAAAATTCCACCGTCCGTCTTGACGGATACGTCTGTTACGTTTCCTGTCGCATTTTTCTGTTCTTTCGTGTTTGGAGAATTAATTAAATCTTCCAAACGAAGATTTACGGTAAATCCCCAATTTTGGACACGATAGTCGGTTCCCAATCGGACTCTCCGAAAATTCGTATCGACAGAATTAAAATCACGATGGCCGTTCGAAAAGGCGGAATCTCTCTGCGCAGAGATCCCTCTAATCTGCATCATTCCCTGGATACGGAGTCTTCCCGGTAATAAAATTTCCGTTGGTTTTGGCTCCGTTTGTTCGGGTAAACCCGGCTTCGTTTCGGTAGAAGTAGCCTGAGCCGATTGGGACGATATGAATAATACGATATGGATTGCCGAGAAAACGAATAGAATTGTCCATTTCCGCATAACAAAAAAGTCCGAAAAGATTTCGTGTAGGAACGAGATAATCCCGCCCCTCTTTGAATTTATTAATGATTCATTCGATCGATTCGAAATTCCCTACTTGGGGTTAAGTGGCAGATCCTGTGACCGGAAAAATAATCCGTCGCAATAAAATCCTTGAAGTCGCAACTTGAGATCGATGCGGCTATGATTGCCAGCTCGCAATCATGAACTGCGCTTGTTTTAAAATATTGATCCGATTCATCCGACGGAGAGATAGTCGGATTTTGTGAAATTACTTCCGAGACCAAAGATTGGACGTTTGCTAAGTCGCCTGTTTGTCCTCCCGAAGATAGACATTTGACCATTCCGACTTGAAATATTATTTTTTTTGCATCTTTTTGGTTTGTATAATCGGAATTTCCCTTCATGCAATTCGTGAAATTAAAAAGGAAAAAAATGAAGCTAAAAATGATGATAGTCTTAATATAACGCATCGGTATTTCCTTATATTTTTCCGTTAACTAAGTCTTTTGCTTTTGTATAGATCAAATACTCGGTATATGCGTCGATCAGTTCACCTTGGGTTCTCAGGAGATTTCGAAAGGCTTCTCGAAAATCGACTAACGTTCCCTGATAATTTGCGTATCGACTTCTTGCAACCTCGTACGCCGTTTTAGCTAGGTCGACCTCGGTACGGAGGTGCTTGATTCTTAACGAAGCCGAATCGATTGTCTTTCCAAGGCCTATATTTATCTCGGCTACTTTCTTTCTGGCAGCCTCCAGTTCTTTTCTTTTTGCAGAAACATCGTGTTCGGCGGCTCTTACCTCCTTAACCGTTTTTAGCCCTTCGAATACCGGGACGACAAAGGAAAGGTTCGCGGAATAATTTTGGTAGGGCACTAGACGAGCTTCCTTGAACGAACCGACCGAATAGGACGATTTAAGTTCAGGCATAAAGTCGGCCTTTGAGCGATCCAGCTTCGCTTCTGCGGAAATTAGTTCCATCTTAGCTCTGCTGACAATCGGTGAATTATCGTATTCGTTTCCCAATCCTAATGCCGGATCGGAAGTTTTTATGTTAGGCGCTTCGTGCTCGGGTAGTTTTCCCAGATTGATGGAAAGAATTGGAGGACAGGAAAAATTATTCCAATCTTCTTGTATCAGTAAGCCCAACTCTTCTCTTGCTTTTTGTAACCTCAGATCGTAGTCGCTAGTTTGCGTTTTGATTTGTTCGACTTGCGATTCGATTAAATATTTATCAACCACCGATTTTTGTCCATTCCGGACGAATCTTAGGACTTCTCTTCGGATCGTTTCGAGATCATCCGTAAGACTGGACCATAACTCTTTCATGCTTCTATTTCTAGAACAGGAGTAATAGCTTCGAACAGAGGTATCTAATACCTCTATTCGGGTAAGTCGAATCTCTTCCTTACGTTCTTTCGCTTGGCTCTCCGCGAATTTTACGTCATTGGATCTTCGACCCCAATCATATAGAGTGTATTGGCCCCAAATACCGGCGGAAGGACCGGCATGAAATGGAGAAACCATTACTCCTCTCGGCACCATAACCCCCGGCTCTCCGTATGAGCCGGGCAGTCCGGAAGTGATCATACCGGATGCGTATGCGGTGGGCATATAGGCGGATTTGGCGACGCCAATGGTCTCTTCGGCCTGTTTTGCCTGAAAAATCTTTGCGGCAACCTCTGGACTAGTTTTCTCCGCCTTTAGCATCATATCCTCGATCGAAAGTATCGTTTCGGATTCGGAATACATGGCGGAAGATTCGATAGTTGTGAATATTATAATTATGTTTATAAGTTTTTTTAATATTGATTTCATATTTTATCCTGAAAATTTCGCTGAAGCTAATTCCCGTTCAGATAGAATTTGCGGTATAGATATCTGAAGACTGTCGGAAGGACAAACAATGTAAGCAAGGTCGCGAGAAATTGCCCTCCAATAACGGCTCTGCCCAGCGGAATATTCGCTTCGGCCCCTTTTCCGAAACCGATGGCCATTGGAGTTAAGCCCAACATTGAAGCCAACGATGTCATCATAATCGGTCGCAACCTTGCCTTGGCTCCGGCTATGATCCCCTCGTCAAGGTTCATCTTGTCATGTTCAATCTTATGAAGAATGAATTCGATTAGGAGCACTCCGTTAGAAACGGCGATGCCGATAAGAAAAATAGTCCCGATTCCCGCCTGCAGACTATAATATGTTCCCGTAATGGAGAACATTAAGACAATTCCGACCATTCCTAACGGTACCGTCAGCATCATGATTCCCGGCAACATGAAGGATCGGAACTGCACTACAAGAATCATGTAGACTAAGAATGCCGATAGGAAGAACCCGCCTCCTAGTTGAGAAAGAGCATCTCTCATCTTTTCGATTTCTCCCGCGATCGTGATTTTATATCCGTCCGGCGCCTCGAAGCTTTTTATAATCTTTTCAATATCAGAAGAGACGCTTCCGACGTCCCGATCCTGCGAATCCAACATAATGTTAACGGTTCGCTTCATATTCACTCTGCTTAATACCGTCGGACCTTTTGTTTGTTCGATGTCGGAAAGTTGGGAAAGCGGGATCGCTCGCTCCTGGAATTTTCCGGTTACAGGAATACTTTCAAAATCCTTCATCGTTTGAAATTTTTCCTCAGGAAAGCGAACGCCTAAGGCGTAGTCGATACCGCTTTTCGGATCGACCCAAATCGTAGGCTTATAAACGATACTCCCAGCTAAGGCGCTTACGATATTCTGTACGATTTCGTCGGTAAGAACCCCTTGAGCATCGGCTTTCTTTCTGTTTATATTAACTTCTATTGCAGGAGTATCAAAACTTTCTAAAATACGGACGTCGGCGGCTCCTTTAACCTTCTTAATATCGGGTAATAAAATTTTCGCGATATCATAAGCCTGCCCGGCGTTTGCGCCTTTCACTTGAACGTTTATCGGAGCCTGAGCTCCTCCGTTTAGGGAAGAGGAAAGAAGTCCTCCTAGTTCGATACCGATATCTATATTCGGAAATTCTTGCGGCAGTTTCTCCCGAATGATTCTTGCGTAGTACTGCGAAGTTTTATTCCTGTCTTCTTTTAACTCCACAGTCATGGTCACATCTTGTGTTCCGCCGTTTTGAGAAAATGCTGCTGGAAAACCTTGATAAAGTCCCGAATCGGAAAGTACCATTTCCAAATCACCTTTGATCCATTCTTTGAGCTTTGCTTCCACCTGCTTGGCCTTCTCGCTCGTTTCTTCGATTCGAAGACCGGACGGAAATCGTAAGTGCAAAACAAAGCTACCGGCATCGGCTCTGGGGAAAAGTTCCGTTCCTATGAACGGCAATGCAGCGCCCCCGATAACGAACAATACACATATGCCGATTATTACCTCTTTGATACGAGTTATTATCTTTTCTAATGCCCTGCCGTAAATTTCAGTGAGGCCGGCAATGAGATCTTGGATTATCTGAAAGAATTTTGGCAACTTTGGCGGTTCGCCTGTAAGGAAACGACTCGCGAAAAGAGGGATAATCGCCGTTTCCGAAAGTAGTGATCCCGTAATCGCGAGCATTACGGTTTTTGCAATTGCACCGAAAAGGACGTTTACGACTCCCTTGGTAAGTAAGATCGGAAAAAGCACAACTACGTTACAAAGGGTCACGGCAATAATCGGAGGAGTGACTTCTTGTGCTGCTCTCACGACCACTCGAACCCTATTTGGATCTTTATCTTCGGCGAGATGTCGCATAATGTTTTCGATTGCGACGATCGAGTTATCGACGAGTAGACCGATAGAAAGAGCCATCCCCCCTAACGTCATAATGTTGATGGTTGAACCGGTGGCTTTTAAACCCATCAACACGAATAGGGTGGAAAAAGGAAGAGAAAGTAATGTAGCGAATGTCGCACGAGGATTACCAAGAAAAAGAAATACCATCAATGCGGCCAAGCCGCCGCCGAACATCGCTTCTTCTCCCACGGTTTCAACCGCCTTGCGAATGAATACCGTAGTGTCGGCGACTATGTTTAGCTTCAGGCCTTTGATTTCCTTTTCCAGATTTTTCATTGCTTCCCTTGCAGAATCAACGACAGCTAACGTGTTCGCTCCCTGTTGCCGCAATACCGGAACATATACGATTTCCTTACCGTTTAATGTGACCATTTCGGTTTGGACAATGCTAGCTTCCTTTGTCTTACCTACATCTTTGACAAAAACCGATACTCCTTCTCTGCTTCTAAGGGGAAAATCATCGAATGCTTGGATCGTGTCGGCTACTCCGTTAGTATAGATCGGATAGTCGAAGTCACCGATCTTGACGTCCCCGGCGGGAATGAAGGTATTGAGTCTTCCGATCTTATCCATCGCTTCGGCGGCAGACATATCATACTGCTTCAGCTTAAGCGGATCTAACTCGATGATGACTTGCTTTTCCGCGCCGCCCATAACGGTAGGGGCTATGGTTCCCGGCGTTCCCTGCAAAGCGCGACGAACGTCGTACTGTCCTCTGTCATATAGCTCGTTTACTTCGAAGTCTCCGCTAACCGCGACTAGACAAACCGGAGTAGAACCCATCGGATCGAAGGGCAGAACGATCGGAGGCATTGCACCGGGGGGTAATCTTCTGAGTACCGACATTATATAACCTACCGTCGATCCCATTGCTTCCGATCTGGAGGTGGAATCTTCATCGAAGAAGTTATTAACGACGCTTACGCCGGGATAGGACTTCGACTCTTGATGAATCAGTCCGGGGGCTTGACCGGTGTACCTCTCGAATTTCCAAGTAAGGATGGTTTCCGTACTTGAAGTCGGCATTCCCCAGTACACGTCTAGAATTTGAACTGCCGGTTGTTTGGATGGAGGTAGAAGATCTCTTGGCATTTGGAACATAGCCAAAACGCCCAAAACGAGAACGATGATACAGCCGGCGATCATCAAGTGAGGATTCTTTACGGAAAACGCGGCAATACCGGCTTGGCTAACTTGTTTAACTGCATCCGCATAAGATTCGGGAGCTACACCGTTTCTTAAATCGTGCCCGCTCGATATGGGGATGGTTTGAATATTTTTATTCTTTTGATTCATTGGGTACCTCGCCCGCGATTTCTTATTCTTATAAGTGGCCGGCAACTCGTGTGGATTTAGAAAAATAAACTAATGAAGGTTAATTCTAAATTAGAATAAAATTCGAAATCAACGAGCGCGTTGGTTTACGTCCTTCACACTGTAAGCGAAGGAGGAGGAATGTTTAATAGAGAAGGGAAAAGGAGAATGTTGTATAAAGAAGAGGTAAGAACACCTATACTGAAGGTAAGCCCGTACACTAATTTAGGATAGTTAATATATTCCGCCGGGATACAACCCGAAAGGGAAAGACCGAAATGGCTTGGCTCAGGGTGCTCCTCGCGCACTTCTATCGTGTCTTCCGTTTCGATTTCGGTACGAAGTTTCTCCTTCTGTGAGAAAGGCTTTGCAAAGCTAAAGTTAACGGATAAGCATAGGATGAGCGCAATCGAACTGCACACTGATAGCCTGCCTATGAATTTTTCCACCGATTTATCGAACCTTAGCATCTTCGTTTTATTTGATCCTCTCCGAGTCAAGTGAGTTTGCATTTCCTTACTCGAAATGATCGAAAAAGTTGTCCATATTTAAAAAGTTGGACATGATATATTAATAAGATTTTATATTCCGATAAGACTAGTCGTATAGAAGCTTTTACGATCTAAAACTTTCGATCGACGCATTTTGAATAATGAATGTGAGGATTTAATTCGAACGTTCAGTGTTTAAATTCGGGCGAAATGTTCGAAGCCAATTTTATTTCTCGCATTTTCTTTGTTAAGAGACGTCTTTCAAAGAGAAACTCGCATTTTTGTTTGACGCCGATTCTATGCTGAATATCAAGAGAGCGATATTATTCCGAGATTTTTGGATTTTTCGGAATGCAATCGTTGGTCTTAATTTATTGCTTCGAATATAACCTAATAAAATATGAAGATTCGAAAATATTTCCTTTCGCTCATCTCTCTATTCTTTATTCTTCTATCGTTATTTCCTGAGATAATATTTGCAGATTCAATTTCAATTACCCCGATTAGCCCGGATGTACTGAACGTAAGTTCACAGGCGGAATATCGATACAGGGGAACGGAAGTAATCGGTTGTTCGAGCGCCGGCTTAAAGAAGGTACGAGGGCTGGAATGGCATACTAACCCGATTCCGGATACTTTACGGGTCCGTAGGACGAGTTTCGGCAATTGGTTGAGATTTACATTTAAGAATGAGTCCGAAAATGAAATCGATAAGCGATTAACTTTCTTTTCGACTAATCTCTCTCGAATCGAATCCTGTGCGTTTTCTGCCGAAGGGAAATTCGAACAGGGTCTTTATCTTCCGAATAATGATCAGAATTTTCGAAAGTTCTTTGTTTCGGTCTTTCCGTCTTTCTCCATACGATTACGTCCGGGAGAAGTAAAGACTTTCTATTACTATATTTATTCTACTGAAGACATTACGTACGTGAATTTTCCCGTTAAACTCCAAGATCGTAAGACTTTAGAGACAGGAGAATCGTTACGCAAAGCTTTCACCATTTTCATTTTCTTACTAACGGCATTTTCTTCGGCCTTGGCGGTGGGTTATTGGCTTAGGCGCAAAAGAATGGTTTTCCTTACGTTAAACGTGCATATTTTTGTTTCGATATTTTCCTTTTATTTTCTGCACGTAAAATCGTTTATATTATTCTGGGGAATCACCGGAAGAATCGTAGCGTATCCGTATTTTCTATTTCAGGCGGCTTCCTACATTTCTTTGTTCCCGTTTCTTTTATCGGCGGAAAGAATTTGGAACGGAAAGCAAAAATTTAATTGGTTTTCCTTACCCGCCCCGCTTTTCGGATTTTCTTTCTTGTTGATTCCGATTTCGGAGCCGGTCTTCGAATATCGGATTCTTATTCTGTCGGCATCGGCGGCTTTGACAATTTACTTTTTTATAAAATTTCACAAACCGATATTGCGTTCAGGAAAACCTGTTATACTCGCTTATTTATTTTCTTGGGTCGTTTTCTTTCTATTGAATCTGGCTAAATCCCTTTATCATTTCGATTTTTATCCCTATAACGAAATCGCTATCTTCTCTTTCGTTTTTTTTGCACCCTTTCATTCCATTCTTGCCGGTTTCTGTTTATATTTGATTACTGCAGAGGAAGACTTCGATGCTCAACGGCCTAGGTTAGGAAATCGAAAGAGTACGGTTTCCTCTTTAGAAGTGGGAAGTCTAGTCTCCCGTATTCGCGCGCTGATTCAGGAAGACAAAATATATTTAAAAAATTCGTTAAAGGAAGAGCATTTAGCCAAGGAATTAGGAATCGGAATTCATCAACTTTCGGAAATCATAAACGTAGAATTCAAAACGAATTTTCCCTCGTTAATGAATCAATATAGGATACAAGAGGCTAAAAAATTGCTTCTTCTAGCACCGAAGTTATCAATTACGGAGGTACGAGTTCGCTCAGGTTTTAGCTCCAAATCCGCATTCAACTTAGAATTTAAAAAATTAACCGGTTTAAGCCCAAATGGATACCGTCAATCGAACGATAATCGAATGAATGAGGAAAACTCGCTCAACGAGTTGTTGTAATCTTATTCTTCGTTATGGAAAGCTTAAGCTTTCCATTCCTTCCATCCTAGATACATATTTCCAAAACCTGAAATCATGAATCCGGCGCCAGCCCAAACAAGGATCGTGAACATCCCGAGCAACGGAAAAAAAAGTATTCCTAATGCAAACAAAACGGTTGCGATTCCGCTAAATAATAGCCAGCCCCATGGATAAGATTGAATGGATCGGACTTCAAGGGCGAAAGATATCAAAGAAACTCCGCGGAAGACCAACCAAAAACCTAAAATGAAAGGGAGTGTGATTGCCGTTATTTCGGGATGGATCAGCAAAACGGATCCGACAATTATATCTAAAATTCCTAATGCAAGGCTCCAGCCCCAGCCGGAGAATCGATTCCGATTTGATATTGCGAATGAAATTTGAAATAGACCCGTCATCGCAAGTATTGCCGAAAATGCCATGCTTAGGCCTAAATAACTTTGGATCGGGAAGAATAAAGTAACGATGCCGACTCCAATCCAAAGAATTCCTACGATTATATGAATCCACCAGTATTTTGCGTTTTTAGGTTTTAAGGAATTCATCCTTACCTTCCTATATGAATTTAGATTAATTAAATCATTCCAAATTATAATATCGAAGCTATTATAATTTAGAGTTACGGTATTTGCGAAAGATTGATAATTGTCACTTTAATTCTTGAAAGCGATCCAACCGCAAACATGCAGGGCCTGAAAGACTAGCTGTATCTTCGAAAACCCGGCCTCCTGCAATAATTCCTCATAGCGAGGTCCTGAAATTCTAGGCAGCTGTTTGACTCTCTTGATATAAAGTTTCAGTTCGCCGGCTGTCCATTCTTTAAAATTTCTTAAATAAGATTCTATACTTTGGAAAACGAGATTTCGGTTATGAGGTTCCGGCTCGCAGAGATCGAATAATATGAATATACTTCCCGGTAAGAGTCTTTTTCCTATTTCTTGCAGTAAGGAAAGTTTTGTGCCGTCGTCGGAAAGAAAATGAAGGACGAATAACAGTGTGGCTCCCGAATAAACGATATCAAGCGGTAGATTCCGAACGGTGCAGCACTCGAAATTTAGAAAAGGGTATTTTGCCTTAGCCTGGGAAATCATTTCAGGAGATGGGTCTACACCGGTAAGCGAGTATCGATCCGGTGCGATTTCTAATAATTTTTGAAAGTCCGCACCTGTCCCGCATCCGGCACAAAGTATCTTAGAATTTTCCGTTACGAATTCTAAGAGGAACGTCGCCACTAATTCCTTAATCCCGTCGTAAAACGGGATCATTTTTACGATTCGCTCATCGTAAGCTTTTGCTCGTTCGCCTTCGAAAGATTCTACGTATTCCATATATGTAAGAAGAGAATTTTCTTTCCAAGCTGTCTCGTAAGATTTTAATCCTTAGTTCCGGTCGAAACAACCCTGTTTCTGCCGGAACGTTTCGCTACATATAGCGCGGAATTCGCGGCATAGATCAAATCGTCTTCGGAGGTTCCGTCTGCCGGAAACATCGCGACTCCGGCGGAAAGAGTTCCGTTAATTGGACCCGTGGAATCTTCCATAAAAAACTTGGAGAATAATTCTCGGATCTTCTCGGCTCGCTCAAGAACGATTTCTCTTTTTGCACCCGGCAATAAAAGTAAAAATTCTTCTCCGCCCAATCGACATGCGATATCGCTTTTTCGAGAATTTTCCAAAAGAATTTTCCCTATTTCGGCGATGAGCATATCTCCTTTACTATTTCCGAAGGCGTCGTTGATTCCTTTCAAACGATCGATATCCATGAGTATGATTCCTATCGAATGATCGTTTCTGGAGGCTTTGGAAAGTTCCGCGGCGAAGGTTTCCATCATGTAATTTCTATTAAACAAGCCGGTTAAAGGATCTCTTATTTCAAGATCTCGAATTCTATTTCGGTCCCGATGATTTAATGATTTTAATCTCTTTATCGTGACTTCAAGCTTACGATATGGAGTTCTGTCCTGAAATACGTAAGCGGTTATAATTTTCTCCGGAAAATCCGCCAGGCAGATCGCTGCCACTTTAACTTCGAGTAGTCGTTTAATAACGGAAGTCCTTAAAAAGATATGAACGGCTTCGCCCGGAGGAAGGAATCTTAGAGCCGGATACCAATCTTTTTCCAACAAGGAATCGTTTTCGGAGATTAACTCCAGTTTCTTTGCGTTGGAATTAAATTCAATGAGTCGACCCTCGGAGTCCGCTAGAATAACCGCGTCGGTAGTAAGCTCCAGGAAATTTCTAACTTGCGTATGTTCGCTCTCAGGGTTCAGTAGCATCAAAATTCGTAACCGGGATGGGTACTTTCATTAGAAGGCGGAAGATGCAAAAATCAACGATTTCGGAGCGGATTCCTGCCGTCTTAGAATCGCTTTTTCGAAAATTTTAAGAACAGCGGGCCTAAAATATTTCAGCCGAGAAGATTAAAAACCTAAATTTTGCATGCCGCAACAAAGAACGATTCGTAATTTAAAAAGAAGACTTTCGGCGGGATAAAACCGGGGATTGATTATTGGCGGAAGAAATTTCACGAATCCTAAGGTTCATAGAGACTCAGGAGTTCCTTTGCCTTCTTGACTATCGACTCTTTCAGTTCAGGCGGATGGAGCACTTCTATTTCAGATCCGAAGCGCATCAATATTCCTATGGCCCAATCTTGAGTTTCTAGGTCCAGCTCCATTTCGCTCCAGCCCTTTTTAGGAGGAAACGTCTTCGTGATTTTAGCGTATGGAATTTTCCGTATACGAGATTCGGAAGCGGCTGCGATCTTAATTCGAACCAGATACTGCGGTAGCCGTGATTGAAAATCCTGCAACCACAACTCCCAGTATTTTGCGAGATCGAATTTTTTCGGGCGATCGAACCTTTCTTCCGTTAGGCGAGTATTTATAATCCGTGAAATTCGGTAAATGCGGATTTCTCTGCTTCTACGCGCGACTAGATACCAGACGGTGTCCTTCGCAACGAGTCCCAAAGGTTCCAAAAGTCTGGGAGAAGCCTGGCCTTCTTTTTCATATAATATTTCTATTTTTCTATCTTCCCAAATTGCATCTTGTAAAATCGGAAGCAGAGGAAGATCCCGGATCGCTTGGTTCCAGCCGGCCCCGTCGATATGGATCCTTTGACGAACTGTTTCTGCATCTTTTTTATAGGCCGGTGGTAAAGCCGCTAAGAGTTTTAAGAATGCGGAATCGAAATCCTTTTTCCTTCCTAGGTCTTCTAAGATTCGAGACGATTGAAGAAGAAACAAAGAGAGTACTTCTTCGCGCTTCATCCCTGTTAAATTCGTTCTGTACCCGTCACTCAGGATCCAACCGCCGCCGACACCTCGTTCTGCGTAGATCGGAATTCCTGCAGCGGAAAGCGCTTCCATATCCCGGTGAACGGTTCGTTCCGAAACTTCTAATTTAAAAGAAAGTTCTTTTGCGGTGGTTTTCCCCTTCGCTTGGAGATGCAAAAGAATATTCAGAAGACGATCTGCTCGCATGTAACAATCTTATACGCAATATAAGACATCTTCTGTCATATATTGCAATCCTTATATTCCGAATCGAATTTCAAATTCTTTGCCGATTCTCTCTACGGGGAATATTACTCGGGATTCGATCTTTTAAATATGACAGAAGATGACAACTGCATTGTCGTATGCTGATGGGATGATTGAAAAGGGATCGAGTCTCTTAGTGGAAGTTACCGACGGCACGGATTATAGATATAGGGGAAATTTGCCGTACGGTCTGACAAAATCTTCCATTATAAATCTAGCTCATTGTCTGCCCAAAGAATTGCAACCTTTCGGAGACGTCACTCGCCATCACTCCCGGGTTCTTAAGACGTTCGGTGAGAGCTGCGATTAGAACGAAAAATGAATTCAGGATTTTATATATGATGATGATAGCGTGTTCGGTATTAGGAATCGTATTTTGTCGAGGGACTTCTCGAATTATCGACGGGGCAAAAAGTAAAATCGCGTTCGAAGACGAAGGAGAGGGTGGAATACCGGTTATTCTTTTGCACTCGTTCGGAGGCGAGGTTTCTCATTGGGAAGATGTGAGAAGAAGATTGTCGCAGAGCCGACGAGTGATCTCGATCGAATTTCGAGGGCATGGTCGCTCCGGCCCGCCCTACGACGGAGATTTTTCGATTTCCTCAATGACAAAAGACATCGAGGCCGTTGCGAAATTCCTGCACTTGAATCAATTCGTTTTGGTCGGGCATAGCATGGGAGGTTCTATCGCGCTTGAATACGCAGGCAAACATCCTGAACAAGTATTAGGTTTGTTTATCGTGGATTCGGGCGGCGATCCAAAGGGAATTCCGGATAGCATTCGTGACGGTGTAAAGGCAGCTTTACATTCGGATGCGTATGAACAAACGACGTACGGATACTGGGAACAACTTCTTGCTAAATCGAATCCGACAATAAAGACGCGGATTTGGAAACAGCTCGCGGGCATGCCAAAGGAAACCGTAATCGCAGTGACCGAAAATCTGTTGGATTACGATCCGAGTCCGGCATTGGAAAACTTTACCGGACCGAAATATGCGGTCGTGACAACCGAAAATAACGGTCCTTTATCATTACATAAATTAGGCATAGGATTTCCGTATCGAGTCATGGAAGGAGTAGGTCATTGGCTACATTTGGACACGCCGAACGAATTCTTTCCTCTCCTTCAGGATTTTCTCGAAGACATTCATCGGAATTAACCTAAATTCGTCTATTTGGGAAAGGTTCGACGGTATAGTTCCAAAGCCTTTACGATCAAGTCTTTGGCTACCGCCGGACCTTCCGGTTCTTCGACTCTGACTTCTTTTCGTTCCAACTGTTCGTATTCCGAAAAAAAAATGAGTAAGTTCCGCGCGAAAAGAAGCGGGAAGCTAGGAAACGTGCTCAATTCCGTCGAAATTTCGGAAGCAAGAAGTTACGATTTTTTATTATGAATTTTCTCGTTACGTTCCAACATCTCCACGAATTGTCTAAGTCGTTTCATTCTCGTTTCTTCTTTTTTTACATTATGAATTCGAAATAATATAGCGTATCGATTCGTGCTATCCAAAGTTTCAAAGAATGCTTTCGCTTTTTTATTTTTATCCAGAGCCTTCTTTAGATCCTCCGGGATAGTGATCCGTCCTTGGGATTCGTACGCTTTTTCCCAAGATCCATTTTGCTTGGCATTTTCGATCGCTTTCAACCCGGCGGATTTCATTTTACCGGAAGCTATCAATTTTTCCGCCTTATCTCGGTTGATCTTCGACCAAATGCTTCTCGCAACCCGAGGAGAAAATTTCTGAAGCCAATGCTCCGTATCAAAAGGTTTCTTCTGACCATCTATCCAACCGTAGCAGAGAGCGATTTCGATCGCCTCTTCGTAAGTAACCGTTTCTATTCCCGATTTCTTTTTGGCGATTTTAAGCCAGATACCCGAAACGGACGAGTGATTTCCTTTCAGCCATTTTTCCCATTCTTTTTGGGAACGAAACGGAATCGTTTGAATTTCTTTGGTTTTCTCGCTCATAATGAATTTACTCGCCTACTTTTCCCGATCGGTAATGAACTTACGGTGTTTTAGCGAAGGGATTTTTTTCCTAGCTTTTTTAACTTCATCGGTATCGATTTCCGCGTAAATGATTCCCTCTTCCACTCCGGATTCGGACAAAATTTCTCCCCAGGGAGAAACGATCATGGAGTGCCCGTAGGTTTCTCTGCCGGTTTCGTGCGAACCTGTTTGTGCGGGAGCGAGAATATAACAAAAATTCTCGATTGCTCTAGCTCTCAAAAGAGGTTCCCAATGAGCAAGGCCTGTCAGTTTCGTGAATGCAGATGGAACGAATAAAATCTCCGCTCCATTCGAAACCAACACCCGGAATAGCTCCGGGAAACGAAGGTCGTAGCATATCACGGTGGAGATATTACCCAAATCCGAGGAAAAGAATATCGGAGACGGTTCCGTTCCCGCTTCTACGCTTCGAGATTCCCTGTATTCGACTCCGTCTCCCGGGTCCGTATCGAATAAATGAATTTTATAATATCTGAATATTTTATTTCCATTCGGATCATAAAAAGAGGCGGTATTGAACACTTTCCCTTTCTGTGTCGGGACAGGATATCCGCCTCCTAAGAGATAGATTCGATGCTCTCGGGAAGTTTGACTGAGAAAATTCTCCGATAATCTTTGAAGTTCCTCTCCGCGTTCCAGTTTTTCCTTTTCCGATCCGAGAAACGGAAAATTCTCAGGAAGACCGACCAGCTTCGCACCTTTATCGACGGCGCTTCGAATCAGTTCTCCGGCTTTCGTTAAATTAGCGGAAGGATCTGCATTACTATTTACTTGTATTACCGCAGCCTTGTACTTAGCCATTATGGAACTGATCCTATTATAGCCTCGTAAAATGGAAAGCGATTTGTGAAGAGCAATCTGCTTGCGCGTAGGCGTCGGAAAAAGATTCTGTAAGAACGTATGGCATTCCCGCTTAAAGAGTTTCAGTCTTTTCAAAAATTCTGCGCCGCAAACGGTCATCCTGAAAATCCTTGGGCGTTGATCTATTTACTCTTAGGCTTTTTAAGCAGTGGAGAGGGCGCCTTGAATGCGGTTCAAGAATCTTGGATGAAAGGCTTTCCCGGTTCGCTTTCGGACGAACAACGAAAGGAAGCCTCCGACAAGATTTTGGAATTTGCGGATGAACTTTTGGACTGCTTACGCGGATGGAGAGAACTTGCCGAGGAAGAGGGAAGCGAAGCGGTTATGGAAGAAATTCTAGAGCTTGGCGAAGCGGTTCTGCTCGAGACTCGGGAAATGGGAGAATTCTCAACGATCGTTCGGGAAGAATCCATGGAAATCCTTTCCGACCTTTGCTCCACCTGCGGTGTCGTTATTCCGAAAGGCGGTTATAAAAAAATCAATTTAGTTGATTTTGACGATGCCGAAATCGCGGAAGAAGTTGAGGAGTGGATGTTGGCATTAACGTCCTTCGATAAAGCGCAAGAGGCGAGCGAACTAGAAGCAGGAATACTTGTTCTGTTCGTAAAAGTATTCCTGTTTTTCGTCTTCTTTAATTAGGACGAAGGAGATTTGTCGTTTTATAGCGAAACGGTTTTTCCGATTTCACTATAAACGCGAAAAGATATCGCGAATCGCCGAGACCACATCCTCTATATCGCCGTCACTCATCCCCGGAAATAGCGGGAGCGATAAGGTTCTTTGATACATCGAGTCGGCATTCGGATAGTATTTCTTTTCAAAACCGAATCTTTGATAGAAAGGATGTTCGTATAACGGAATGAAATGTAGGCTCGAGCCGATATTCCTTTTCTTTAATTCGGAACATAGGATATCCCGATCGAACTTTCCGTTTACGCGATCCACTTCGATTCTAAATAAATGCCAGGAATGCTCGCCGGATTTTGCCGGTAGAGGCAAATGAAGAAAAGGTAATTCGGAAAACTCAGAACGATAAATATCCGAGATCAAAATTCTTCGTTTCCAAAGTTCATCCGCTTCGGACAACTGAACGACGCCGATTGCCGCGGAGATATCGCTCATATTGTATTTGAAGCCCGGGGAAACCACTTCGTAGTACCAACCCGGACGATCGAAAGTTTCCCGATTGATTCCGTGCAATCTCATTAATTTAATCCGCTCGGCAAAATGAGCGTGACGTGTCGTTACCATGCCGCCTTCGCCGGTAGTGATTCCTTTGGTCGCATAAAAACTGAAAACCGTAAAATCCCCGTGAGTTCCGACTTTTCTTCCTTTATACGTTGCCGGAAATGCATGGGCCGAATCTTCGATCACGTAGAGGTGATATTCTCGAGCAATCGAATTTAAAGCGTCCATATCGCACATCGCCCCGGCTAAGTGAACGGGCATCAGCGCTCTAACGGTCTTACCGGTTTTTTTATGAACCAGATTTCCTTTGGAGGAAACGCATTCCCGATCTATCGCTTCTCTCAACGTGCCTTCGGTCATCAGGTTGAAAATAGGATCAACGTCGGTCAGGATCGGCTCTGCCCCGAAGTAACAAATCGTCTCCGCAGTCGCGGTAAAAGTCACCGCAGGAACAAAGACGGCGTCTTCGGAGCAAAGTCCGATAGCCTCCAGCGCTAAATGAAGTCCTGCGGTCGCGGAATTTAATGCGAGTGCGTACGCCGAGCCGGTGTATCTGGCGAATTCCTCTTCGAATTCTTTCACTTTCGGCCCGGAGGTAATCCAGCCGGAGCGAAGTACTGCAGAAACTTCTTCGACGGCTTTTTCCGAGATCAGCGGTAGCGCAAAAGGTAAGTAAGTCTTTCTCGCTGTTATCATGCGACAAAATCCTCCGGGACTTCCTATAAGATCGGCGAATTTTTGGAAAAGATAAGGGGAAAACCGCAGGAATCTTTTTCTGAATTGAAATCCGAGAGGCGATTCCCTATCCTGCTCCCGTGGGTTTAACCTTCGCCGACATCCTGGATCGAATCCGGATCCTCGACCGTGACGTAACGGAACTGAATCGATTAAAAAGTCGGCTTCCCGCCGACAGGCCGTATTCATCGTCTCTACAAATTTCCTTCGATAAACAGATCAATAATCTACTCAACGAGCGGATACGACTCCTTGAATTAGAAATCGACCGTCCACCCTCTTGGCTTTTAGGAGATTCGGAAGCGCATGAATCCGGCAGGTCGACCGCTTCGGCGCTGCTGGAACCCGCAGATCTTTCGGGCCAAAAACTCCAAGATCAAGACGTCATCAATTTTATTCGCGAACTTCCGAAGACCGAAATCCATCTACACTTGGAAGCTTGCGTAAACAAGGAAACCATGAAGAAGCTCATGGTTAAGAACGGTATCTCTTTAAGCGAAGAAGAGTTCGAAGCTAAGTTCAATTTCAAGGATCTGAACGGATTCATTCAAGTATTCTTCTTTATTCAAAGTTTAGTCAAGGAACCCTCCGATTTATATTATTTCGTAGGTAGCCTTGCGGAGTATATGAGGACCAACAATATCCTATATACCGAAGTTTTCTTTGCACCCTCCAAGTTTATTCAGAACGGTTTAGACTTCGACGAGATGGTCAGTCAGCTTGTGGAAGGGATCCGAGAAGAAAAAGCCAAGGACGGAATTGAAATTCGAATCCTAGTCGACGTGTCTCGTTCTTTCGGTCCGGAGAACGCGATGAATAATCTAAATCGGGTTCTCAAGCTCAAACAAAAGGAAATTATAGGGATCGGATTAGGCGGAGCCGAATTGATGGGCCCTGCGCGTGACTATGCCGAAGTCTTTAAAAAAGCCAGGGAAGCGGGACTTCGAGTCGTCGCACATTCAGGCGAAGACGACGGCCCTTGGGCGATTTGGGAAGCCGTGGAGCAATGTAAAGCGGAGCGTATCGGGCATGGAACTTCTGCAATCCAGGATCCCGAATTAGTCAATTATCTCCGGGAAAACAAAATTCCGATCGAAATCTGTGTAACGTCTAACGTGTTCACCGGGAAATATGTCCGTAAGGAACAGAACCATCCCGTTCGTTATTATTATGACCAGGGGCTGCCTCTTTGCATCAACACGGATGATCCCGAAATCTTTAACGTCAATCTTACATACGAATATTTTAAACTTTGGCGCTTTCTAGACTTCTCATTGGAAGAAATCATAGATCTTGTTCGGCAAGGAGTCTATGCCACTTTCCATCCGCAGAAAGAGACTTTGTGGAAGGATATGGAAGTTAAAATCAAACGGGTAAAAGAAAAATACGGAGTTCGTTAGTTCCCGTCCGCAAAACTCATAATCGTGGCTTACGGAATATCGGATACGAAGTTTAGAGAAAATTATCTCCTTTTGTCCGAATAAATTCCGGTCCAATTGAGTTTTATCAATGCCTAAGAATATTCGAAAACGTTAATTCTGTTTGCAAGAAGAGCGATCCGAAGTCTAATTTTAACCTGAGAAATATCTTTATGAGAATGTGTTTCGGAACCCCGAGTCGTTGAAAGGCATCTTATTGCCGACCTAGGATTCCGATCGTTCGCATAAATGTAGTTCGTTTGAGGTTTCTATGAAAATCGGTTTATCTATCGCAGGGGTTATACTTCTCCTATTAATTGCGTTTCTCGGGTATTTAGGCGCCTTTAATACCGTTGAAGTCAAGGAAGAAGTTCAGGGTCCTTTCTATGTGGTCTCTCATCAGCAAACCGGTGAATATCGAAAGGTCGGGGAGACGTTTCAAATTCTTATGAAAGAGCTTCCTGCAAGCGGAGTAAAAGACTATAGGATGTTTGCAATTTATTTGGATAACCCGAACAAGGTGCCGAAGGAACAACTTAGATCGGAAGTTGGGGCGCTATTTTCGGAGCCGCTAAAAGCTAAACCTCAAGGGATTTCGCTAACGTTGGAAGAACGCACAATCCCGGTGCGTAAATACTTAGTCGTAGATTTTCCGTTTAAAAACTTTTTCTCCATATTTCTCGGAATATACAAGATATATCCGAAACTTTTCGAGGCTTGCGAAAAGCGGGGATGCGATTTAAAAAGTCGCTATCTAATGGAAATCTATGAACCGGTTCTGAGTAAGAATGCGAAGTACTTATTGCCGATCGATTAAAGAATATATTTATTAGAGCGAGAATCCGATTGTTTTACGAAAAGATTCTCGCCTTTCGATTTGTTCGATGGATGCATGTTCGGTAGTAAAATTGACTTCGACCTTTGTATTGATCGAAACTTCCGCGTAACAGCACTGCGATCAGAGAGTTTTTAAATAAGCCATGATAAACGGTTCTATATCGCCGTCCATAACCGCCTGAACGTTTCCGGTTTCATAATCCGTCCGATGATCTTTAACCATATTGTACGGATGGAATACGTAGGAACGGATTTGATTCCCCCAGGCGATATCTTTCTTCTCACCGGATTTCTTCTGCAAATCCTCTTTTAATCGCTCTTGTTCCATTTCGTATAAACGAGCTTTGAGCATTTTCATCGCGGTGTCTCGGTTTTTAATTTGCGAGCGTTCATTTTGACAGGCAACGACGATCCCTGTCGGAATATGCGTCATCCGGACTGCAGAGTCGGTCGTATTGACGTGCTGCCCTCCGGCTCCGGAGGAACGGTATACGTCGATTCTCAGATCTTTATCTTCGATTTTTATATCGATATCGTCGTCTAACTCCGGACTGACGTGGACCGACACGAAAGACGTATGTCGTCTCTTGTTTGCGTCAAAGGGAGAAATTCTCACGAGTCTATGGACTCCGTTTTCACATTTCAAAAAGCCGTAAGCGAAATCTCCGATCACATGGATCGTCGCATTCTTGATACCGGCGCCTTCACCTTCTTGAAAATCAACGACACTATACTGATAGCCTTTCTTATCGAAGTATTTTAGATACATTCGAAAAAGCATTTCCGCCCAATCCTGGCTCTCCGTGCCGCCTGCACCGGGATGGATATTCAGGAATGCGGGTTTCATATCCTCCGGTTCGTTCAGAGCCCCTAGGAGTTCCAATCTTTCAAATTCATCTTTCAGACGGGAATATTCGGAGCTAAGCTCGTCGACCCCGTCTTCCCCTTTTTCTTCGAAGGTCAATTCCACCAAATCGGGAAAATCATTGATGTCTTGGCGTATCGCAATCCAAGGCGCAAGCTTTCGTTCCAATTCGGTTTTTCTTTGGCTGATGGATTTTGCCTGATCCGGGTTATCCCAAAATGAGGGATCGGATATTCTGTCGTTAAAGGATTTTAATTGGTCTTGATCCTTATCCAGATTCAAGAGTTTCCATCGATTCAGGAAATTTTCCTGCAATTCTTTAGAAAGACGTTTGAGTTCCTTGGCGTTCTTTACTTCCATACGGATCGATTTTTTACTGCTTTATAGTTTAGATGTGGGAAAAAGAGGGAAGGAAAAGATAGCTCTTCAACGGAAAAGAAAGTCTTCGCGTTCTTCCCGTTCTACTTCCCAACTAAATACGGTGTCCCGTAGTTGCGGAGTATTACCTTCCACAGTCGAGACGAGATCAAACTCCTCTCTTCTACCAAATTCCTCCGGGGTGCGTTTTAGGACAAGTTTTCCGGAGCGAATTAAATCTAAAACATGCAATAGGAAAGGATCTCTTTCAACCCGTTGGAGTTCCTTCATCGCAGTATAGAACGGAGTAATTCCTTTATAAAACCAGTCGGCGACTTCATTTTTTCCCGGAGCCCATAACTGGTCGATCCGAATGACTTCTTCCTGGACTAGACTCTTTCCTTGAAAGGGTTTTTGCAGATGTCGGCATTGAAAATAAAGCTCGTGATTGATTTCTCTCGGAAACGTTTTCCCGTATCCCGCTCCGATCCATTCAATCCAAGCTTTCTTTTCCTTAGAAGGCAGGGGAGGGATCAGTGCAAACAGGTAATTTTGATTTCGAAACACTCTAGAATGAGCGAGAAAATCCAAGACTTCGTAAGGAACCATAAAATGTCCCTTTTGCCATTCTAAAACGACGGGGATATTATCGACGTCAAGATATTCCTGAGGAGTCTCCCCTTGAACGACGTCTCCGAACTGAGTGAGGATATAGATAAAGGACAGCAATTCTTTCCTGCTCATTCTTCGGATTAAGTTTTCCGAATCTAGTTTCGAACGTAAGGAATTTCGAATTAAATTGTATTGTTCGATCGGATATTGATGCGGGGATAAGATGACCCCCAGGTGCTTCTCTAACTTACGAAGGCTGGCCTGATCGATTAAATCTATATTTCCAGATACGAGAAACGGCATAGTCTATAATGCTTTATGAGCAATATCCTTTCGGTAAAAGGTTTTGGGCGCGGCGAGTTTGCTTAAATAAGAATAAGCTTTTTCCACAGAATCTTTCAGATTCTTTCCTCGGGCCGAAACTCCTAAAATTCTTCCACCCGTGGAGATTATGTTTCCATCCTTTTTTGAAGTTCCCGCATGAAAAACGACGATATCTTTGCTACCTGTTTCGGGGAGATTCAAAGGAATATTCTTTGCATAAGATTCGGGATAGCCGTCTGCGGCCAAAACGACCACGGTAGATGCACCCGGTAGGATGCCTGTTTGCACGCCGGAAAGGTTTCCTTTGGCGCTTGCTATGAAAATCTCCAATAGATCACCGTCAAGCATCGGAAGCACGCATTGCGTTTCCGGATCGCCGAAGCGACAATTAAATTCGACTACCTTCGGTTCTCCTTGTGGAGTGATCATTAATCCAGCGTATAGCAATCCTTTATAAGGATGACCTTTTTTTCGGAATACTTCAAACATCGGGTCGAAAACGGTAGCATTAATTTTTTTTAATGTATCAGAAGTGGCGATAGGCGTAGGACAGTAAGCGCCCATTCCTCCGGTGTTCGGACCTTTATCACCGTCATAGGCGCGCTTATGATCCTGAGCGGCAGGTAACGTAAAATATCGGACACCGTCACTGATCGCAAAGATGGAAGCTTCTTGACCTTCCATAAATTCTTCGATAACGACTTTACTTCCGCTCGCTCCGAATTTCTTGTCTAAAAAAATTTCTTTAAGTGCAATTTCGGTTTCTTCGATCCGGAAGCAAACGGTTACGCCTTTTCCGGCGGCAAGCCCGTCCGCCTTAATTACGATGGGAACTCCCTCTCTTCGGGTGTAATCTAACGCGGATTCAAAATCGGAAAATGATCCGTATTTCGCAGTCGGAACTCCGGCTTCTTTCATTAAAGATTTTGCAAATTCTTTGGATCCTTCCACTTGAGCGCAATAAGCGGACGGTCCGAAAGTCAGCACGTTTATTTCCTGAAGCCAATCGCAGATACCGTCCACCAAAGGATCCTCAGGTCCTACGACTACTAGGTCGTAACCTCCTTTTTTAACGAATTCTTGGACGGAGATTTTTTGCTTTAAGTCGAAAGAGTCTTTCGGGAGCAATTCCGCGTCGGGAAAGCCGCCGTTTCCCGGAAAAACGTGAAGGGATGTCAATTTCGAAGATTGCCTCAGTTTGTAGGCGATGGCGCTTTCCCTACCTCCGGAGCCGATTAAAAGAACACGAGACATAAAATAAAATACCGTTCCAGGATTTTTAAGATATCAATACCATAGCAAAAAACATTGCGGGGCAGGAAGTCCTTCATTTGAAATAAGCTGAATTAGGAAAAGCCAGTCGAACCCTATTTCCGTGCGGATCGGTTTAAGGACCCCATGCGAAATCGATTCTCTTATTTATTCAAGAAAGCTTTTGAATTCCCTTTCGTATAATTTCTACTTTTTCCTTTAAAAGCCTGAGCTTTTCTTTTTCCTTTTCGATAACATCGGGGTTTGCTTTGGCAAGAAAGTTCGCATTTTCGAGCTTAGTTGAGAGTTTCTCTTCTTCTTGCGCGATTTTTTGGAGTTCTTTTTCCAATCTCGCCTTTTCTTTTTCGAAGTCGATCATTCCTGCTAAAGGAAGAATCACTTCGCCGAATCGGAACGCACCGACTGAATCCGTTTTTTCGATCGGGTAAGCCCCGTCTACGCGAATGTTTTCCAGTCGAGCAAGTTGTAAAATCGAAACTTCGAAATCTTTAACGGAAGAGGCGACTAACGGATTAGCCGATTTTAATATGGCTTGGCATTTTTTGTCCAACGGAACCCCGTTTTCCGTCCTTTGAATTCGGACTTGCTTAACGGCTTCCTGCATAATATTCGTCTTAACGACTCCCTCGTCATCTGCGGAAACGGAATATTCGGTCGGGAAAGGGGTTCCAATTAGGAATTCCCCTTCTCCCAATACTTCGTGGAGTTCTTCGGTTAAGAAAGGCATAAAAGGATGCAATAATCCTAATGCTTGAACGAGGATATCCACTAATACTTGCTTAGCTACTTCCTGCGATTCCGGCCCTAATTTACCGTAAATTCTGGGTTTTACAAGTTCGATATACCAATCGCAAAAATCGCCCCAAACAAATTCGTAAATTTCCGAAGCCATTTCAAAGAAAAGAAATTTGGAATAAGCCCGTTCGTAATTGGCAAGAGTTTCGTTGAATTTGTGAAGAATCCATTTATCCATGGGTTCCAATTCGGAGGCGTAAGAAGTTTCTAATTCCTTCTTTTGAAACGCTTCTTCCAAGTTCATCAGGATAAATCGGCTCGAATTCCAGATTTTATTACAGAAGGAGCGATAGCCGTCCAATCGACTTTCATCAAAGAGAACGTCTTTTGCTTCGGGCAATGTCGCGGCTAAAAAGAAACGGAACGAATCGGTTCCGTACTTATTCATCATGTCGAGAGGATCGATTACGTTTCCGATCGATTTGGAAAATTTCTTTCCTTCCTTATCTCGGACGAGTCCGTGAATGATTACTTTTGCAAAAGGGGCTTTACCCGTGAATTTTTTCCCCATCATAATCATTCTGGCTACCCAAAAGAATATGATGTCGAATCCGGTTACGAGAACCTGAGTAGGATAAAATTTTTCGAAGTCGGGAGTGAGTTCCGGCCAACCCAAAGTCGAAAACGGCCAGAGTTGGGAGGAAAACCAGGTATCTAATACGTCGGGATCTTGTTCTACATCTCCGGAATTGCAGTTTGGGCAGACTTCCACTTTTGATTCGGAGACTTCGGTATGCTTACAGTTTTTGCAATGGTAAGCCGGAATCCTATGTCCCCACCAAAGTTGTCTTGAAACGCACCAGTCGCGGATATTGTTCATCCATTCGAAAAAAGTCTTTTCCCAAAGTTTGGGAACAAATTCGGTTTCACCTGAGCGAACGGCCTCGATGGCCAGATCCGCAATCGATCTCATTTTGCAAAACCATTGCAAGGAGAGATATGGTTCGATAATTTCTCCGCCTCTGGAGTTGTGTCCGACGGAATGAATATGATCTTCGATCTTCTCGACTAATCCTGACCCTTCCAGATCTGCGACTATCTTTCTTCTCGCGATAAAGCGATCGAGTCCGGCGTATTTTCCCGCGTGTTCGTTTAAAGTCGCATTCGGGTTCATTACGATCAACGGTTTGAGACCGAGACGTTGCCCGGCTTCGAAGTCGTTCGGATCGTGCGCAGGAGTGATTTTCACCAAGCCCGAACCGAAGTCCTTATCAACGAAACTATCAAACACGATCGGGATCGTACGATCCGTGAGTGGGAGCTCCACCATAGCTCCTTTTAAATTTTTATAACGTTCGTCATCGGGATGCGCGGCTACCGCGACATCTCCGAACATGGTTTCTGGTCTGGTCGTGGCGACGACGATGTATTTTCCCGGTTGTCCCGCGATCGGATATCGAAGATGGTATAATTTCCCTTTTGTTTCCTTATATTCGACTTCTAAATCGGAAATTGCCGTTAGAGTTTTAGGGCACCAGTTGATGATGCGTTCCCCTCGATAAATCAAACCTTCGTCGTACAGGGATTTGAAAACTTTGACGACCGCCTTGGATAAGCCTTCGTCCATTGTGAATCTTTGGCGAGACCAATCAACGGATTCTCCCAAGAGTCTCTGTTGATTTCGGATCATTCCCCCCGAATGCTCTTTCCATTCCCAAACTTTTTTTTCGAATTCTTCCCGGGTAAAATCGGTACGTTTCTTTCCGTCCTTCGCTAATTCACGTTCGACGACGACTTGGGTTGCAATTCCGGCATGATCCATTCCGGGAATCCAGAGCGCAGATTTTCCTTTTTTCCGTTCGATTCGAATGATAATATCTTGGATCGTATGGTTGAGCGCGTGCCCAATATGGAGGCTCCCTGTTACGTTCGGAGGAGGTAGCGCGATCGTAAAGGAAGGAGATGCTGATTGGTTTGGCTGGAAGCTTTTACGTTCTTCCCAAAGGGAAATCCATTTTGGCTCGACGCTCGTGGGTTCGTAACGATCGCTTATCTGCTTCTTCATGGCCTTCGTTCGGATAGATTTTTCCGAGGAAGGGAGAGGTCAAGTGAATAGAAACCATTCGATTCGAACTCGTAAATTCCTCCGTAATTATGTCACATATTTCTTTATAGAAGCTGGAGCTGCAATATGGAAACACTGTTTTCGGAATTGATCCGATTCGATCCTCCTTCGGGCCGAATTCTCTTCGTTCACTCACCATGCAGACGGTTGAATGGAATACGACCTTGAAGATGATCGAACACCTTCGAAGGTCGTATTTAATTTTTGGGTTTGAGGAACAATCGATATCAGTTTCGCTTCGATTTATCCGCAAGAGCCTTCTTAATTAAAGTTTTCAGATATACCATCGGGACCTTGTCTTTATCCTTTAAGTTGATGCAGGTTTTTCCGCTGGCGATGCTGCCGGCTTTCGCACGAAAGGCTCGAATAAAAGATTCTTCCGGAAAGTAAATGGAAAGATAGTTTTTCTGGTTCGCAAAAGAAATACTTTTTCCGTTTCTTTCAAAGGTCGGCATCTTGTATTTTAAACTTTCTCGAAGATCGGGATATTCGGCTCGCATAAAATCGAGTAATTCTTGCATTCTACTTTTCCGAATTTCGGACGATCGCTTAATATAATCTTCAATTCCGGAATCGATCGGAGTTTCCCAATCGATTCTTGGGAGTGTGGGAACAAGAGCATAGAGTAGCATATTCTATCCTCGGCAATCGAATTGCCGTTGGCACGTTAACTGGCATTTGCAACTAGTGGAGCGGGTTCCGAGAAACTTTCAGCCATCGGTTCGGGTTTTCTGAATAATCTAGATAACTCCGTCCATTCGTTTCGATCGAAATAATCCAATCCGCCTTCCGGACATCCGAGCAATTCTTCGATCGTTTTATGATACGAAAGCATTAGCTCGTAGATTTCATCGTCGCTCTCTTTGCTCTTTCCTAAAAGGAAGAAAGCGACTCTTTCTCCTAATGCATCAGAAAGATCGAAGATGATGGAAGTTAAATGATCCGCTCTTAATTTGCTTTGTAGAGAACCGTCTTGTTGGCCTTCTAACGTTAAAGATACGAAAAGCGGAAAACTAAGGTCGACCGATTTTCTATGAATCTTATCCCTCAATTGAAGATTGCCTGCCGAAAAGAGAGATTCTAATAAGAAGCGAATTTCTTCCGCTTTTCCTTTCTTCCAATTATGAGTAACGATCAACGCTCTTCGAATTTTATCCAAACCGGTTCCCTCGTTTCCAAGGTCGCCGATCTCGGCTTGCATAGTGGAATGAGCTTCTTGAGCAAACTTCACGGCAATCTCTTCCAACAATTCTTCCTTTGATTGAAAGTGATGATAAAATGTACCCTTCGCGATATCAAGCGCGGAGAGAATATCCTGAATCGATGTTGTTTCGTATCCTTTTGCGAAGAATAGTTTTCTGGATTCGTTAAGAATTCTTTCTCTTGTGGAAACTTTAGGTGGAATCATGAGAGTTCTCCATTCAAACCGACCGTCGGTATGGACCGACGGTCGGTTTGAATGTGCCCTTTCGACAAGTTTTGGTCAAACTCTTTTCTAAAGTGCACGTAAAAAAAGTACATAGGAAACAAACGTAAGATATATTGTTTCCTGCCTTTCTGTCTGGAATTGGACTGACGGTCGGTTTAAAATCATTCAAAATCCAATAGGGAAGGTGAAACAAATATTTTTCCACCTATCCATAAGTTGGCGATAAGTCGATTCGACTAACTACCGTTAGCTGTAATGGTTTATAATAATTTTCTAAATGAATGATGTAAATCGAAGACAGTCTGACAAAGTCCTATTAGTCGGTCAACTATCCTCAGATTTAATTTCACGGATTCCTTCCAGTATGCAGTTATATTAATGTAAGAAATGTTTCAAAGAAAGAAGCGAGATTATTTTCATGAAGCTTTCGAGGATCTTATTCTAAAATGCACCCGCATCGTTTTTATTTTGTCGTTTTCAGGATTCGGATATTTTAAGAGATCGAATAAATGAATTTCGTTTTAGCGAGTTGAAACGGCGTATTAACGCAAATGCGCTGTCGTTTTCGGAAAAATGAATTAATAATCTATCTTTTGAATAAAAATTCAGGTTTGAAATAGTGCCTAAATTGATCACTTTTCGGAATGAAAAATAAAATCAATATATTCTAATATATTTTCATATCCTTTTTCTCCCGGCGTTTTTGTTCCGATGGAAAATTCTAGGGAATCCTTGTTTTTATAATAAGGAATTCCGACGTCTTCCTCCATTATGGACGAAAGCGTCTCATGGATGGGGGATATCCCGAACGTGGCGGAAGGAATTCCGAGATACAAGGCTTCGAATAGACTCTGTCCGAAATATCCAAAGAATCGTTTTGATCCCCTAATAGCCGTTAAATAATCGTTCGCGGACAGTCGGTCGACATATTCGATTCTCGGGTTCTTTGCGGCAGGAGGAGTTCCGCCAACTCGCAGGATATTTCCGGATTCGGATTGCCGAACTAGAATTTCATCCAAATCGTCGCATTTTTTCTTTTCGATTGCACCAGCGTAACAAAAGAATTCATATTGTTTCACTTCATCTTCATTCGGCCTAAGGGATTGGCTCGTGAGCGATGGGGGGAGCAGGATATGATTCCAGTCAAAGTCTCCGCGATTGAGAGGGTGGGGTAGTAAATCGAAGTGCGGATGAATTTTCCGTTCGATTCCGAAATGGTCCAGAAGCAATAGTTTCGTTTTCTTATATTCTATCGGAATGCTTATATCTCTGTAGTCGATTATCAATCCCTGGTATTCGTCGTCCTTCGGGAATTCGGAGACCAATACCGGTTCCCAATCCCGGTCCGGAAGCATCGAGTATAAAATATGCGATCTTGCTTCATGGCCGCTGCCGAATTCCTTCGAGGGGGCGATTAAGAGAGCGACTTTCCCTTTCGTGTTCCGGTTTAATGTGGGAAGAGAAAACTTTATCTGGGGAACATTCGCATTTCCCTGGAATAGCTTTGGAAAATTTGTTTCCCATCGGAGTAGATCTTCTACGCCGAAATCGGGAACATCGGTATTCGTATTCGGGATCGATTTTGCCGGCCCTTCTAAGATCGCCTCCATTGTTCGGAAATCTTCCATTGTATCGACTGTCAGACGGAAATGCGGAACCCTATCGCTGCCCTTCTCTCCAATCAACGAAGGGATTGAAGTAATTCGAAATTTTTCGGGATTCTCCTTAATATGCAGGCTAACGTGTTCTTTATGCCGCTCTTCCAATCCGCTTTCCGGTTCCCAGAGAAGAGCTTCCGTCCTAAATACCTCCCCTCCTGTTCCTAAAGGTAGTCCTCTGACGTAAGATAGATGCGAAGTTCCTTCTAAGAAGGATAATAAAAGCAAACTTAGATGCTTAACGTCGTAAAACGGATTGTCTCCTGTTAAGCGAAGGATGGCTTGGGCGTTGAATTTCGAGGCAGCAAGAATGTATCGAGCCCTTACGTCTTCCAACGGTCCTGGGAAGACCTGTCTTTTCCTTGAAGTGAGAAAGGTTTCCAACTCGGAGTCGCCTTCAGGAATCAAATAAACGATACGGGATTGCGGTAAAACCTTACCGAGCCGAAAATGAATGTGATCCAGTAAGATGTTTCCGGAACCTTTCGGAAGTTCCTTTAGTACTTTCCCGGGTAAGCGAGTCGAACTCGTTCTCGCCTGTATGAACGCATACAGTGAGCCCGGTTTTTTACGCGTTAAAAGTGTACCACTCATCGCAAGAAAGGCAAGGTGCAGGGATCTCTTCGTGCTTTCCGTTTGCGGAGAATGCAAAGAATGGGTGACCTTTTTTCCAAATATCAAGTAAGGTTTGCGAATTTAGATTTCCGAGAGTTCTAGACTTTGACCCGGGCTGCTGCTTGCATATTGCGACCGATCCGTCCGAATTTATATAGAGATCTCTTGCAAGATGCCAACAAAACTCTTTTTCCAGCGGTGTCAGATCTGCGGCTCTGCGTTCCGGTAATTTCCCCGCGTAAGAATTATACTTTTGAAGAATGATTCCGTAACCCGCTTTCTCGGTAGTCTCGTACCAGGAGTCGACTTCGGCATCGATCTCCTTTAATTTTAGGAATTGAAGATAAATGGAGGATTTCGGAAGAACTTGAGAAATATCTTCTAAGTTTCGAATGACCGCATCGAATCCATCGTGCCCGTATAAAGTCGAATACGTTTTTTTATTCCAGGTGCTTAAATTGACTATAAGACTGACTTTTGACAATTCCTCTTTCGTTCTATTCTCGAAACTTTGTTTCAATTTTCGAATATCGTCTACCAAGTCCGTTTCAATAAATAATTCTTTTAACGACGATGATTTTAGGACAATGTCTATGCATTCGGATAATTGAGGATGTAGTATGGGTTCCCCTAAACCGCCGAAGCAAACACTATATTCCGTTCCGAAACTCGATTGTTGCTGTTCGATCAGCGAATTCAAAAGGGCAGGTTCGATTCGGCTCTCCGTTCGATTCTCACTGAGTATACTCGCGGGATAAATCCGGGATTCCCGAAGTCTTCCTCCGAAAAGTTCCAATTCCAAATAACTTGGTCCGACTCGAAACGCTTCCGGATTAGAAAGCAAAAACGGTAAAATTTCCTCGTACTTCCAGTCGTTCTTTTTTGCCAGGAAAGAGTTTGCGAGTAAAACGGAACGAAGGTCGAGAAGAGAAAAATCCAAACGCCATTGTCTCAAGTCGGGTGAATGATAAAAAATTTCCGTATCGTAATGATTGATATTCTTCGCCAAGAAATCCTGAGTGCTTCCCGTAAAATTAGCGGGAAGACTTCGGACGAATTCCCGCGAAAGGATACGAGGAACGATGCCGATCGGAAGATTTTCAGAATAAGAATACTGTGCGAGGAAAGTATCGTGTCTCTCGGCGATCTCTAAACTGAGTTTCGTATCCAATAATGGAAAGATTCCGTCCAGAACGATAAAACTGGCTTCATCCCAGTCCGGATCTCCGGTTCTAGAGGATGGTAATCGATCGACGATTGTCGAAAAAAACCGAATCTCCGATTCCGACTCGAATATCGTAAATTCCGAGAAACCGAATTCATGAGCGAGATCATGCAAGGATAAATTCCCGTTAAACGATGTATTGGAATAGATTGGTAGCTTAGGAAACACCTGAGCCAGTTTGCTAAGTGTAGTTCTAAGATGCTCTGCGGTTTCTTGAGTCGCTCTCGCGGAGACGAATCGGGATTTCGACGGAGGAATATAAAATGCGATCGCTTGGGGAGGAAATTTCATATTTTTATTTCTGACTTAAGCTGCAAGGAAACGATAATCAATCGAGATGGATGGATTCTTTTTGGTCCGGAATCTTATTTTCCTTTTTATAAGCATCGTCGAAAATTTGAATTGGGACAGTGCTTCTTTGCTCTCGAACCCATTTTTGGAAATTTTCTTCCTCTTTTTCGCGAGCCAGAATATTCATAATTCCCGCCTTGATCGTGTCGAAGGGAGTGGTTCTCTTCCCTTCCACTTTAAGGATGCAGTAGCGTTTGTACTCGTCACGAAACACCTCGGAAATGCTGCCCGCTTGGAGCGGCGAAGCGGCGATTGCGGAAGATTTACTGATTTTATATAATTCGAATGAAGAGATCCAATCCACCAAACCTTTTCGACCACGCAGTTTGACGTCGCTATTTCTAGGAGATCCGGCGATTAGAGAAAATGAATTTGTGTCGGATTGTAACGTTTTACGAAGTTCAGTGGCTTCCTTATAAATTCGAGCTTCCTCGGCGATGCTGTCGTTATTGGGTGCGATCGCTATCAATCTATACTGAATTTCGAAACCGACCTTCTCCTTATTTTGAGCGTACCAATTTCGCACATCCTTTTCCGCCGGAGGAGGCATAGGAACCTTATATTGGAGTAACTGACCGCGTTTAATTTGATAAGGAAGTTCGGTGATCCAGAGATCGTAGGACATTCCGGAGCTAGCTTCGATGGCTCGTTCGAACTGCTTTCGAGACGTAATCCCCATCAATTCCATTCTTTTGTCGATTTCTCCTTCCAATCTTTTTTGGTTCACTTGAATGGATTCTTCATCGGCAATTGCATCGACGATCGCTCTATCGATAAGAAAATCGATTACACGAGTCCTTTGGGACTTACGCATATCTTCATTTTTAAGAAATCGGGAAAGTTTTAAGTATTTGTCCAATGCGTCGTCATAGTCCAATTCCGAAATCGATTGGCTGCCGATCGTCGCGATGATTCGATTGATGGATTCTGCCGATTCCGAGGAATTCGGAGCCCAAAAAAGAGAAACGGCTATCAGAGTCGAGGCTACTAGGCGACGACGGTTCCGAGGAGACGTAAAAAATGGACCAAAAGTATGGGGCACAAGAAGAAATTCCCGCCTAGTGCCGAACGTTCAACCGTTTTTCGATAGTCCGAAGGTGTCGTGAATCTTGTTTACCGCGATTTCTGCCTTATCCTTAGGAATGACGCAGGAAATCTTAATTTCCGACGTGGAAATCATTTCGATATTTACGCCGGTGTCGGCCAATGCTTGAAACATTTGTGCGGCAACTCCTACGTGGGATTTCATTCCGATCCCGACTGCGGATACGATGGAGATATTTTCGTTAATTTCGGGCTTAGCGGTTCCGTGCGAATTTGCAAAGGACTCCAGAATCGGTAGCGCCTCGACCAGATCTTTTTTAGGAACGGTAAAGGAAATAGTGTTTCGACCGTCATAAGGGGAAGATTGTACGATCACATCCACGAGAATGTCTTTACCGCTCAATTTACCGAATAGATCGGCCGCGAGACCCGGCTTATCGGGGACGTTCGCGAGAGTGATTCGGGCCTGATCGTTCTTTGCGGTAACCCCGCTGACTTTTAATTTTTCCATAATCTTGTCCTCGCTCACTACCAAAGTGCCCGGATTATCGTTAAAACTGGAACGAACATGAATGACGACGTCATAATTCATTCCAAGTTCCACGCTACGGGAATGTAAAACTCCCGCTCCAAGACTGGCAAGCTCGAGCATTTCTTCGTACGTGATTTGTACGTGCTTCGTTGCTTGCTTGACTACTCTTGGGTCGGCGGTATAGACCCCGTCTACATCGGTATAGATCTCGCATTCCTTCGCGCCTAATACGGCGGCAAGCGCGACTGCAGAAGTGTCCGAGCCGCCTCTTCCCAGAGTCGTGATATTTTCGTTTTTATCGATTCCTTGGAATCCCGCGACGATAACCACTCTACCTTCGGACAAAGCCGAATCGATTCTGGTTCTATCTATCGTTTCGATTTTGGCATTGGAGAAGTTCCCGTCCGTGATCATCTTTACTTGCGATCCGGTAAATGATTTAGCCGGGACTCCGATTTCCCAAAGAGCCATTGCCAGTAGAGAAATCGAAATCTGCTCTCCCGTAGATAAAAGCATATCCATTTCACGTCTGGGAGGATTCTTACTAATTTGTTCGGCTAAGTCGACGAGTTCATCCGTCGTATGTCCCATCGCGGAAACGACTACGACTACGTGATCGCCTCGATCATGATAACGTTTGATGCGTTTTGCAACGTTTAGAATTCTTTCCGGAGTTCCTACAGATGTGCCTCCGTATTTTTGGACGATGATGGTTGCCATAGCCTCGTGGCCATGTTTACGCGACTTCCGACGGGATCAAGAGAAATCGATTTCTAAGATCGAAAGAATCCTTGTTTTCCAAGCTTTCCCGCCGATCTTAAGGAAAAAGACTTCCCGACAAGGAAGGAAGGACGGCCGCCATTTTCTCGACTATCGACTGGATATTAATCGGCGTATATATTGCATTCGCTTTTGGAGCCGGAATTTTACTTTCTTCCAAAGCGGGAGAAAGTCTGAGTTCCTACTTCGTCGCGGATCGAAAACTTCCTTGGTGGTGGTTAGGTACTTCGATGGTTGCGACTACGTTTGCGGCGGACACTCCATTAGTAATCACGGGCGTCGTTGCCAAAGACGGAGTGAGCGGGAATTGGCTTTGGTGGAGTTGGGCTCTCGGTTATATGGCAATGACCGTATTCTTCGCTTCTCTCTGGAGGAGAGTTGAAGTTCTTACGGATATCGAAATCGTAGAGATTCGCTATTCGGGAATCGGCGCCGCGATTTTACGGGCTAGCAAGGCCTTCTTTTTAAGCATCTTAATTAATTCGATTATTTTGGGCTGGGTGTTTAAGGCAATGTCTAAAATCACTCGACCCTTTTTAGATTGGAACATTCTTCTTGGAGAGAATGCATATCGGATCATTGCGTCCGTTTGGCCCGGCTTTTTGGTTTTTGACGATTTGAATAATACTCTAACCGTCCTCCTTCTATTTTCCGTAGTCGTGTTTTACAGTAGCATGGGGGGAATTCAAGGCGTCATTCTTACCGATCTATTTCAATTTGCATTAGGGATTTGCGGTGCAGTCATTTTCGCTTTTTACGCGGTAAATTATGTAGGCGGGTTGGACGGCCTTTATTCCAAGTTGGAATTAACGTATCCCGGAAAATCCGAAGGGATGCTTTCTTTCTGGCCGTCTTTCGGAGAGGGCGAGAATCATTTACCGCTTACAATATTTCTAATATTCATCGGAGTGCAATGGTGGATCCAATACTACTCGGACGGATCCGGATACTTAGCACAACGTTTGCATACCGCGAAAACGCCTAAGGACGCAGAGTTGGGCTCTCTGTGGTTTAATATCGCGAATTTTATTCTAAGAACATGGCCTTGGGTCCTGACGGGATTGGTTTGTCTTGTCGTTTTTCCTCTTGCCCAGGCGGATCTTCTTTTTCCCGAAGGAAGCATGGTTCAAAACGATCGAGAGATGGGCTATCCCGCATTGATGAAGATTATTCTTCCGTCCGGAATTTTAGGTCTAGTTTTCGTGAGTTTGATGGCGGCGTTCATGTCCACCGCCGATACGCATATCAATTGGGGAGCTAGCTATCTCGTAAACGATTTGTATCTTCGATTCTTAAAGCCGTCTGCGAATAACAAGGAAACGGTGAGAGCGAGCAGAATTGCGGTCGTACTGATGGCGGGCATTTCCATTTTGGTAGCGACGCAAATGGGATCCATCGAATCCGCATGGAAATTCTTTCTTGCAATGGCATCCGGACTTGGGCTCCCGCAAATTCTAAGATGGATTTGGTGGAGAGCAAACGCTTGGACTGAATTATCGGGTATGTCGACTGCGCTAGGCCTTTCCTTGGTTTTATATCCCATTTTTCCCGAAGTGCGATCCGAATATTTATTGTTCTGGACCTCGATCGGAAGTGTCGTCGTTTCCATTACGGTCACGCTTCTAACGGCTCCGATCGGAGACGATACCTTAAACAAGTTTGTAATGAGAACGCAACCGTTCGGCTTTTGGGGAAAATGGGGCGGTCGGGAAGTTCGGAAGGAATTTTATTCCCGTTGTTGGATCTGGATTTTGGCCAGTCTTTCTCTCTACGCGGCGTTATTCGGCACAGGTTATCTTCTCAAAAAAGAACTTATGCAGACCGCAATATATCTAGGCGTATCATTCGCTTCCGGGATCGGCGCCTATAGGCTTTGGACGAATAAAACGAAACTTCAAACGATTCAAGCCCAAGGCATCGAAACAATGCAAAATAAATTAACCAACTGATCTAAAAATCGATTGTATCCGCCGGACGAAAACGGACGATTTGGATCGATTTATGTTTTGGTTGGCGATTTCAACGGCAATTTTTCTGACGATCGTTATCATAATCGTTGTAATCGGCTTATTACTGCCTCAGGAGCATGAAGCGGAAGGCGAACGGGAAATCGCCGCGCCGATCGAAGAGGCGTTTGCCGTTATACGAAATCCGGAAGAGTATCCCCGTTGGAGATCCGGAGTTCGCTCCGTTATAAAAGAGAGCGACACTGTTTGGTTGGAAAAAGATTCTCACGGTCATCATATTCGTTATTGCTTTGAATCGGAAAATCGTCCTTCCTCCTTACTCGTAAGGATCTTGAGCGAAGGATTACCTTACCAAGGAACTTGGGAGTATCATTTTTTAAAGCTCGGTCCCTATTTAACGCGAGTTCGTATTCGGGAAGAAGGAAAAATCTATAATCCGATCTTCCGTTTTCTTTCACGCTTCTTTTTCGGCCACACGGCTACGATTCATCAAATATTGAAAGAATTGTCGGTCGCGTTAGAGAATAAGTGATTCGAAGTTTTCTTGATCGCATTCTAATCTTAATTTTTTCGAATAAATCCAAAGCATGAATGCGAATAAAAATAGATCGAAGTAAGTATTCTATTTCTTCGAAACGCAATTGTTATGCGATTCTAATCGTTTTATAGTCGACTCGAAAGGTTCCTTCCGATACATCTATCCACTAGAATTAAAGCGAAAAATCGAAAGCGATCCTTACTTCGTCGTAACTAATTTAACCATGGATGTTTCGGGATGAAATCCCTTATCAGGTTCGCTTGCGTTTGCTTCTGCATTAGTATCTTTCCGTTAATCGCCAGCGAGATCAGCGTTGCCGAAATTTCTGACTTATCCACGGTACGTTCCTTGGATGGACAAGGTTGGAAATCGATTCCGAATAAGATCGATCCTAAGGCCGTCTATGAATCTTTTTCGAACGGAACCGAAACCTTTTCCGAATGGGAAGACTATTCGGCTCCAGGCAATTATTTTACCCGAAAAACCGAATCGAATTCCTCCGTTAGGACGATCTGGATTGCCAGAGTCATCCGCGTCGGCGATCGTAATTTTCGGGAACAAGCCTCGATTAGACTCGGCGTTATTTCGGATAGGGACGAGGCGTATTGGAACGGTTCATTGATCGGAAAGACGGGGAATTTCGGGGCGGAAAAGCCGCAAGCCTATGATAAGGTTCGAATTTATAGGATTCCGGAAGATTTATTGAATAAAGGAAGTTTAAACCTTCTTCTTGTGAAAGTAGAGAAATACTTTCCTAACGATATCGGAATTACAAACGACAGAACGGAAATCGGACCAAGCCAGGAAATAATTTCACGATTTTATCGGGAGGAATACTTAAAGCTTTTATTCTTAACGGTTTATTTGACCGTCGGAATTTATTTTGCGTTCCTATTCATTCGCAGGCGAAAAGAATCGGAGAATTTATATTTTTCCGCGTTTACTCTTCTTTTAGTCGCTTATCAATTCTTTAGAAATCAAATCAAATACGATCTGGACATTTCCTTCTTTGCTATGAAGAAGACTGAATACTTGGTCCTTATTTTTACTATCCCGTTTTTTAGCCATTTCCTTCGGGCTTATTTTAGAATTCCCCGATTACGCTTCTTTCAGGTCTTGGATATTCTTTGTATAGGTATCGCGATCTATATCTTGGCGACGGGCGAGGTTTTAAATTACATGTTCGTAAATCAGAATATCGTCCAACCGATCTGGTTAGGCTACGTAGCCGTTGTGTTTTATTGGTTGGCAAAGGAAATCAGAAAGAAAAATAGGGACGCTCTATTGGTCGCAGCGGGAATGGGACTGGTATTAATTTCGACGATCGTAGACATTCTTACCGATCGAGGGATTTTTATTTTTCCTAGATTAGTCGGATACTCGTTCGTTTTCTTCATTCTAAGCCTGGCGATCATACTTGCGAATAGATTCGTACGGCTAAACGAGGAAGTCGAGGAGCTGAACGATTCTCTAGAAAAAAAGATCGAGGAAAGAACATTAGAGTTAAATAATACTCTCGAACAGGTTCAGCGCTTAAAGGTCCAGCAAGACGGAGACTATTTCCTTACGACATTGCTCATCAATCCGCTTACGGTAAACGAAAATAAAAGTTCCAACGTGCTGATCGATTTTTACATTAAGCAGAAAAAGAATTTCGAGTTCAAAACTAAGAGTTATGAAATCGGCGGAGACATTTGCGTTGCCGGGAATCTGGAATTGAAAGGCAGGAAATATTCCGTTTTTTTAAACGGCGATGCGATGGGAAAATCGATCCAGGGGGCAGGCGGCGCTTTAGTGTTAGGAGTGGTGTTCCGCGCGATTCTCAGCAGATCCAAAATGACTAAAGAAAGGGAAATTTCTCCGGAACTGTGGTTGAAACAAGTCTTTATGGAATTGCAGCAAGTTTACGAATCCTTTAACGGGTCCATGTATATATCCGCCGTAATCGGAATTTTGGACGAAAAGTCGGGATTTCTTTATTACATAAATGCGGAGCATCCTTGGACGATTTTATATCGGGACGGAAAGGCGACGTTCATCGAAGACGCTTTAACTTGTCGCAAGTTCGGGATTCCCGAGAACGAACAAAATTTAATCATTCAAACGTTTCAGCTTGCTCCTGAAGACGTATTATTCATCGGATCCGACGGAAAGGACGATTTGAAGACGGTCAATTCGTCGGGCGAATCGATCATCAACGAAGATACCGAACAAATTTTGGGTATCGTCGAAGAAGGTTCGGGAGATCCGACTCGTATTTTTGAAATTCTTCAAACGAAGGGAGAATTGTACGACGATTTTACCCTGTTAAGGGCAGAGTATTTGGGAGAATCCGAAGAAGATAAATCCCAATCCGGTCGAGAATACTTCGAGTTTTATGACAAGGGCAAAAGTCTTCTTAAGACGGGAGAAAAACGAGAAGGTCTTTATTTTTTAGAGAAAGCTCAAGAAGCCAATCCTAACGATAAAAATTTACTGCGTCTTTTGGGAGAGCAGCATTTTAAGGAGAAAAATTTTTCCAAGGCGGCCCGGTATTTGGAGGATTTTATCGCGGAATCCCCGGCTTCCTTAGATCATTTTTTCTACGCATCTCACGCTCATAAGATGGCGGGAGAAATGGGTAAGGCAATCGACGTCGCCGAACGTTTGCTGTTAAGAAGTCCGAAACATATTAAGACGCTTATTATTTTGGCGGATATATACTTATCCTTAGGCGTACGAGATAGAGGGCACGAACTTCTTGAGAAGGCACTACGACTCGATCCGGAAAATAAGAAAGCGATCGGTCTATCTAGCCTTTCGGTTGAAACGCGGGAAGAGGCTTCATTAAAAAACTGATCACTTTTGCGTATTGTGTTAAAGAAGACTAACGTAATTTGATTAGAATCGATCGGTCCACTCGGAAAATTCCGATCCGATTTTTTTACATTCCGAAACTAAATAAAAAAAGACTTTCTTTTCCGATGATCCTTCTTATATCACTCCACATAAAAGGGAGCCGAATACGAGCGCCCGATTGCTTGAACACTTGTTATTTTAAGGAGACTGCCGATGCAATTAGGCGTTGTCGAACGAGCTTTACTTCCTAGTTTGCTTGCGATCGTAATGTTAGGAATGGGATTCGGTCTCGGCCTGAGCGATTTTCGACGAATCTTAACTACTCCGCTACAAACGTTAGTCGGAACGATCGGGCATTTCGTGATTATGCCTTTAGCCGCTTACGCGGTCGTTTTGATTTTAGGTTTAGAGTATGAATTGGCGCTCGGCGTCATTCTGGTAGGCTCCTGTCCCAGCGGAACGACTTCAAATCTCATCAATTATTTAGCTAAAGGAGATGTAGCTTTGGCGGTGGTAATTACTTCGGTTTCCACTCTACTTTGTCCGCTTCTGACTCCGTTTATCGTTTCGTTTTTCGGATCTTTTTTGGACGCACCGTCGGGAAAAGTTTTGGAAATCTCTTTTATAGAAATGTTAAAGACCGTAATTATCATTATCGTGATCCCGATTACGATAGGAATGAGCGTAAACTACCGGTTTCCTAAAATCGCTCGCGCGATCGAAAGGCCTTACAAAATATTTTCGATCCTATTTTTGCTTTTCGTAGTCGGGTTCGTCGTCTTTAAAAATAGAAGCGAATTTTGGAATATGATTAGTCTTGTCGGGGCGGCGGTCGTCTTACATAACGCATTCGGATTTGCTGCCGGATATTTCCTTCCTAAATTTCTTCGAATAGGAGAGAGACAATGTCGAACGATTTCGATCGAAGTTGCGATTCAAAATACCACGCTAGGAATGACTCTCGCTGTTCAATTCTTCGGTCCAAAGGTTGCGTTACCGTCGGCGGTGTTCAGTATCTGGATGTATTTAACGGGTATCACGATTGCTCTAGTTTGGTCCCGTCTCTTCCCGTTGCCTGAGGAAGTCGAGTCCTAATACAAGCGCGGTTAGTTTATAAACGTTTCCAAGTAGCGGAAAACGCGCCTCGCAATTCTCCTAGTTTGTATCCTGTAGCTTTATCATCCGGATAGAGCCGAATTAACGCGGCTCTAGTCTTTGCATCCATCTTTTCCATCGGGCCGTGGCATTTTAGGCAGGTCTCGTTGGCCAACAGGATCGGCTTCATGGCATGAAGTTCCTGCGGAGTACTTTCAAAAAACATATACGGGGGATTTCCCGTTTTGGCGAATTGTTTCCAATCTGCCATTACCTTCGCTTCCCACTGGTTCGGCGCATGTTCAGGGTTTCTATTTTTCTCGGAAATTCTTCGCAGTTTTAAGCCCGGATATTTTGCGGAAAGTTCTCTTTCCTTTGCCGGAGAAATTGTTTTACACACTGCGATCGACGAGGCAATTCCGTTCTTCTTTATGGATTCCTGGAGTTCTTTTAACAAATCCGCCTGCAGTTCCTCGAAGAGGGTCTTAATAATTTCCTTTTTTTCCAAATCTTGATTACGATCGCAAACGGCAAAAAATTGGACTAAAATTGCGATTGCAGTCCCTTGGAGGATTATTTTGCGGAAGAAGGAGGATCTATTTTTATTCACATAACAATCATACTGAATTTGGGTTCTTTGCCAAGCCTTTCCGCGGAGTCTTAGCGCGAAGTCGATCCCTCAAAAAAGATGGACAAGGTTGAAAAATAGGGATTTGTTGAAAAAAGCGTGTTTGAAACTCGTGTTCGAGCTTAAAATTCCAAACGATCAATTTTCAATTCGATAAAAAGGGGAACATCCGATGTCCGGTCATAGTAAATGGGCCACAATCAAGCGCAAGAAGGACGCGATCGATTCGAAACGAGGAGCGATCTTTACAAAAGTGGTAAAAGAGATCACCGTAGCGGCAAGAATGGGGGGATCGGACCAAGAAGGGAATCCTCGTTTACGCCTCGCGGTGTTGAAGGCTAAATCCGCGAATATGCCTAAGGACAATATAGAGCGAGCGATTAAAAAAGGAACCGGAGAATTGGAAGGCATCGTTTATGAGGAATGCCTTTATGAATGTTTCGGTCCTGGCGGTATCGCGATTATGGTCGAGGCTGTAACGGATAAAAAATCCAGAACCACACCGGAAATCAAAAGCATTCTGACTAAATTGGGAGGTTCTCTCGCTACAACCGGAAGCGTTAGTCGTCTTTTTGAAAGGAAAGGGGTTATCATCGTTCCTTCCGATCAGATCGGCGAGGAGGAACTTTTTGATTTGGCGGCCGGCGCCGGCGCTGAAGACGTTCAAAATGAAGGCGAGGTCTATCGAATAGTCTCGAGCCCTGAAGATTATGAGGCGGTCCAAAATGCCTTGAATCATAAAGGAATTAAAACCGATGAATCCGAAATTCGATTCGTTCCATTGGTCACCACCGAAGTAGCCGACAAGGATACCGCGGATAAAGTGATGAAATTAATCGATAATCTGGAATCTCACGACGATGTCCAAAGCGTAAATTCCAACTTCGAATTGGCTCCGGAATTGGAGAAAGAGTATGAATGAGCGGATACTTCATAAAGGATTTTTTATCGTTCGAAAAAGTATCGAACGATAAAATTCTCGCGACGGAATGAAAGTCTTAGGCATCGACCCGGGCTCCCATCGCATGGGTTATGCCGTTTTAGAAAAAGTAAAGTCAGTTATTCTCGTTCGCACATACGGGACGATCGAAGTTCCGCCCGGTACAAAAAGTCCTGTAAATTTAATCGCGATTCGCCGCCAGTTAGACGCAATTTTGGACGAATTTCGGCCGGATCTAGCATGTGTGGAAGAGCTTTTTTTTGCGAAGAATAGATCCACTGCGGCCAAAGTCTACGAATCTAGAGGAGTCGTTTTACTCACTTTAGGAGAACATAATGTTCCTGTCGTTGAGCCTACCGCGTCTCAAATTAAAAAAGGGACTACCGGAAGCGGAACTGCGGATAAGAAAGATATAAAGTCCGCCATACGATTGCTGCTCGGATTGCGCGATTTGACCGGACATGACGATTCCTGGGATGCGTTGGCTTCCGCATACGTAGGTTTGGCGATGGCCGGATCCGTCGGTTTGTAAGCCTATCCCACTTCATTTAACATCGACGAATTCGAACCGTTCAACGATCCCAGATTATCGAATCATCTTGCAGCCTCGTATACTCCGTCCACTCCTTTAGTGAAAACGAACTGCCAGAGTTGTAATTTACGAGCACGGAACGCGCCTGCACAGGCAAGAAGGTAGAATTTCCACATTTTATAGAATCTTTCTCCGTACTTAGATCCTATCTTCTTCCAGGATTTTTCGAAATTATGATACCAAGCCATTAATGTTTTATCATAATCGCTCCCGAAATTCTGTAGATCTTCCAACACGAATAAATTTTCGCTCGCGCTCGTTAATTGGGCCAATGAAGGGAGAAGGGAATTGGGGAATATATATTTTTCTATCCAGGCATCCCCAACTCTTGCGGTATCGTTGGATCCTATCGTATGCAATAGGAAGAGCCCCTTGTCTTTAAGACACTTAAACACAAGTTTCATATAGGTCCTATAATTCTTAAATCCTACATGCTCCATTTGCCCGATGGAAACGATACGATCGAATGGTTCGTTCACGTCCCTATAATCCTGTAATCTAAATTCGATCTTTAAACCTTTCGAGAGTTCGGTTGCCAGAGCTAACTGTTCTTTGGAAACGCTGATTCCCACAACTTCCGCTCCATAATTGCGCGCGGCATGTCGGGCAAAGCCTCCCCAACCGCAACCTATGTCCAACACCTTCATCCCCGATTTTAATCCTATTTTACGGCAAATTAAATCCAGTTTGTTTTTCTGTGCGTCGGCCAGGTTAGTCGTGTTCTTCCAATATGCGCAGGAATATACTAGCTCCGGATCAAGCATTTCTTGGAAGAGATCGTTTCCAAGATCATAATGCCTTTCTCCGACTTCGAACGCTCTGCTTTTATTTTGCTGATTGATCAAACGTGAAAGCACGAGTAGGAGAATATCCCTCCAGGATTTTCCGCCTGCATTTTCGAGTCCCGCCTTGACGATTCTATAGACGGTTTGATCCAACTGTTCGCTTTCGAACCATCCGTCCATATAGGCTTCTCCAAAACCTAACGAGCCTTTGGCGATTAATCTTTCGTAGAATGCTTCGTCTCTGATCTTTATATCCCATGGGGAATTTCCTCCAAAGGAAATTCCTGCTCCTGAAAAAAGATTTTCCACTTTATTCCTAATTGCGTTTCGCATCGGAATGCCTCCGTATAATAGGCCTGTTTTGCAAAGTGAAGTGTAGGGACTTTGGGTCGAGTTCGCAATCTAAAAAGTTAGAAATAATCTTGATATTTTTCTGGTCCAAGATCGGAGCTTTCAATCGAAAAGTAATTTAGGAAATCGAAATGGATTTGTAACATGGTCTAGTTGAAACGATGGAATGGTCGTTAGGCGATTTCTCAGCAGATCAATGCATCGCGTTTTGCCGGATTTTCTTTTTGCTAAGCGACATAGATCCGTCGGTTTAGTCGAGATCGCTTTTCGGTTGGATGCGGAATGACGTATAGTTTGATCGGAATAGAGTATGAATGCTTATTTTTTAATGAACCCTGGGAGATGTTTTGCATCATGAGTTTTGCAAAGTTCGACCGCCTTATTTACGGCCGTTTGAAATCCGTCTTCCGTATCTTCAAAATCGATTCGCTGTCGAAAAAAATCCCCCCATAGGAACTCTTGAAAGGGTTTGTCCGATTTTTCGTAAGCGCCTGCTTTACGCACCGCCCAGGCTAAACTTCTATATTTATCGTCTTGCAGATCTTCCAAGCGAGAAGGAATCTCCTCCGTTTCCGCAGGGTTTCCATCCTTGTCGAATAAGTATACCCAAGCATTTTCCCGCATCATTAGCCAGAAGTCTCTTTCTTGCCACTCTGAACAGTTTTTTAAAACTTTAATATAAACCGTATCGCGCATATCGGTGAGTTCGATCGCACGAGCGCGATGATGATGATCGACGACGTAAGGCCGCTTGTCCGGGCCGATCACGATAGGAAGATAATTCTCTTTTAAATATGCATCCAGATCGTCCGGAGACATTTCTTTAAATTGTCCGATTCTGTATTGAACTTCGCGGAATCCAAGACAGAGTTGAGTCGGATGCAGAGCCGAAGTTTCGACCACGCTGAAATTGTCTATCTGCAGGTCGGCAGTGTATTCTTGGATATCGTTCATTTTAATCCTAATCTTTCATCGAATCGCATTAATGATTCAATTCATATAGAAATTGTAATCCACGTAAAGTTAGCAAAGGTTCGATTTTATCGAAAATTCCGGGATGAGCTGCGTGAATTGTAGTAACCAATCCGCCGGTCCCGATCACGGTGTACTCTTGTCCGTATCTTTTTTTAATTTCTCGTATGATACCTTCCAATAAACCGATCCATCCGTAAAAAAAACCCGCTTGGATGGATTCGATCGTGGAATCGCCTAGTATCTTCGTCGGCGCCTGGAATATGATCGGCGGCAACTGGGCGGCATTTCTTGTGAGAGCATCCATGGATCCCTTTAAGCCGGGTGCAATCACTCCTCCTAAGTAATTCGGAGATTCGTCGACTACGCAAAACGTCGTTGCAGTGCCTAAGTCGATGATGATACTTTTTCCCGGATGATCGACAACCGCAGCCGCGGCGTTCACCAAACGGTCGGCTCCGATCTCGAACGGTCTCGGATATTTAATTCCGAACGGGAGCTTCATTTGGTAATGAACTCCGATCGGATCGATCTTAAACCAATCTTGGATCATTCTTTCTAAGATTGGATTCAATTGTGGAACTACCGAAGAATATATTCCTCCGCGAATCTGCGAGCTATCGATTTCAAATTCCCGTAGAAACCCTCGTAGAAAAAGGCCCATTTCATCGGAGGTCCGATCCCTTCTCGTTACGGTTCGCCTATGAAAGATAGGTTCTTTGGAACCGTCCCTATAAATTCCGAAAACGGTATTCGTATTACCGACATCTATAACTAGAATCATTCCTAACCCAGGGATCTAAAATCTTCCGGACTGTCAATGAATTCGGTGATTTCCCCGGAAGGAGATCGAACGAGTAAGCGTCCGGAATCATCTACTCCCAATAATATTGCGGTTTGTGGAACTCCGTTTTCGGTATAGGCGATCGTATTTTCTTTCCATAGAAGTCGTTCATTAATAAATGAAAGATATGTTTTTCCGTCGGCGAGGGATAAAGTCGCGTCATTTAACAACGGTAAGAGCGTTTCTAAGAAACGGTTTCTTCTTCCAGACTCGGTCTCAAGTGACGTCACAAATCCGGCTTCGGGCAATTCTTCCGAGAAACTTTTTCCGAAAAGATTAATCCCGATTCCGACGATCCAATCCCAGTCCTCTCCTTCTTTTTCGGTTTCTATTAAAATTCCGCAAACTTTCTTACCGTTCACGAATATATCGTTCGGCCATTTGATTTTAAGATCGCCCGATTGGTGTAATGAAGGATAGGTTGATAACAATGCTTTAGCGACGGAGACCCCGATGAAAAGGGAAAAAAGATTCGGGGAGGGTAGTTCTCCGGTCGAACGAAACTTTCCAGAGAATACGAAAGGCTCGTCACCTAGTATTGCCCAGGCTCGATTTTTGCGTCCCCTTCCTTGAGACTGAAAGTCAGCTAGGATCCAAGTTCCTGGAGGAAATTCCTTCCCTTTTAGAATCGTGTTTGTCGAGATTGCATCGGAAAGAAGTATCCCTTTATCGGGTTCGAGAAGTCGAAAAGACATGGGAATTTCATATTGGAATGTTCCTTCTGGACAAGAAAAAATCCGGCACCGGCGATAAAAAGGGAGGTCTGAAAAATGAACGTAAATCTCGTTTTTCAGGACCGATTCCGCATTAATTAGAGGCTCTTTTGCAATTATCAGAAGTTTCCATTCGTAACCCGATCTTCGCGTGGATGATGATGATCGGCATTATTTTACTAGGCGCAATCGGTTTTTCCCGAATGGGGCTTTCGCAAATGCCGGACGTGGACTTCCCCATAGTAAACGTTACGTTGAATCTAGAGGGCGCCAATGCTTCGGTAATGGAAACCGACGTGGTCGATCCGATCGAAGAAGTTTTACTTACGGTTCAGGGCGTAGTAGAAGTTCGCTCCGTATCCACCGATAACTCCGCAACAATCACGGTCGAACTCGAATTGAAGAGGGATGTCGACGTAGCGATCCAGGAAATTCAAACGAAAATCGCTCAAGTTCAAAATAAACTGCCGGATGCCTTGGATCCACCGATCTTGATGAAGTCCAACCCGGATGATACGCCTATCATTTGGGTTTCGCTGACTGCCGCCGGCCGAACGGACCAAGAGAAAATGATCTTCGTGAAATCGCATCTCAAAGATAAATTCCAAGAGATATCGGGAGTCGGCGAAATCATTTTAGGCGGATACGTGGATAGGACTATCAACGTCTTCTTGGATCCGATACGGTTGACCCGGGCGGAATTGACCGTCAATGATATTACGAATACGTTAACCGAACAGAATATAGAAGTACCTTCCGGAAGAGTGGAAAACAAAAGTTCGGAAGTTTCGTTGAGAGCGGTCGGTGACGTTCCCACGGTCGAGCAATTTTCGAATATCTTTATAAACTCACGAAGTGGGGCCGCGATGTTTCGCCCCGTCCGTCTTCGCGAAGTCGCCCATGTCGAAGACGGCTTGGATGAAATCCGAAGGATATCGCGCTTTAACGGAATTTCGGCTGTCGGATTAGGGATTAAAAAACTCAAAGGCGCTAACGCGGTTCAGGTCGGCGATTTGATCAAGAAGAAGATGCAGGAATTAAAACCGACACTTCCGAAAGGATACGATCTATCCATCGCCAATGATAATACCACGTTTATCCGCGACTCCGTCGAGGAGCTGATCTTTACGCTGGTACTTTCCGCGCTTCTTACGGGTTTTGTCTGCAGATTGTTTTTGGGAAGTTGGAGCAGTACTTGGAACGTCCTGCTTGCAATTCCCACTTCGGTGATGGGAACTTTCTTAATATTATATTTTGCGGGATTCACGCTGAATACCTTTACGCTTCTCGGGCTTTCTCTTGCCGTAGGTATCGTCGTAGACGATGCCATTATGGTCCTAGAGAATATCAGCCGGCATCGAGAGATGGGGAAGACTTGGTTTCAAGCTGCGTTGGACGGGGCGTCTGAAATCAGATTCGCCGCGTTAGCCGCCACTCTGGCGATTATCGCGATTTTTCTTCCAGTCGCTTTCATGTCCGGAATCATCGGTAGATATTTTCTGGAATTCGGAGTGACGGTCGCCGTTGCCGTAGCTCTTTCTTTGTTCGAAGCTTTGAGTTTTACTCCGATGAGAGCTTCTCGTTATCGGGAACATAAACTACAAGAACACAAAAAACGAGGTGGAAAGACGGCGATACGCTTTCCCGAGCCCGTGTCCGGTCAGAATCGATTCGAGCAAACGATCTCCAAACTTAAGATAGCGATCGCGCCGATTTCCTTCTTTAAAAAGATGGATCCGATTATCGAAAGATTCCTTCAATTTTCGGAGCGTATTTATGGTAAGGTGCTCGATTACGTAATTGCTTATCCGAAAGCGATCCTTTTCGCGGCTACACTTTTGTTCGCTCTCTCTCTTGGATTTTTACTGCTACTCAAAAAGGAATTTATTCCTCCTCAGGATATGGGGCGCTTCATCATTCGGGCAAAGATGCCGATCGGCTCTTCCATCTACCGGACGGACGAAGCCATGAAGAAGGTGGAAGAGTATCTTCTCAAGAAACCGGAAATTTCCAAGTATATGTCCAATATAGGCGGAATGGGCGGAACGGAATCCAATGGGGCGATGTTTTTTGTTTCGGTTAAAGACATGGGGCAACGGCCGAAGAGTAAGAAGACGGGGCGAGAGGTAACTCAGAACGAAATCTTTGCGGATTTACGGAAAGATTTAAAGGCTCTGGTTCCTGAATGTAAATTTTCCGTTCAAGACTTGTCGCAAAGGGGTTTTAGTGCAGGAAGAGGATATCCTGTCGAGTTAGTTCTATCAGGACCGGACTGGGCAAATCTAGCCAAAGTCTCCGACGAAATTCGAAATCGCTTGGATCAAAGCGGAGTTCTATTGGACATAGATACGGATTACGTTTCAGGACAACCGGAAGTCCGTATTTTACCTAATAGAGAATCGGCCGCCTTGAGAGGCGTTAGCATGGCGAACATAGGAAACACGATCGGACCTCTGATGGGCGGAAAGAAAGTCAGTAGATTTACCGAAAACGGAAGAAGTTACGATGTTCGTGTTAAGATTAACAAGGAGCAGGGAGAAAAAGCGGATATCATACCGAACATAAGCGTGCGTAACACGTATGGTGAATTCGTGCGCTTAAAAGACGTTCTGGTACTTCAAGCCACGAATACCCTAAAGAATATTACTCGCGTTAACCGGGACCGTACGATTAAAATATTCGGGAATCCTCCCGTAGCGGTCGGACAAAACAAATCGACGGAAGAATCCCTACGAATCGCAAAAGAAGTGCTTCCTGAAGGGTATTCGGTGGATGTGACAGGTTCCGCGAAGACTGCCGGAGAGTCAGCGAGTAGTCTGTTATTCGCCCTTGTTATGGGAATTGTGATGTCGTACATGATTTTAGCGAGTCAGTTCAATAGCTTAAAGCAACCGCTTTATATTTTATTAGCGATGCCTTTCAGTTTTTCCGGAGCCTTAATTGCGCTTTATATTACGAAACAATCATTCAATATGTATAGCTTTATCGGTTTAATCATGTTACTCGGGCTTGTTAAGAAGAACTCTATCCTATTAGTCGAATTCGTAAACCATGTCCGTTCGCAAGGAAAAAGCATTGCGGAGGCGATTCGAGAAGGGTGCCCTGTTCGTTTGCGACCGGTGTTGATGACTTCGTTTGCGTCAATTGCGGCAGCCATCCCGCCTGCTTTAGCGCTGGGACCGGGTTCCGAGACTCGGGTGCCGATGGCGATTACCATCTTGGGGGGACTGGTTCTCTCGACTCTTATTACTTTTATCGTGGTGCCGGCCGCGTATTTTCTTATGGAAAAGGAATCGAATGATAAGTTATCCCATACTAGATAAAAAAAATCTTTTTTTTCTCGCTGTCTGTATATGCTTCATTCTTCATTTTTTTGTTTCTTGCGCCTCCTCGACTTCGCTAACTTCGGATGAAGTCAAACTAAAGGACGGCATTGTCGAAGATAATTTAAAGCAAGTGACCGGAGTCACGACTCAGGATGTGGAAAGGGCGTCGTCACGTTATGCGGTCTCTCTGGAAGATTTATACATTCTCGCCGTAGAGAGGACGGAACGGATTGCTCTTAGAAACGAAACCGTTGAACAGGCGGAAGCTCAAAAATGGGCGCAATTCGCGGGCTTTCTTCCCACTTTATCGTACGTGTATAACAAATTTTATACGACGCCGCCAGTCCACCCGACTCCGACTGCTTCCTTGGCTCAGCAAATCTCGGCGGATAATCAGTTGCAAGCCAATCTGGACAAGTACGGTCCCGGCGCATTGCTAATCCCGTCCTCTTCGGGCGGTTCTACTACCACGATCTCTCCGACCGCGACGGCAGGTTCTCGTATTCTATTGAGTGTTCCGATCAACACGATGGTCACTTCGTTTTTAAGTTTTAAATCGGCAAAGTTCACCACCGAGCAGAGAAGATTGGAAGCGAAACATGAAGCCGGTAGAATGTATCTGGAATTAGCTCAAGCATATTTTAATTTTCTAATGTTGGAGGAGAACTTGCGCTTCGCGCAGCAAACTTTCGATCTGACATTGGAGGACGTGCAGGAACGGAGGAGACTTTATTCCTTAGGTAGAATTATGAGGTCCGAGCTTCTTTCGGCGGAAACCAGATTATCGAATGCGGAAGCTTCGCTCGGAGACACTAAATTTCAATTGGAGCAGGTGCGGATCACATTGTTTACCATGGCCGGGAGCGAGCCGACTCTTAAAGTCGCCGGATACCAAGGTAATAATCTGCCCGACGCTCCGGTAGATCGGGAACCGGAAGAATTTCTAACGAAGCGGTTCGACGTTCTTGCTTCGGACAAAAGCCTCAAAGCGAGCGAATGGAATAAATCGGTTGCATTGACGAACGTATATTTACCTACAATTGCGTTTAACAATTATTATTCTTTTCCGACTCCCGGAACGACCTACAATAAGGATATCGTTACTCAATTCCAAGTCACGGTTCCGCTCACCCCTTTTGCACAGCTTGAGAACTATCGAGCCGCGGATTCCCAGCGGAAACAGGCAAAACTTACCGTGTCTCAAACTAGAAGGACCGCGTCTCAAGAGATTAGGAATGCGTTCGAGGGATATAAGAATTCGCGGAGGCTTCTTACCATATATGAAAAAGCATATAATTTAGCCCAGGAAACCGCTCAATCACAGGTCGCGAGTTATCGGACGGGAAGAACGAGCCGGATCGAATCGATTACGGCAAGACTTTCGGCCTTAACTTCCGAAATGACTTACCGCAGGATGTTGCATCAGCATAATTTGAATCGAATCGTCGTCGGGGTCACAACCGGTGAAATACCCCGTCTCCCGACGGAAAAAAAAGAAAGTAAAGAAGATTAAAGAAATTTAATACGAATTTTTTGTCTTCTGTCGAACTACCGCCGATTTTACTCCGAGTTAGTGACGAATCGTTTTTTTCGGAATAAAACCGACAGCAGCGCAATGCAAGAACGGGATCACCGATAGGTTGTTACGCTGCCGATGATCCCATGAAAGGACTTAAACGGCGACTGCCTGACGAGAAGCTCTCTCTAGTTTGAATAAATTTCCTTCGGCAATTGCTAAGGAATCTATATTATAGGCTTTGGATGCTTCTTCCCGTTTTTTCTTGGAATCTCCGTTTGATTTTAGGAGAGATTTTTCCAAAAGAAGTCCGCATACCAGTCGAGCTGCGTTCTCTACCGTTTCGAAAGCTAACGTATCTTTCACCTGACTGTCTGTGATCGCTTTGAATTTCTGAACGGTGGTTTCCACATATTCCCAAAGTTTTTTCAAATCTTCGGACGGTTTAAAACTAGCCAGTTCGGTTTCAATATATTGACGAAGACTTCCTGTCGGAGACATCCCGGAAACTACTCCTCCGATTGCGGCTACGATTTGCAATTGGGTGGTTCCTTCATAGATGGTCGTAATACGACTGTCTCTATATATACGAGCTACGTCGTAATCTTCGGTATATCCGCTTCCTCCATGAATTTGTAAAGCTTCGGAAGCGATGGAAACACAACCTTCGGAAGCATAATACTTGCTCATAGGGGTGAATAAATCCGCAAGTTTTTCCCAGCGGCGGATGGTTTCATCCTGGCTTACATCGCGCTCGCTTTTTCCTTCTTCCTTTATCATTCGCTCTTTACGCCAATGATAAAGTTCGATGGCTCTACCCGTTTCGGAGATTAAGCAACGAGTGGCTAGAATTTCACGTTCCATCCTATCCAACATTTTTTTCACTGCCGGGATCTGGCGTATCGGCTTCCCGAATTGAATCCTTTCGGATGCGTATTTATCCGCTTCGAAATACGCCGCGGTCGCAATTCCAAGGGATTGAGTGGCGATCGTTAAACGAGCGGCATTCATCATTCCCATCGAGTATTTCACGAGACCATAACCGGTTTTTCCGATCAGTAGACCGGGGGCATTTTCGAACACGACTTCGCAAGTGGGAGAACAATGTAATCCCATCTTATGCTCGACCCCTGCGATATGAACGTCCTTGCCTTGAACCAAAAAGAAAGATAGCCCTCGTGCCCCGCTTTCGGGAGAACCGGTTCTCGCTAACGTTAAGATCACGGAAGGCGAATCTATATAACCGCATGCATGAGTGATAAATCGCTTCGCTCCGGTAATTTTCCATGTTCCGTCGGGAGCTTGAACCGCTTTTGTCTGAACGTTCGGAAGATCGGATCCGTAGTTGGGTTCCGTCAACGCCATCGCCGCACTGAATTCTCCCGCGGCAATTTTAGGAAGCCATTCTTTGCACATTTCTTCCGATGCGAATCTTTCCATAATTTCTACGATGTTTATGTTTCCGTACGCTAAGCAAAATGCGGCATCGGCTCGCGCTGCGATTTCGCACATCATAGATTGAACCATTACCGGTAAACCGAGTCCGCCGTATTTGCGACTGATCGATATCGGCATCAATCCGGAGTCCTTTAGAGTTTTGTAACATTCTTCTTGGGCTTTCGGGAATGTTACTTTACCGTTTTCGTATTTTAGTCCGATCTGGTCCATTTCCTTGCTACGAGGCGCTACGAAATCTCCCATCATTTCACCTAACGATTCGAGAATGGAATGATAGTATTCCTTAGCTTCCTCTACGCTAGACGGCGCATAAGCATAACGTTCGTCGCCGGTTTCCTTGAACTTGGCTGCATCACCGAAATTACCTTCATAGGCGAGTATCGCCTCTTCCCAATCAATAAGAGTATCAAAATGCAATAATAGATCTTCATTATCTTGGAAATAGTTTCCTTGAATCATCGCGTTTCCTCCGCAGAACTTTGAAGGTAAGGTTTACTCTCTTAGGAGGGTGTTGTCAAGCTGTACCCGCTTTTCCGAATGGATCTAAGTTTTCCGAACGGGTGTTCTCTATATTGCTTTGATGTTATAACTTCGATTCGAACTAAAGAATCTAAAATCATTTGATAATCGAACTTTTAGGGAATTTTCATCCAATTCGAACGTAACCTTTTTAAATCCCGTCGAAGTGTATAGCGGGAGAAAAAAGCCATGAATAAGCCTGTATTTCTTCTTTGCATAATACCCCTATGGGCAGCTATGCTAAGTGGAACCTGCTCTCCGAGTTACGGAGAACCGAAGGAAAAGTCGAAGGGAAATAAGATGAGCTACGAAGTGCAGAAATCCGAAGAAGAATGGAAAAAGGTCCTCACTTCCGACCAGTACCGGATACTGCGGGAAAAGGGAACCGAAAGGGCGTTTACCGGAGAATATTATTATAATAAAGAAAAAGGAAAGTATCTATGCGCGGCCTGCGGAGCGGAACTTTTCAATTCGGATACGAAGTACGAGTCAGGTAGCGGATGGCCTTCCTTTTATAAACCGGCAACGGAAAAAGGGGTCGTATCGGAAACGGATACTAGCCATGGAATGACTCGGACGGAAGTCCATTGCGCTCGTTGCGGAGGACATTTAGGCCATGTCTTTCCGGACGGACCAGCTCCTACAGGATTACGTTATTGTATCAATTCTGCATCTCTAAAGTTCAAAAAAGAGTAGTAGAACTTTCTTCATTTTCCGAGGAGTAGTCGAGTCTTGGCGCTCCTTCTTTTAAGCGTTTAGAAAGTGAATTTGCTTTTGCTTCGTCCTGCCTTTGATCCGAGCTAAACGGGGAGGATTTACGATAAAATTCTGTTTGCGCAGGAGAGGAACTCGAAGAACCTTCACATCGGAGCGTCCGCAAAATTCGGATTCAGCCTCATGAAGAAAGATCATTTAACTTATTTTCCCGAAAATCGTTCCGTTCGTCCCGTCATCGTTCAGCATCTCGCCGAATTCTATTATAACTTCTATTATTTGGTCAGCAATATTATCGGAATTTTTGTGACGCTACCGGATCATACGGATGGTCACAAACGTCCTATCGTGCTGGTCACCGGATTTTTGGGACGTAATATTACTTGGAAAGCGATGCGAGATCGTTTGGTATCGCTGGGACATCCTGTTTATGCTGTCCCGCTCGGTTTTCAAACCGGAGATATTCGCAAGAAGAGTAAATTATTAGAGAATTTCATTTTAGAAAAGGGAATCAAGGATTGCTATATAGTCGGGCATTCCATGGGCGGTCTGATTGCGGCAGGACTGAGTTACAAAGGAAGAGACAGGGTTCGTAAAATCTTTACGATGGGTTCTCCTTTGCACGGAACGTACATGGCATACACTGCGCCTATCTTTCCATGTACTTGGCAAATGATGCCTGGATCAAAACTGGTTCGAGAAGTCGTAGAGACATACTCTACATTTCATAATGTCCAAGCGATTTTTACCCGGGGTGATTTTATCGTTCGCCCCTGGCAAAGCGCTCGGCTGGGGCATTTTGACGACGTGGAAATTCCCGAATACGGCCATTTGAATCTATATCTCGGACCTTTGGGAATCGAATGTTTGAGTTCCTTGATTACGTCGGAAGAAAAGAAAGATCCGCTTCCGATTAAACCTAAATCCGCTAAACAGGATGCAGATGGCGTGATTCCTGCGACTGCAAAAAAAGTTAAATCTAGAAAAGTCGCGACCGCTAAAAAGAAAGCTGCGCCGAAAAAGACAAGCTCTCCGAAAAAGAAAGCAGTGGGAAAAAAATCGACTAAGCCTAAGAAGAAGCGATAAGGAATCATATTCGATAAAAATCGAATTCTTATCGAATCGTGTATTCTTCGAAGATTTCACGCAATGAATCTTCCATTTCACGAATGTATCTCAGATCCTTGGTCATTCTCCATAGAGTAATAGACCCGTGGTAAGCCATCAATACTCGTCTAGCGATATAATGGATATCCATGTTTCTGGCAAGCTGACCGGAAGCGACGGCTCGGCTCAGGTATTCCCGGATCATTCGGATCCACTTATCCGCGATTCCCTTTAGGAATTCCGTATATTCCGGGTCGGAATCCATAACCTGATTCGCAAAACCGGCAAACGGGTCTCCATGAAATTCTGCGTGCCGAATTTGTCTCTCTTTGAGAATAACCCAAGCCCGAAGGAACTCCTGCACTTCCGGATATCGATCCATTAAGGAACTGAGGTCCGCCAAAGTCTTTTCTTCTTGCCGGGCAAGGTACGCGATTCCGAGCTCTTTTTTAGAGGGGAAATGGTCGTACAAACTAGCCGCAACGGATCCCGATTCCTGGATAATTTGTCTCATCCCGGTATTAGAGAATCCTTGTTTGTAGAAAAGTTCTGTGGCAGTGTCTAGGATCCGTTCCCGGACGCTAGCCCCGGAGTCTCGCTTCTTTCTCTGCGCTGTCATTTGGCTAATTCTTGGATATTTTCATTATCTCTCTAAATTCCTCTTCCCGTCAATAGAATTTGGGATTAGTGAATAAAAAACCAGAACGAACGTTCTGTATTTTTTGTTGCCCCGATTTCGGCCATGTCTAACCTAGTGCCAGGAAGTTCTCTCATGTCTGTATCCGAATTACATACGGTCAAGACCAGGTTTTCGGACCTGGATACTCAACGACATACGACTAGTCGAACCTACGAAGACGCCTGTCTCGGAGACCGATACCGGATTCTGGAAGAAGCAGGATACGATTGGAAGCGGATGGTCGAGGAGTCTGTTCGAATAACTACGATCGCTTCGGATATACGTTTTCTTGCACAGCAGATGGAAAATACGGAACTGGGAATTCGGACGGAGACTCGCCCTGGAGAAACCGGGGTAGTGCTATTCACTCAGGAAATTCTCGGGCCTAACGGAAAGATCGCCGCGGAAATTCGTACCTTGGTTCGCATTGAAAAAGGCGGGCAACCATTGCAAGTTCTCACTTCGGAGGAAAGCGCCGAGGCCTTAGTGGCGTCGTTTGAATCTATTCTTCCATTTTCGGGCCGTTGCGAGCGCGCCGCTACCGATCGGGATTTGTTTTATTGCGAACGAAATCCGTTCGGAGAGTACAACCCTTCCCATTATTGGCGCCTTCTGGAAGAGGGGCGATGGCATTTTACCGCGGATTCCGGTCTTTCTCTGGAAGACTTAGTAGCGATGGACACGACCTTATTTTATATGGGCGGAAAAATCCGCTACCATCGACCTTTGATTCCCGGAAGAAAAGCTAGAGTAAGGACTTGGATTCGGAACTTTGAAAAAATTTGGAGTAGAATGCGCCAAGAAATCACCGATTCAGTGACGGGAGAAATTTTAGCCGAATCTTTGGATGACCTCCTCGTAGTTTCCGTAAGCAAGGCTCGGCCTAAGAAGCCTCCCGAACAATTGGTAACCGGATTCGCACGCGTAACCGAATTTCCCGAAGGCGGAGTGCCGGAAGGTGAATCGTGAAATATTTAATTAAATCAGTAACAGAAGTAAGACTAATGTCTGGAGATAGACTATGAAACTCGAGAAAAAATTGGCGATATGCACGCCACGTAGAACTCCCTTCGCTCAAATTGCGAAAGCCCTGGGACCTTATCCCGGACATCATCTAGGCCGCATCGTGGCCGAAGATATCATCGCAAAGAGCGGATTAAAGAAAGAGCAGTTTGACGGAATCGTAGTTGGAGAAGGATTCTCTAACGCGCCGAACTCTGCTCGTGTAATCGCGAACCTGATCGGTTTGCGCGACGAAGTGCCTTCGATCACCGTTTCCAACAACTGCGTTTCCGGAATCGAAGCCCTTTCCGAAGCGGCTCGCCGTATTATTCTGGGCGAAGGCCAGGTATATTTAGTGATCGGCGAAGAATCCCAAACGTCCATGCCATTTGTCGTAAAGAATGCCCGTTTGAACAAAAAAGCCGGGTCATTGGACAAATTGAAGAAGCTTCTACCCGACAATCTTCCAGAAGGAGTAGAATTAAGAGATACTCTTGAGGACGGATTGGGTGACGGTGAGACTTCTTACGGCATGCAGGTTACTGCGGAGATTCTCGCTCAGAATTATAATCTTTCCAGAGAGCTTACGGATAAACTGGCATTCGAATCATTTAAGCGTGCATTAGAAGCTTCTAAAGCGGGAAGATACGCTCCGTATATAATTCCGGTTAAAGACGAAGACGGTACCGAACTTGCCATCGACGAGGCAGTCGGTCTCCGCGAAGGTCTGGTAGAGAACCCCAGCCGTATGGGTCGCGCGATGCTTCTCTTCGACAATCCTCAGATGAAGTTCGACGAGTTCAAAACAAAATACGCAAAGGACTTGACCGCTTCTCATGGACCGACCGTTTCCATTTTCAACGCTAGTCCTCGTTCCGACGGCGCTGCAGGAGTGATTTTAACTACTGTTGAAAAAGCTAAGGAATTAGGACTTAAGATAGAGGCGGTTCTTTCCGGCTGGAGAATGAAGGGAGTCAATCCGAACTTGATGGGAGTCGGACAAGCATATTCGACTGAAGGCTTATTGCAAGACGTAGGCTTAAAAATCCAAGATATCGATTATGTAGAAATTCACGAAGCGTTTGCGGCAACTGCAGTGGCAGCTTTGGAACAACTCAAACTCGATACCGGTTGGGATTGGGAAAAAAGTTTTGATGATAAGAAAATCAATCCTAACGGAGGATCGATCGCGATCGGACATCCGTTCGGAGCGACCGGAATCCGCCTAGTAGCGAATGCGATCATGGACCTGAAAGAAGATGCAAAAGCCAAGCGCGTTGTCATAACCGCTTGCGCTCACGGCGGAATTGCAGGTTCTATGCTGATCGAAAGATACGAAGGTTAAGAAGTCTTTAAACTTTTGTTTATATCGGCCCCGGGGGAGATGTTTTCCCTCGGGGTTTTTTTATCGTCCAGTCTCGTCGGAAGATTCTGATAACGATTCGGAACGGCGGATTTTAGATAGGCTTGGGTCTCGAAAGGTATGTGAAACGGCCGAGTTCACTTATCCTCGAAATTACCTATCAATATCCTAAAAACGACGGGTTGCGCGGACACATTTTGAAATGCGCTCTATTTCCCATTATTTTTGCATTTACATTATAAAAAATAAGAACGATCGTTCTGTTTTTTATAAATATTATAGACCGAGGAAGGTCTAATTCTTGAAGACAGGCCGAATATCGAAATGAGATAAGCCGACCGTCAGGAGAGAGAGTATGAAACTCGAAAGGAAATTGGCGATATGTACTCCGCGTAGAACCCCGTTTGCTCAAATTGCAAAAGCTCTTGGATCTTACCCGGCTCATCATTTAGGTCGTATCGTTGCCGACGATATCATTCAACGGAGCGGTTTAAAGAAAGAACAATTCGACGGAATCGTAGTCGGCGAGGGCTTTCCGAGTGCGCCGAATTCTGCTCGGGTTATTGCAAACTTAGTGGGCTTACGAGATGAGGTTCCTTCCATTACGCTTTCAAATAATTGCGTGTCGGGATTCGAGGCAGTCATAGAAGCAGCGCGAAGAATTATTTTAGGTGAAGGGGAGCTCTTTCTTGTGATCGGAGAAGAATCCCAAACCGCGATGCCATTTATCGTCAAAAATGCGAGAATGAATAAAAAAGCGGGCTCTCTGGATAAACTTAAGAAACTGCTTCCCGATCACTTACCGGAGGGGGTCGAAATTCGCGATACTTTGGAAGACGGACTGGACGACGGTGAAAATTCCTACGGAATGCAGGTTACTGCGGAGATTCTCGCTCAGAATTATAATCTTTCCAGGGAAATTTCGGATAAAGTCGCGTTCGAATCTTTCAAACGAGCGTTAGAAGCTTCCGAGGCCGGAAAGTATTCTCCTTATATCATTCCCGTTAAAGACGAAGAAGGTAACGAGCTGCGGGTCGACGAAGCCGTCGAATTGAGAAGAGGTCTGGTGGAAAATCCCAGTCGAATGGGTCGCGCAATGCTATTATTCGATAATCCGCAAATGAAATTCGAGGATTTTAAAACGAAGTATGGAAAAGATTTAAAGGTCACGCATGGACCGACGGTATCGATCTTTAACGCAAGTCCTCGTTCGGACGGAGCTGCCGGACTTATTTTAACAACGGTGGAAAAAGCAAAGGAACTAGGCTTAAAAGTTGAAGCGGTCCTTAGCGGCTGGAAAATGAAGGGAGTTCACCCGAATCTTATGGGCCTAGGGCAAGCGTATGCTACGGAGAGTTTGCTTGAGGAATTCGGTTTAGTGATCGAAGATATGGATTATGTAGAAATTCATGAAGCTTATGCTGCGACCGCGATCGGTGCAATGGAGCAGATCAGGATCGATACCGGTTGGGATTGGGAAAAAAATTTCGATGCAAAGAAAATAAATCCCAATGGAGGATCGATTGCAATCGGGCATCCCTTCGGAGCAACCGGGGTTCGACTTATTACCAATGCGATTATGGACATTGTCCAGGACAAGTCCGCAAATCGCGTATTAATCACGGCTTGCGCTCATGGAGGAATTGCCGGCACGATGATCATAGAGAGATACGAATAAAAGTTTAATTCGCTTTCCGAAGGAAACGGCTCCGTGAGAACACGTTCGGGGCCGTTCCTTAAAATTCTTTCCTTAATAAAACTTTTTGGCGGACTTTCGAGCCGGTCGGTTTTGTCTAAGCACTATGTATTGGAAACTTCCTTTCGCATTTCTTATCGGCCTACCGTTCCTTTCGATATTGGGAGCTCCGACGAGTCTTTACGATTTTACGGTAAAGGACATTCGGGGAAAAGAAATATCGCTTTCTAAATATAAAGGAAAGACGGTCTTGATCGTGAATGTCGCATCGAAATGCGGTTATACTTATCAGTATGACAATTTAGAAAAAGTTTATAAAAAATACAAAGAGAAGGGCTTTGTCGTGGTCGGTTTTCCCGCAAATAATTTCGGATCACAGGAGCCGGGTAGCGATAAGGACATCGAACAGTTTTGCCGGCTTCAAAAAGGAGCGACCTTCGATATGATGTCTAAGATTTCCGTGAAGGGAGAAGATAAACATCCGTTATACTCGTATCTAACGTCTGCTTCTCAGCCTTCCGGGGAAATTGAATGGAACTTCGAAAAATTTTTAATCTCTCCGGAGGGTAAGATCGTTTCTCGTTATCCTTCCGCCGTAGAACCTGACAGTAAGGCAATCACCGAGGCGATTGAGAAAATTTTGAAGTAGATTTTGCCGGACCTATCCCGAAGGTAAGCCATATGAATTTTCGTTTTGTCCTCGTTCTTATTTTGTTACCTGTCTTTGCTTCTTGCGTTCAACATGGAAAGAAGATGAGCGAGACGGAAACGATTCAGGACGTTCTTTTGATATTGTCGTACCCGTATCTCTTAAACAACTGCGCGATTACGGGAATTTCTCCCCAGGGACCGGTTACTCAAATCACCGGCGGGTACGGGGCGAGAGGAACTCATCAGGTCGCGGTCGCTCCGCTACAAAATCCGATCGCAGATCGACGCGTCTGCGTTTATTATCCGGCCGATCAATCTAGTCCGGCCCCCGTACTATTTTTGTTTCATGGTTTCAGCTCTCCTTCTGCAGAGCCTTACTATCCGTTGATCGATTTTTACGTTTCGAAAGGTTATGTAGTCGTATTTCCCATATACTTTTCCGATACCAGACCTCCAACACAGAATTATGATATAATGTGGGCCGGACTTAAATTTGCGGTCGATACGTTTCCAAGTAAGATCGATACGCGGAAAGTCGGCTTTATGGGGCATTCATACGGTGGAGGCGCCTCTCCTTATATGGCTCATAAAGGTTTGTTCGAACAGTCCTGGGGTTCTCTCGGATCTTTCATGTATCTTGCAGCTCCTTGGTACTCGTTCAGCACGACGAACGCGAATCTCGCCGATTTTACCAGCGCTACTAAATTAATCGTCCAGGTTTACGAAGAGGATCAGACGAACGATCATCGGATGGGAATCGATATCTATAATAACGTGACCAACATCGCATCTACCGAAAGATCCTATCAGGTTGTCCATACCGATTCGTACGGCGGCTACACGTTGAAGTCGGACCATTATGTTCCGATAAAAGATACGATTCTTGGAATCGGCGCCTTGAACGGTTATGATTTCTACGGCGTCTGGAGGCAATTGGATGCATTGGCAGATTATGCATTTAACGGAACGGTTGCCGGCGCTAATACCGCTTTAGGCTCGGGAAACGGAAACTTCTCCATGGGAACCTACCCGGACGGATCCGCCGTAAAACGGATGGATTTTACCCGTAGCCCTGCCCCTTTGCAGGCGGAGAGTTATTATTCCCAACAATGGAGTAATCCCCTAAATCCTAGATAGACTGGAAACTATCTCGTCGGGCCCTAAATTAAGAAATCATAAGATAGGTTTTTAAAAAAGAAACGGTCAAGCTCCAAGCTTGCTGCGCGGATTCTGTATTATAGGCGGATCGTGCATCGCAGAAAAAACCGTGATTAGCGTTCGAAAAAATCGCCTCCACATAATTCTTATTATGCTTTCGTAAAGAATCCGAAACGGATCTATAATGTTCGGGTAAAATATTTTTATCCAAGCCCGCCCACACGAGTAGGATAGGACCGTTCTGTCTTTCGCAATGAGATAATAGGCTGGGCGCGATTCCTCCGCCATAAAAGGATACCGCCGTTTGCAAAGGCAATAGGGAATTCGCAAGAAACGAAACCTTCCCTCCGAGGCAGTAGCCGACGCTTCCTATCGAGTCCGCTTTCACGTCCGATCGGGAAAGTAACCAGGAATACGTCGCGTTTAGATCCGATTCAAGAGTCTCGATTGTGATCGCGCTAAAATGAGGTCGAGCGGCCCTAAAATCTTCATAATTACCTTCGTACCCGGGAGGGGCCGTCCGATGGAATAATTCCGGTGCGATCGTATAAAATCCTTCCCGAGCGAACCTCTGTGCCACATCTTTTATATGATGATTTACGCCGAAGACTTCCTGCAAAAGAATAAGAGCCGGAGAAGGTCCTTGATCCGGTTTGGCGATAAACGCATGCATGATGCTTCTGTCATCGATCGAAAGTCGGGTTTGTTCTATGATCACCGGATTGCCTCATTCACGGAATGAAATTCATTCGTTTGGAGAATGAAAAGTCAAGGTTTCATTCTGAAATCTTTTAAAGAAATTCTTTTCTTTTTTATATCTCAGTTCATTCTCTGATTATGTTATTTCGAAAAATTCTTCCTATTTTCATTATACCGCTCGGATTGGCTTCCCAGTCCGACGGTTCGGTATCGGAGAAGATATTCGATTCTAAATCTCAAACCCGCGCATCCTGGACTAGCGTCGAAAGTAAAGTTCGTGAAGCCGACGTGATTATTGTCGGCGAAGAGCATGATGATGAGGCAGGCCATGAATGGCAGCTTAATACGTTTAAAAAATTATCGGAGAGTTTCTCCATTACATTATCACTCGAAATGTTGGAAAGGGACCAGCAGATTATCGTAGATGAATATCTGAAGGAAGAGTTAACCGAAAAAGGATATTTGAATTATACGAAATTTTGGCCTAATTATTCGAAAGATTATCACCCGTTAGTCGAGGTCGCAAAAATTCGTAATATTCCGGTCTTGGCTTCGAATGCACCAAGAAGATACGTGAATCTGGTCTCTCAAAAAGGAATCCGGTCCTTGATGAAAATTCGTTCCCCTTTTTTACCGCCTCGGTATCTACTTCGTTTGCATCGACAAGTTGAATACGAGGCTAAGTTAGCGAAAGCAATGGGAGGACATCATTCGGATGGCTCCACTTCGAATTTACAAAACTTCGTAGATGCTCAATATCTTTGGGATGCCAGCATGGCTGACGCAATCGCGGAGGAATTTTATACAACGGGTAGAAAGATCGTTCATATCAACGGTCGGTTTCATAGCGACCAAGGAATGGGTGTTACCTATCGTTTAAGACAAATGGGTTTAAAAGTCTTAGTATTTAGCGTTTTCCCTTTAGAAGAGGGGAAAAAATTGGGGGTGGAGGAGTTCCAGCTTGCGGACTTTTTGGTCGTAACACCCAGAAAGTCGCTTCCGTAAGACTTCCTTCATAATTTCGTGCTTGTAGGAGCGCGCTTTTTCTCCGACAGTACTACTGATGCAGGAGACAGGAGTACGCACTCTTTTCGAATCTAAGTTCGAATGCCCGGCTTGTGGAACTTTATCCAGAATACCGGAAAGTGTTCCTACTGAGACTGTCTTTCGACTAACCTGCTATCGCTGTGGCCATAAAGCTTTAGTTCGCTTAGCAAATAGAACTCCCGTTCGAAATCCCGAACCGATACGAGTATTCGCTCCTACGCAAGAACCGACGGCTCCGGTAGATGAACCTACCAAGAATTTTTCGAACTCCTACGGTTCTAAGGCTGAATCGCCGAGGGCTAGCTTAGGCTCCCGGCTGGCCGAATCTCTTAACGGTAAAATTGCGTCCTTCCGGGAAAGATGGGAAAGACCTTCCGAATCGCGTCCATGGTTCCAAAAGATTCGAGCACGGGAACAAGAGGACAATGTTAATCCGTTTCGCCCTCCGATCAAAACGTTAGCCGAACGCCTCCTTGATAAGGGAAGACGGTTTCGAATTCCGAAGATTCGTTTAAATTTTTGGTTATATTTACTCCCGCTTCCTTTCGCATTAGTTTTCCTGATTTTCTTCTGGATCGGAGTCATTCAGCGTGAATCGGAAGTCGAAGGGTTGCTGAACGTCTTTTATATTCATCAACCGACTGTGATTTACGATCGGGATGGTAAGAAAGTTTCGGAGATTTTCGGAAAGAAAACCAGTAATTTGGAATGGGATGCCTACCCGGAAAATTTGAAACGAATGGTTTTGTTGGTAGAGGATCGAAACTTTTATTCGCATGGAGGCATTCACTATTCCTCGGTTTTGAGAGCGTTCTTCGTAAACATAACGAGTTTGCGGTTCAAGCAGGGAGCCTCCACGATAACTCAACAACTTTCCCGCATTCTATTAAACGATCGAGAAAAGAGTCTCGAAAGAAAATTAAAGGAAGCACAACTCGCATACGCTTTAGAATCCCGTTTGGATAAACAAAAGATTCTTCTGCACTATATGAACAACGTATATCTCGGTCATGGGGCGTTCGGCTTCGATAGTGCGTCCGGGTTTTATTTCGGAAAAAAACCGAAAGATTTGAATTTAGCCGAGATGATCGTTTTGGCATCCTTGGCATCCGCTCCCAATCGGTATTCTCCATTAAAAAATCCTGATCTTTCTTTGGGGCGAGTGGAGGCGATTCTTAAATCCTTGGAAAATGACGGCGCATTAAAGGAGGATCTCCGCCCGCAAATGCGCGATTTATATACTTCGCTTAACACTAGATCCCCTGGTGAAACAGTTTACGGAAATCGAAAGGACGATTCTCCGTACGTCACCGAACATGTCCGAAAATTTCTGCAGACTCTATACCCTGATACCAATATCTACGAAACGGGTGGATTCTCCGTCCATACGACGATCTCTCAGCCGGTTCAGGCAGAACTACAAAGAGTCGTTAAGTCGCATGTCGATTCCATAATACGATCGGGACAAGTCAGAAAGCAAAGATTGACGGAAATCGGTAAGAATTCCGACGCAAATCCCTTTCGGAACCTTGTCGCCGACTTGTCTCCCGCTCTGGAGCTCTTTATCGATACCGATAAATTCAGAGCCGGAGAAGATAGCGGCTTACAGGCGGCAGTCGTCGCGGTAGATCCTCAAACCGGGGACGTCCTTCTGTTGCACGGAGGAACAGAGTTTAAATCCGATAACCAATTTCCGAGAGCGGCGGGAATGTATCGGCAGACAGGCTCAACGATTAAGCCGGTCCTCTATGCCGAAGCGATCGACGAAGGAATTGTAACGCCTGCGACTCATATTCTGGATGCTCCGTTGATCTATAGAAACTCCACTTCTAATTGGATGCCCGAAAATATAGGAAGTCAATACGACGGAGATATTTCGGTAAGAATCGCGTTGGCAAAATCCAAAAATACTGCAGCCGTTCAAATTGCCGAAAAATTGGGACTATCTGAAATTTCCGAAACATTCGGAAGATTCTTTTTCCCCGAAGAAAAAATTTTAAAGAATCGCTTTCGAAGGGATCTTTCTCTTGCTCTCGGTTCTCTGGAACTATCCCCGCTGGAAATGGCTTCGGCCTACTCATCCTTTGCAAACGACGGAAACATCATTCGCCCACATTTAATCGAGAAAGTTACCGATCGGTCAGGTAATGTCGTTTATCAACGAAAAGAACAGGATGAATTCAATCTACATTGGCCGAAGGAGAGGCGCGCGATATCGCCCCCGACTGCGGAGATTATGATCGATTTGTTGCACGGTAGTGCGAATCATGCAGGCGTCCGAAATACAGGCTATAGAGGAGAGGTCGCAGGAAAAACCGGAACCACTAACGAGTATCGAGATGCCTGGTTTATCGGAGTTCGCCCCGGGATTTCAATGGCTGTTTGGATCGGTTACGATTCGCCCAGTTACGGAATGGGATCATCGGCGTTAGGCGGAACAGTTGCCGCTCCATTATGGGGGACGGTCGCAAAATTATTCGATGTTGCCGAATCAGGAGATCGCGATGAAAGACGAAAATATTCTTTTTCTCAAAGAGCGGTCTCGGTTGTGATTTGCCCGGAGTCGGGAAAATTGCCCGGACCGGATTGCAATAAAAAAACGAGTGAATTGTTTCACCCGTCCCATATCCCGACGGAAATCTGCCCTTTAACTCATAAAGCCGACGCTAAAAAGGAGATCCTAAAGAATGTATTTTAGGTTTTCCGAATATATATTCTGTGCGTCTTTGCTTTTTTTCTTTTATATTCGACCGATTTCTTCCGTTACCTACGAGGATGCATATTCCTTGGAGAAAGAATCCCCGGTCTTTGCAATTCCTCTCTATGAGGAAGTCGCTAAAACCTCTTCCAATTCCGACGTGCGGAAGACCGCTTCGACACGGCTTTACTTTCTTTACGAAAAGTTTAATAAGTATATCCCTGCCTTGCAATATCAGATTCGGGCCGGCACGACTAAAAATAAAAAAGGGGAGTGGTCCTCTTTTGTTCAAGGACTTGCTCAAGGTTTGGGGGTAAGCCCTTACGCGTTAATCGGGATCACTCATTCCTGCGCAAAATCGACCCCGCAGTTTATTCCCATCGAGCAAGCGACCGTTTCCGATGCCGCAGTAAGTCCGCAGCAGTCGATACCGGAACCCTATCGTTCCCTGTCGAAAAAGGAGAATCTCGCGCTAGTTCGGCTTTGTTACTCGCTTAAGATGAAAACGAGAGATTATGAAGGCTGGGATCATGTATTTGCCTACCTGGTTGAAAGAGATCTGCTATCTAAAGATGCTGCCCTGCCGCTTTGGGTGGGTTCGGCGTTACAATCGGGAAAAGGAACGCCTTACCGACGAATTTTTTTGTCCGGACGATCCAAGAATCTAAGTGTCGATTCTAAGTCGGATATTCTATATCTATATGCGAAGTTTCTGCGAAATAGGGGGCGCCTCGAGGCTAGTACCCGTTATTTTCTTATGAGCTCATCCTACGGTAATGCGAGACGGGGCAAGCTCGAATCGGCTAAGAACTTATTACTCATGGATCGTAAAAAGGAGGCCTGTTCCTTCTCCTCGGATACGTACAACGGAGGGGAGGAAGCCGAGTTGCTCTTTCGTAAGATATGTCAGGTTTCTAATAGGGATTGGATTAATTCGTACTTACCTGCGTTGAGAATACTGATAAAGGAAAACCCGGACCCTGTCTTTGCGTATGCAATTCAGGGTGGTGGACGGGAAGGCGGAGAGTATTTCCTTTCTCTAATGAATGCGGGATTATCCGATAAGGATGATGACGGTGAAGAAGAGACCGAGTCTAGTGAAATCCTATCGAAGCTACTCCCGAATGAGGAAAAGACGCATTTACCGTTCTGGGACGTTCGCGACCGTGAAGCGAATTTAGTTCTATCCGATCGAACGAAATATATTTGTAAAGTGATTCGACGACCTTTCTTCGGACCGACTAGTATTCAGCCTCAATTTTGCAAGGAAGTACTGCCGGGCAGCTTAGATACAATTTTGGCGTCGGTCAACGAGGACGAAGAAGACGCGAGTTATGCTTTTGCAGACCTCGGATATCTACCTATAAACGCAAAGTGGATTTGGAAAGATTTTCCCGTCCCGGAAGGACCCAATCCTCTCGATGTTACAAGTTCCACTCCCGTAGCCGGTCCGCTTTCCATATTAGGTCCTTGGAATTTGGATTACATCGTATATCGCAAGGTTTTAAAAAGAACTTACGCTGAAATTCGAAAAGGGAATGAATATTATATTATTTCAGTGAAGCCTAGTTCTATTCTTTGGGAAAAGCAATAATAGAATATCGAACCTGCAGGGACCTTGCTCGGAGAAATACCGCGATTCTCGTTCGGATATTAATTCATTCCAAGGATATTCCCGAAGGATTCGCGGCCTTCGCCCTTTAGTTTCGAAAACTTTATCGGCAGGAAAAGATCATGAAAAAACAAAATTTCGTAATATATATTTTTATCATACAGTTACTGACTTTCATTTCGTGCAGTATGTCGGATTCGGAAAATACTGTTCGTCAAAATCCGAAGTTAGGCGAGCTCGATGCGGAATTCGAACGGAGAATCTATAAAGTCGCGGACGGAATTTACTCTGCAGTCGGTTACGGGATTGCAAATTCGATATTAATAGTCGGAAAGGACGGTTTGATTATAGTCGATACTTTGGAAGATCTAAAATCGGGCGAGGAGGTGTTGGCAGAGTTTCGTAAAATATCCGATTTGCCGATTAAGGCGATTATTTATACTCACAGTCATCCCGATCATATTTTCGGTTCCGCTGCATTTGCAAAGAACGGGAATCCGGAGGTTTTTGCCCATGATACTTTGAAGGCGAATATAGAAAGACTCGCTAGCGAAACAACTCCTATCATCGGTTCCAGAAGCGCACGGATGTTCGGAAACTACTTGCCTAAAGAAGATGTGGATAGCGTGGGAATAGGACCTTATCAGGGATATAATAGCTCGACTAAAATCGATTATCTGCCGCCGACAAAAACGTTTCAGAATAAATTGTCGGTTACTGTTGCGGGAGTTCCATTAGAATTGATTCATGCACCGGGAGAAACGGATGATCAAATTTATGTTTGGATTCCGGATCGGAAAATCCTGTTCGTAGGGGACAATTTTTATAAAGCGTTCCCGAATTTATACACCATTCGAGGGACTTGGTTTCGGAGTCTTAAAAATTGGTATCGCTCGCTGGATATCGCTCGAGCCTTTCGACCGGAATATCTCGTACCTAGTCATGGACGTCCACTCACGGGGGCTTCGGGAATTTCCGGAATTTTGACCGATTATCGGGACGCCATTCAATTTGTGCACGATCAATCATTACGTGGAATCAATCGAGGATTGAACCCGGATGATTTAGTCGAATACGTAAAATTACCTATGCATTTAGCTGCATCACCTTACCTCCAAGAAGTTTACGGAAAAGTTTCATGGTCGGTTCGTTCGGTCTTTAGCGGGAACCTGGGTTGGTTTAGCGGGGATTCCGCAGATTTGCAGCCTCTATCTAGAAACGAGCAAGCCAAACTTTTTTCCGATTTAGCAGGAGGAGCGGATAAATTGGAGATATTCGCTCAAAATAATTTGGAGCAAAAAAATTATCAGGCCGCCCTTCAATTAACGGGTTATATTTTGCGAATCAACCCGGGAAATAAGAAAGCGAAAGATATACGAATTCAAGCCTTGAGAGCGCTCGGACAAAAAGAAATCAATGCGAACGCTCGGCATTATTACTTAACGGAGGCTTTGGAAATCCGCGACGGCTTTGTAGCAAAACTACAGGTTAAACCCAATCCCGATCTACTTCGCCGATATCCTCTTTCCGTCTTTTTCGATAATCTTACGATAAACTTGGATCCGATCGTAAGTTCGAAAATAGACGGTAAGGTCTCCTTTAAATTCAAGGATACTGGGGAAGAGTTTACGATTCACTTGAGAAAGGGGGTTGCCGAGGTTACTTCGAAATTAGCATCCGATCCGAACATATTAGTTTATTTGAATTCTCAAGAATGGAAGGAGATGTTGCTCAGAGTAAGAAATCCCGTAACTACGTTGCGAGGGTTTGAATACAAAAAAGGGAATCTCCTTGAATTCGCCAAATTTCTCGGAAATTTTTCTCCGATGGAGCCGGTACTTCCGTATCTGGGAAATAATTGAAGTGGCCTCGTTCGCGTAGGCTCGTCGCAATGCTTGCTCGACATCCTGTCTCACATTGCTCCCTATGGGTCGCAAACGCATTACTCTATTCGAATCCTGATTTTATTTATAAGATAAGAAATTATTGGGCAGGGAAGGATTCGCCTCCCCGTCACTCGGCGTCGTGCCTCGTTCGCGTAGGCTCGTCGCAATGCTTGCTCGACATCCTGTCTCACATTGCTCCCTATGGGTCGCAAACGCATTATTCTATTCGAATCCTGATTTTATTTATAAGATAAGAAATTATTGGGCAGGGAAGGATTCGCCTCCCCGTCACTCGGCGTCGTGCCTCGTTCGCGTAGGCTCGTCGCAATGCTTGCTTGACATCCTGTCTCGCATTGCTCCCTACGGGTCGCAAGCGCATTACTCTATTCGAATCCTGATTTTATTTATAAGATAAGAAATTATTGGGCAGGGAAGGATTCGAACCTTCGAAGGCTTGGCCAGCAGATTTACAGTCTGCCCTCGTTGACCGCTTGAGTACCTACCCGAAGTAGTTGGAAGAGTCCGGAAAAGAAAGACGTCCTTTTCCTGCGCCAGATCAGCTGCCTAGAGGAATCGAACCCCCAACCTGCTGATTACAAGTCAGCTGCTCTACCAATTGAGCTAAGGCAGCATTCGGACTCGTTGACCAGTATTCAAATCGGAATTCCCGGGTCAACCGATTAAAAAGGATTTTCTCCATTCGATTAGAATCGCTAAGTGGAATAAAATGCCATTTTTACTTATCAACCTGGGGATGACGATCTCCATCATACTATTCTATCTCGGATATTGGTTTCGCTTTAGAAACAATCGTCTGCATCGAATTTTCAATATAGCAGGAATGGGCTTTAATCTCGCTGCTGCAATTTACTTACTAACCTTGAAATATCTATTCGGTGGAATGGATGCTGCCGGATTTATTCCTGTGGTAGATCGATTGATCATCGATATTCATCGAGGTGTTGCCGCAGTAACGTTGGTTTTAATGCTCCTTATGGGCTGGTCCGGGATAACCGGAAAAAAAAGATTCCATAGGAAACTGCACTTTGTTTTTCTACCATTATATACAATCGTATATCTCTCGGGATTATTCCTCTTCCGATCCGGAAGTTAAGGTTGAGAAAGGCAGTAGGTCGGAATGAACGATATCAAGGAAATAAAAGAATTCGCCAATAACATACGCAAGAATGTGATCAAGATGGTCACTGCGGCCAAGTCCGGCCACCCAGGAGGTCCTCTTGGTCTTGCGGATATTTATGCCGTTCTTTATAAGAAGGTTTTGAATCATAAACCCACCGATCCCGACTGGGAAGATAGAGACCGTTTGATTCTTTCCAACGGTCATGTTTGTGCTGTCCGTTACGCCGCGATGGCTCAATCGGGATTCTTTCCCGAATCCGAATTGCTCACGTTTCGAAATATCGGCTCGAGATTGCAAGGTCACCCTTCCACTCGTTATCTCAAGGGAATCGAAAGCTCGTCCGGATCCTTAGGTCAAGGTCTTTCCGTTTCCGTCGGAATCGCTCTCGGCGCGCGTTTAGCAAAAAAGAATTACACTGTTTACGCCTGTATTTCCGACGGGGAATGCGGAGAAGGAATGACTTGGGAAGCAGCCCAGTCCGCCGCCCATTATAAGACGGATAATTTGATCGCCTTTATGGATAAGAACGGGATTCAGATCGACGGCTTTACGAAAGATGTGATGAACTTGGAACCGTTGGACAAAAAATTCGCCGCTTTCGGTTGGAATGTTATCCAAGCGGATGGGCACGATATCTCCGCGATTCTTTCGGCTTTCGAAAAAGCGAAATCCCATAAAGGATCTCCTACGATCATACTCTTTACGACCGTTCTCGGAAAAGGGGTCTCCTTCATGGAGAACAATCCCGCTTGGCATGGAACTCCGCCGAATGCGGAACAAGAAAAAAAAGCCTTGGAAGAATTGGACGCTCTTAGCGTTTAATATTCTCCAATAATGGTTAACAAATAGGTTAATCCGAAACGGTTAGTAAAAGTTTCTTTTACTAACCGTTTTATTTCGTAAAACAAATCAAAAGATTTTTTCTTCACCTTTTTTGAACAAATTCTTCTTTCTCGATAACTTTTAAACTTAGAAAAAAATCCGTAGCTTTTCCGTTTTCTCTTTCAACTTCCTTGACTTCATCCTATACTTTTTCTCAAACGGAAAGAGAACATAAACGAACGACATAGTTAATTTATGAATCACATCCTTTTTTGATCGTTAGAAAAACTTCCTAATTGACGCTGCTTTTCCAAGATTCACGTTATTGCTATGCAATCCTCCGACTCACCTTACGGAACAGTCCCATTCCCGCCCGATAAGATCGAGGATAAGTTTTATCAACTTGAGTTTTCGGCTTCGCAGGAAAAATCTAGAATCATCGGCGAGATCGCATCGATGATTCCTTGGCAGGTTCGCGTTTGCGAAGTGGCCGATGAATTGAAAGATCCGACTCTACGAGTGTTTGCGAGAGGGGTTGCACCTGAGGTTCATTCGGAACGTATAACATTACGTTATGTGGCATTGGCTGAAAAAGGACATCCGAACCACTATGACGATCTGGAAGAGGGAGTATTTCTACTTTCCTCCGTGATAGAACCCGAATTATCCTATCCCGAATTCAGAACATACTTGGATCGAATCGCGCTCAGAGTGGAAGAACTCGTGGATCTAAATGAAGATCTCGCCTCGGATGATGTGAAAGTGCATTTCCTCACGCGAGTTCTTTCTCAAGAGGAAGGTTTCGTAGGGAATCATGACGAATACGAGGATCCGGATAATTCCTTTTTGCATCGAGTTTTTATCAAGAAACGAGGAATTCCTATATCTTTGTCCGTAATCTATCTCTTGGTAGCTCATAGACTTCGTCTTCCATTATACGGCGTCAATATGCCTTTGCACTTTCTTTTACATTTTGAATCCAACGATTATGAGACCTATATCGACCCGTATCACGGCGGCGTGATGCTGGATCGTTCCACTTGTATTCGTTTCTTAAAAGCTAACGGCTTTCAGGCACATGATAGATATTTTACTCATGCGAGTACTCTCACGATTTTAAAGAGGATGTTTCGGAATTTAATACATATCTACCGAAAAAAGGAGAATCGCGAGATGGAAAAAATCCTCTCCAGACATCTCCTTGCGCTGGATAGTAAGTGGAAACCTTGATTATTAGTTTCTTTCAATTTCGCATTTCTGAGCTTTCCTGCTTGAGCGGGAAATTCATTCAGAAATAGTGTCGAAACAAGGAAACTCCGTGAAAGCCAAGGGATTGAAGGACCTCCTCGTCCGAAAGTTCGACAAAAAACTTTATGAAATCATCGACGAGGATCTACGTTTGCTCGCCGAAATTAAGGATTATACGATTCGTTCCGGAGGGAAACGGATTCGACCCGTCCTGCATTATTGCATATGCAGGATATTAGGATATAAAGGGGAGAAATATACCGATGTAGGAGCAATCGCGGAATTGATTCATGCGGCAAGTCTACTGCACGACGATGTTGTGGATGAGGCGCAAACTAGACGAGGAGTTCCTAGCGTCGGTTCTAAGTTCGGAAATAAAACGGCCATTCTTGCAGGCGACTATCTATTGGCTTGCGGGATCGATCATTTGAATAGCCTGGGATCGCCGTCCTTGATGGATCTGTTTACTCAGGTTATAAAAGATCTTTCCATCAGCGAACTTATCCAAATGGAATGGGAACGGAATCCGAAGCTGGATTTAAGTATTTACGATCGCGTTGTCTACGGTAAAACCGCGTCGCTATTCGGGGCGGTCTGTCAGGCTGCCGGAATCCTTGCCGAAGCGCCTAAAAAAAGCCTAAAAAAATTGCACGAATTCGGAGCTCGCTTAGGTTCTCTTTTTCAAAAACAGGACGATGCAATCGATTACTTTCAAGCAGGAGAACAAACCGGAAAAATCCCCTTAAAGGATTTTAAAAACGGCTTATATACCTATCCTATCCTAAAACTTCTAGAACGTGCGGATAAGAATGATAAAAAATTAACTCATTCTCTTTTTGCTAAGGAAGAGCGTAACAGCCAGGATGAAATGGTGATCCTCTCTCTGCTCAATCGGTATAATATTCGTAAAAGTTTAAATGAGGAGTTCCAGGCCGACGTCGAGGAACTTTTGAGATTTCTAAAGGGGTATCCTGAGACCGAAGAAGGCGCTCTCGTTAAGGAGCAGTTCCGGAAGCTGACTGAAGTGTAGAGCTTTGAAAGTCCGGACTCTAATTTGATACGGAGAATCCCGATTTCTTCCTAAGGGAATCGGGAAATTTTATTTAAATCGAAATCAATAAACAGCGTTTTTTAATAAGTGAAATACTGATCCCGAATGCTGACGAAGGTAGAAAAAATAAGCGTTTGCGGTTAAGCTAATAACCAAAGGCAAAAACTTAAAGAATTTTGTCTTCGCGAAAGAAAACACGATAAACGCCAACAATACCCCGATGACAGGTAAGAGTGAACCTATCGTCATCAGCAAATAAAAGAGCCAGAAATTCGGTATCTGCTCTTCTTCCTGCGTTTTTCTTCGAATCACCGACTTCTGGGGAGTATGAATTCCACTCGATTGTCTGTGCTCGACGTGTACTACTTTCACTTTTTCCCTAAACTTCTGATCTGTGTTTAGTGTCTTTTCCATATCTTTAGTTTAATAAGTTTTTTAAACATAAGCAATCATCATCCTGAAATAATAGAGCTTTCGGCTTTCGAAATTTATATCAAAGTATCGAGCTGATTCGGAATAATTTAGCCCGGAATAACGAGAAAAAGGGTCTAATATCCGTATATTCGTGAAATGAAATTTTTGCGCATAGCGGGCATTATGTGTCGCATATTAGTAAGAAATTCTCGCCTCTTGTGGATGCATGAGGATTGAATCTGGGATTTTAAGAAGGATCCCGTTACAGACGGAGTTTTAAAAAACGAACAGGGTCGCGAAAAATAGTTATCCTGTCATTTCAAAGTTAACAGAGAGAGTTGGGCTGCCGCTGGGATGGGCAGCCCTTTTTTTTACTGAGTGGTGGTAGAAGTTCCTGCGGGAATCGAGTTACTAGTGCAATTTACGTCCCCTTTAATGGAAACGCCTACACCCGATACGGATTGTGAATTGAAACATTGCTGACCGTTCTGCGTATAACACATACTAGACGAGGTTGCCGATGTACAATTGATAAAATCAACGGTGTAACATTGCGTAAGGGACAAACCCGCACTCCCACTGTTGACGACATTTCCGACTAAATCAAGAGTAACCGTTAAATAGGAAAGAGCTTGAGAACCGGAGGTAGATGTGTCAACCGGCACACCGCTTCCTCCCCAGGCGATTTTTCCGTAATTTGCCACTAAAGGTTTCGCAGCAAGGCTTCCTGAATAAGAGAATCCTTGCTGCGAATCGATTTGTCCTTGGTTTTGCGTACTATCGTAAAGGAACTTTAAATAAACGTAATCCCCCGTCGTATAGTAAAGCCTGCTGATTACGGTAAATTGAGTATTCGAGGAACCTGACGAGGTTGACGTTGTCGTTGTCGTAGTAGTCGAAGTTCCACCTGTCGAGGTGCTTCCCGTATATGGAGATGCGGTTCCACAGTTCGGGGTTTTGGTTTTATCCAAACTTCCGTGAATGCTAAAATTGACCGAACCGTCCGTTGAGGTTACCGTTAAGTCGGATTTAGTCGAGTTGTGGTGTTCGCAGGAAAGAGTAAAAAATAGTAGGCTGCCGACTAGGATTAGTTGTTTTTTTTTCATATCCGCGAGTCGGTCAAACATCGTAAGGGATCCCATAGTTCTAATATCAATCATCGGTAAAGCAGGGTCAAGAATGAAATCCCGGGGATTTATAACGCCTGGAATCGAATGATCTGACCCAAAGAATCCGGTTAAGGTTCCCATTCGGATTGACGATTCCATTCTCTCGCGGTTGGATCGTTCCGGAATGGAAGCCCGAAAAGACTTTTTCCCCGAATACAAGCCGGGTCTTTTGGAACGCTGGGGAATCAAAATTCTCCAAGATTATGTCCGACAAGAAGAGAGAAAAAACGGACCTGGAAACGGGCAAATTCCCGCGGATTTTTTTCCGGAAAGCAACCGAATCATTCGATGGGTTACATTTTGGGCGATGCATGCCGGTTTTTGGACCACATGCGGCATCATTCTCGTCGAAAAACTTTTTCCGGAATCTCCGGAATTTCTTTCTCCCATCTTTATAGAAAAATGGACGTACGCCGGGCTGGCACTATTACTCGGAACGATATTAGAATTTTATATTCTCTATAAACTCGGATTATGGGGGGCATATCGATTGACGAGTTTAGCGGGGATGGAATTGGAAGACGACCCTGAACTATTGACGGGGAACGTAAACCTTCTCGCACGAATGGCTTTGGAGATTCCGGATCCGGATTTAAAACTTTTGGGAATCGATCCGTTGCGGCTAACGGATAAGAGAAGTTTTCTTGCAGCGACTTTTTTGTACAAAGCCAAAGTTCTTCTCTCTAATTTGCTGGCAAAAATAGTTTTGCGCAAAGTTCTCGCTAGAAATTCATTGCGAGTTTACACGGACTTTATCGCGGCTCCAATCACGGCAATTTGGGACGGGATCGTTATCTATTCCATTCTTTCCGAACTAAGAATTCGACTGATTTCACGAGTTTTGGCAAGAGAAATCACCGAGCAAATTTTGGAAAAAAAAGATTTCCTAAGTACGAATGCTAAGCTGGCATTTTTGGCCGCCGTCGGGAATTCGGTAGTTTTTACACAGAGGTTTCACCCGAATCTCGAGTATCTACTAGTCAAACTTTTCAAAGCTTTCGATATCGCGTCCGATGCGACAATCTTCGATGATTTAGAAACGTTTGCGACTCTAATTCGAAATTTGGAGGAATCGGAAAAAGAGGCTTGTCTCAGGCTGTTATGCCTTGCCTGTTCCTTCGATGGAAAACTATCTTCTTTCGAAACAAAACATATTAAGCGAATTCTCGGAAAAGAAGCCGAACCGCGTTTGGCATCGATAGCCGAACTTTCCCGTTATATTCGTTCCGGCAATTTAGAGGCTTGTCGCGAAAAGAGTAACCTATTTTCCTAGAGAAAAACCGAGGCGGGGTTCTAATTGAAAGTTTATAAGTATGATTCAATTCCGGACGTAGTCGAAATCGGAGACGGTATCCTCAAAACTGAAATTCCCCAACCGTTTTACGCGCCCAATAATATTTATATTCTTCCGGACGGGGAACCTGCGTTAATTGATTCGGGATATCTTGCCAATCTCGGAATGCTTCAAAAAGCGCTTCGAAAAGTCGGTTTAAATTTAAGTAAAATAAAGCATATCTTTTATACTCACAATCATTTGGACCATCTTAGCGCAATACTTACGATTCGTTATTATACCGATGCAAAGCTGTATGCGATGAAAGGAATGGCCACAGGCATCGGCAATTATTTGGAATACGTGGAAGTGTTCAACAGAGCCTCCAAAAGACTCGTGTATAAGGGACATCGTTCTCCCGAGGATCGTAAACGGGAAATCACCCGTTTAGAGGCGGGTAATGAAAATTTACGTATGACCTTAAGTCGCGGCGATCGAATACAGCCCATTCTGAAAATTGACGTGGAGTTGGTGGAAGGGGATGTGATTCATGCCGGGGGTAGGGATATCGGATTCTTGCACACGCCGGGTCATAATCTCTGGCATTTGACACCCTATATATTGGAAGAAAATATTTTCTTTATGGGAGATCTGGTTTTACAGAATATTTCTTCCATCTATGCCGAGATCGACGGTAATCTCGAGGATTATTATAGGTCCCTAGATAGAATCTCTAAAATGTCGATCCGCCGCCTTCTGCCGGCGCACGGACCGGAGCCGGAAGACCCTAAGAAAGCGATCAAGTTGCTGTATAAAACGTTGCAGATATTGGAAAGAGGTATCATCCGCAGATTAAAGGAAAAGGAATATGATCTTTCTAGCCTGACTCTTGAAGCAATGGGAGAAAAGGTGGCTCATTCCGGTTACTATAATACCGCGATGGCTATCCTGCATTCGATGGTACGAAAGTTCGTCGAAAAAGGATGGGTTGAGGTTATAGAGACGGAACCTCCGTATGAAACTTATCGATGGATTGGAGACGTATCAGCGTAAAAATTTCGGAGCTTGGTTCTTTTCGATTAGGAAGGAACATCTTCTTGAATTACTTCTCCGTAAAAAGGAGTTTGTTTTAATTTTAAATTATAGGCTTTGATAAATAAAAGTTCGAGATGCATGACGTCTTCTCGATTATACCGTAACAATAAATCGAGAGCCTCCAAATCGTCGTACTGAACGTACTGCCACCAGAGTCGTACTGCATCCGCACCGTTGACTTCGTAAGGAAGATTTCTAGTAATTCCTAACGCTTTCTCGCAGCCTTTTAAACCTCCTCGATAGCCGAGGCTACGCAAAAGATACATTAAATCGAAATGTCGATTTTTAAATTTTCGCCCGAATTCTTTTTCGATAAAGGGGACGTCGAACGCGACGCCGTTGTAGCTCACAAGAATATGCGATGAAAGAACTTTTTCCGGGAAATCGTCCATGTCCCGTCCGCGCAGAAATTCCTTAAACATAACTCCGTCATATGTTCCGACTACCGTGATAAAGTCCTCGCGGGACAGTCCGCTCGTTTCAATATCCAAGTAAAGAAGCTTGGATCGAATATGAGGAAAGAGCCTCCATTTCTGATCGTTAGGAAGAGCAAAGAAAAAGTAATCCCAGTTATTTCTCTCCAGTTCCTTTTTAGAAAACTCGATCGAATCTAGTACTAGTCTAGAATACGTATCGTCGGGGGATTTAGCTTTTAAAAGAAATTCCTCTCGAAGAGATTCCCAATTTAAAATTCCCCGTTGCCAAAGGCTTCCTTCCTCGACGGTGTTGATACCCGGGAGATGACAAAACGTATGCTCTAACAAATCCACCTCTCTTTGCTTCGAAATATGGTCTATGTGCGGCCCCTTCTATTTGTGCTCAATTCAGGATGAATCGGGAGGCGTTTATTCTTTTGTAAAGTCGTTTGAGGCTCGTTTTTAGCGAGAAAGAAATTCCTCTCTCCGCCTCATTTATTTTAGTTTTTCCATCGGGCCTTTTTCTATTCTTTTGCGATCTTTCGAAAAAGTAAAATATTCAAAAAAGGGAATAGAATCATACCAATAATCGAATAGAAGTAAAACGGTAGATTACCCCACCGTGAATAAAAAGTATTTCCTTCCGGAGCGAGTTTAGTTACCGGTAAGAGAAAAGCTCTAGTTCCGATTTCTCCTGATTCCATCGGAATACTCAAGGCCCTGCCGTACGGATCAACTACGAAGGAGATCCCGCTAACCGTCGGTCGAACAAAGCTTAAACCGAATTCTATCGCCCGAAAACGTGAAGTGCCTGCGTGTTGCCAGGCTTCCACTCCGGATGAAAACCAAGAATCGTTGGTTGGATTTGCCAAAATCGTATATTCATTTTTGCGGGCCTCCCGAATCGAATCGGCTACTAGCGAAGGAAACATAGCTTCGTAGCAAATCAGAGGTAGGATTTGGTATTGAACGTTATCTTCGGGAGACGTGGAATGTGCCGACAACGGAAAGTTTCCCGGAGTTTGGATAGCCGAAATTTCCTCGGGTGTTGGTGGGGAAGGTTGCCGGACACGATAAAATGAGCGTGATCCTAAAAGAGGCTTAGGGCTTCCACCTTGCACATATCGAGAGGTCTCTTTAAATAGACTTCTTAGGAAAGGAAAGGAGGATTCGAACGGTAGATATTCGCCGAACGCCAATAGACGACGTTTATCATAACGTTGCATCTCTCTCGTTTCGGAAGAGATTAAAGTGACTTGATTTCGCAATCCTTCATCGAACTGGTTTAATTCATTATATAATAAATCCGCTCCGGTTTTATAAGTTAAATATAATACTAGTCCGTGAAATGTCGAAGAATATACTCCTGAAGAAATATTGTTCGGATTCAAATCCGTTCCGTGAAATGGAATTGCCGATTCGGGAAGAAAGATAAGATCGGGAGGAGGGATATTTTCCAATGAGGAGGACAAAGCCATTTCCAGGTTTCTGCTCATTGCTTGCCCTAGATATTCCGGGTTTTCCGCAAATTCTCGTTTGGCGGGCGAAGTATTCGGCTGAATCATGATTGCCGATAGCTTAAGCAAATTGTTTTCCACATTGGGTGTGGTATTAGGCACTTTGTAATCGGGTGCGGATAATAATCTATATCCTCCTAGAGTCCATATGAATCCGAAGAATACGATTCCGATAATGCCTAGTTTTCTTAAATTCACATTCCAAAGAGAGACTATACTTGCGCTGCCTAAAAGAAGAAAGAAGCCCACGCCGTAGACGCCGGTCGTAGCGGCAGTCTGAGAGAAAGATAAATTCCCTTCGGCCAAATTTCCCCAGAACCAAGGGAATAATTGCGGCGTTAGGATATCTCCTAGAATTCCCCAAACCGGAAAGAGAAACCATTCTAAGCGGAGAAGTTCCGATTGGTTGTTGCGATATTTCTTATAGAGATCGACGGAAAATTTCCAACCGTAAAAAGATAGGAATAGTTTTAGATGGGAAAAAATACCGTAGATTAAAAAGAGGATCCAAGAAATAAATCCTCCCGCCCCGGAAATTGCGGAGATCGAAGACGGAATCCAGAAGAATACGGTGAAATTTAAAATTTGAGAGAGCAACAGTAACCAAAGAATCTGAAATTTCTGCGGCCATTCCTTCAATTCTTGAAAAAATAAGTAGGCACTAATTGAAGAAAGCCCCCCGGCTAAAAAAAATCCGAAAGGCTCCATCGCAAAAAGTAGTCCGATTGAAATCCCAAACGCAGATAGAAGCAACCGTAAGGGATTTTTCGGGAAAAAGATCATTTGAGATTTAATCGTTTTTGATCTTCTTCAAGGGCTTTTCTCCGTCCGTACTCCTCGGCGTCTTGGCTTCCCAAGATACGGGTTCGAATCGCGGATATCGCTTTTTCCCTTTCGGCAGGCTTGGCGTTAGGATTCGCTTTTAACCAAGTTTGCTCTTCCTTATCGGTTTCCGATTCCTTAGCTTTTTGTACTTCGATATCTTTATAAACTTTCTCGATTCGATCCGCGCCGTCTTTTCCGAAATACTTTTCTCGAATAGAACGAAGTTGAGGATCCTTTTGAGCGGCCGACATTTTATTCATGTCGGTCTCTCTTAGGAATAATTCGGTTTCATACTTGTTGAACTTCGGCTCTCTTTTTACGACAGTATCGTAATAGTTTCCGTAGACATCTTTTCTATAATTTTCGTATCGTTTGATTCTCTGATCTCCCGAGACGTTTTTCGTTTCATCCAGGAAATGCGAAAGCCCGAACTGGTATTGTCGTTCGGATTCTTCTAAGCCGAAAATTAATTTGGCATCCTGCTCCGAAAACACTTCTCGTCGTTTCTTTTTGATAAGTTCGTAAGTCTCATCTTGCTTCAGGTCTTTCGGCATCTCGAACGATCGCAGCACTTGTTCGTAAGTGAGATATTTTCTGAATAATGCCATCAGCTTCTCTCCTGCAGCGCCCGGATAGTGGTCCAAAAGAAAGGCTTTAACCACCTCGTTACACTGATCGACGGTGTAACCTTCCGGACAGCGTCTACGCAAGGCCCACAGTTCCGAAACCAGATCCAGTTCGCCGGAAGCTGCGAATTTTAAAATATCATCGTAGGATAACCATTCTCCGTCTTTATAAATGTTACGCGAAGTATCCACGATTTCAGGATTAAGGGTCCATTCGCCGGCGTCGTTTCGGGAGACAGTGAATCCATCCGAGTTATCGTGGCTATTCCCGAAGCCGCCGCCTTTGGAAGTCGGTTCCCATAGGATGAAAATGACGAGAAGCAATAAAAAAATACCGATGGCGGATAGCCAAACGATGCGGGGGAGTTGTTTGATTCGTTCTAACATATTTTGTTTCCGGTTCGAAGCGATGAAAGTAACCGCAAGGGCCGCCTTGGCAAGATGTTTTTGAAAGAAAAAATATTGGAATGAAAGTCTCTATCTCGGAAACTATCCCGGTGTCACTTCCTTTACTATATTATCCTGAGGGAACTACCGGAGCAGGATTCATTTTTTCGCATCTCCGGAAATTAGAAACGCGTTCTTATAGGAAGAACGATCCGGAATCGGTAACTAAGGAAGAACCGGAAATTTTGGTCGCGAACACTCGTCTTGCGATCAATTCCGAAACCTTTCACACGTTTCCGAGCGTTAAGATTTTTGCGACAGTTAGTTCGGGTATTGATCATGTGAATTTATCTGATTTGAAAAAGGCGGGCCGAATATTCCTAAATTCGCCGGGATGCAACGCAGGATCGGTGGGTGAATATTGTTGGGTCGGGATTCGATCCTTCTTCTCTATGGAAGACTTGAAAAGAAAAACGGTCGGCCTCGTCGGATTTGGGAATACGGGTAAAGCATTCGCAAAGATTCTTTCTTCTTTCGGAATCGGATTCGTTTATAACGATCCTTATATCAAAGAAGCTTCAGTTTCGTTAAGCGAAGTGTTTGATTGCGAAATAATAAGTTTCCATGTCCCTTTGACTTTGGAAGCTCCTTATCCGACGTCCGGAATGTTTACTAAAGCGGAAGCAAGCCGATTACAAAGCGGAACTTTAGTTTTGAATACCAGTCGCGGAGAAATATGGAAACGGGAAGCGTTCGAAGAAATAATTTTCCGCGAAGATCTCTTTAAAGTGATCGATGTCTTTGACCCGGAGCCGCCGCGCGGCGAGTCCATTCGAGAACTTTCAAAATGCCCGAATGCGATTTTCACCCCGCATATCGCCGGCTATAGTCAACTTGGTCGATTATTGGGTACTTATAGATTGGCGGAAAAACTTTGCATCTTATACAAAGACGGTCCTCTTCCTCCGATCGAAAACTTTCTCATGATGGATAGCGATTGGAAGACTGAATCTTTTTTGCAGAAGGAGGATAGTTTTTTGAGGGAAGCGTGGTTCCGAGGAGATTGGGAATATTTCGAAAGCAGGAGAAATAATTATCCGATTCGTTTGGATATGGGGCTTGTGTAGGGGATTGCGGATTTTTTTCTTTCCACCCTTCCTGGGTGGGGGATGGCGGCGGTTTATCTCGGAGAACTTTCTTTATCACGGATTATCCGACGTGTCAATTAAAAAGCGGGTAGAAAGCTTTGTGGGAGCTCCAACATAAATTTTGAACATAAAATGGTTGTAATATTCTAAATTCCGTGAAATACACGTCGGTACCGCCGCTGCGCTCCAGCCCCCACCCAATAAGGGTGGGGATCTATTTGTCTGAGAATCATCCGCAGGAACTCCTCGGGGGGAGGAGGCTTATTTCACCAGCGTCTTTTCGGAAGGAAATAATAGATATTTAGAGCGAACTTTGGCAAGAATATCGTCGATTACGAAAATTTCTCTTGTTCCTCTTTTTCGTTCGAACGGTGCCTCATATAAGAACCCTAAAAAAGCGAGTTCGGAATGTTTGTGAGAGACTATATCGTCCTGCCGTACTTTTCGGCTGATATCCAGGTCGATCGCTTTCCAACCGGAAAATAGGAAATGCGTAATTAATATTTTCTTAATATCTAGAGTTGAGTCTCGCACCAATATATATAGGGAACCGCCGCCTTCGTTCGCATAAAGATGAAAGCGGAATTCTTTTACGAAGTCGCTGGATACCCAAGGGGCCTTAAGAAGAATTTCAAAGGATTGGTTTTTTTCTGCGGTCACTTCTACATACAAAGACTTTGTCGAATCTCTTTGCGGAGTCCGCAAAACCGATGAAATCCTAACTTCCGGTGTAAAATCGGGTCCAAGTTTAGCTTTTATGTTTTCGGAACCGAAGCTCTCTTGCTCAAAATCCTGCACAATGATTTCTTTATAGATTTGCGTATTTTCTGATTCGCTAGGAAGAGAGAGAAAGGGGAATATATATAGAATTAGAAAGATTGAAAAGTACTTAGCTTGCTTTAACAATTTCAAGATTTTAAAACCCCTCATTTAAAAATATCGTCCTAACTGACGATTTCAGGCTATTTTTCCGCAAAATCGGCTCGAACAATCGCCGGCGAATTAAGAAGAAAATGGACGGTTAGACGTTGATCTTCTTCGGTAAAAATCCGATAGATGGACCATGAAACGATTCTTCCCGATTTTGATATTTCTACCGATCTTGCTTTCGGCCTCGGCAGCCGAGGATGAGATTCATTTCGCGACTTTGAAAAAAGGTAATAAAATCGTTTACCGCGCGGTCGATGGCCGGCAACAAATCTTAGGAGAAGGAGTGGAAGGCTTTCCTATCCTACTTAAACATTCGAACAACGATAAGTTTCAAAGAATCCTAGATCTGGGCGATGACGAAACTTCGGGGCTATTTGTTTCAAGTTCGGATATTAAGGATTTCGGAACGAAGCACGGTCCTCCCGCAAACGGGCAAATTTATGTTTTTGAACCGGAAATTTTAGGATACGCGGACGATAACACGAGTTTGTTTCGCACGATTCTGATTACCGCCGAAGGGGTCGCGTATTTCTTTGTAAGGAACGAAAGAGAAGGTGTGACTTCCATCTATATCGGAAAAAAGAAAGATAACCTTTTAATCTTTCGCGAAAAGATCCAGTATTCCAAAAATGAAATTTTTCATAAAATCCCTTACGTGATTCCTTTAATCGAAAGAACGAAGAGAGTGGATTATTCCATTGATTGTAATTTCGGAAAGGAAAATAAACAAACTTGCATCATCGACGGGGCTCTAAAGGAATTCGAATCCCCTCAAAAACGTTACCCGTTATTTTGGGTAGGATAATGAACCTATCGAAAATCGAAAGTTTCGTTTAACAATTTTACGGGAAACGGTTCGCTGATTTTCCCTTGAAGGATCCGTTTCCCTACGAAATTCTTGCCGTATGAACCCTGAAGAGGATCCTCTTTTGCAAACAAAGTTGGAATTTTCCGACGCGTTTCGAACCGCGTATAGAGAATTCTTCGGCGATGAAAAGGAATTTCAGTATGAATTATATGAACTGAAATCCGAAGAATCCGGACCGAAAGGCGGATGGGCTACATTTACGATACGCAATCCGTCGGGAGGGAGATCGATCGTCTTTCGTTTTGATCCGGTATCCGGCGCTTTTTATGCAATGTTAAAAATTCAAGTAATGCCGGGAGAGGAAGATTGGAGTCTGGATTCGTTCTTCGAGCGAAACGGCTTTGCGAATACGAATTTTTTAGATGTGAAGCGATCAGCGGGTGAGTGGTTGTTTCATTCTTTGGCAAGGCATTATTTGGGAACTATCTTTACTTATTGTCCGAGAATCTTAGAGTCGGATTATATATTGGAATAATAATGAAATGAAAAATGAACCCATTTATATGAGGTCGAACCTTCGTAAATTGTGTTTGTCGATTTCGTGTAGAACTCGCTGCATATCTTGATCAAGCATTTACCGAATGGTCGGAGATTTTTAAGGTGATACTATTTTGGATTGGAAAGTAATAATCATTCTTTTGGCCGGCTTCACGGTCGGAGTTCTCTACGGATTATGGATCAAGAAGAGGAATCCGAAACCCTAGTCGTCTTAAAATTCGGAAAAAATTCGCGATCATTTCTTTTTTTTACCCGTCATTAGATATGATCAAAAAGGCTGCCTACGAAGCTTTAAATTACTTTTACCCGATTCTCTGCGGCATTTGCGGTCGAGAAGATTTCTTTTCCCGTCGCTCCGGTCTATGTAAAGAATGCGCTACTATCGCAAAGGGTACTTCGAAGTACCCAAAATGTCCCGTTTGTTCTTGGAAGACCAAGGCCGGAGAATGCGATTATTGTCTTTCCCGAAACGTATTTTTTACACGAGCGGTTTTCTTACAAGAGCGAACCGACCTTTTCGCGGAAGCGTTAAATAAAATTAAGAGACAATCGGCCTATCCGCTCTCCTTATTTCTCAGCTTAGGCGCAAAGCGTGTATTAAGAAATTGGAAAGATATAGGATTGCAAGCCTATCTACTATTGCCTAGTGCATCCCCATCTTGGTTCGGAACGGTTTCCACTCGCCCGTTCTCTCCGATGCGGGAACTTCTACTTCGCACGGAAGAAATTTTGAATCTGCCTTGCATACGCCCTCTTGAAAAGATAAGTAAAACGAGACAGGCAGGAAAAAGCTACGCCGACCGTTTTTTTCATGCCAGAAATTCCTGGACTATTCGAGATGAATGGAGGGGAAAATGCCCGAAGAAAGTTTTAGTATTGGACGACGTGTTTACGACAGGTGCAAGCGTTAACGAAGCGAGTCGCATTTTAAAAGAGAATGGTTCGGAAGAAATCCATATATTGACCTATTTACGAACGATGGAATAACCTTGACATAGCTATTTATATGTATAGTATGACTTTCCAGGCAAGTGCTTCGTAAGATTTTACATATCGATATGGATGCTTTCTTCGCTTCGGTGGAGCAGAGGGATTTTCCCCAATACCGAGGAAAGCCGCTGGTAGTAGGAGGTCCTCCAAATTCCAGAGGAGTAGTATGCGCTGCTAGTTATGAAGCGCGGAAATTCGGGATCCGTTCTGCCATGCCCTGCTCGCAGGCATATCGTCTTTGTCCTGAAGCGATTTTTGTTTCTCCTAGATTCCAAGTTTACAAGGAAGTATCGACCGCTATTCGAATCATATTTTTAGAATATACCGATTTGGTCGAAATGTTATCGTTAGATGAAGCCTTCTTGGACGTGACTCAAAATAAAAAAGGAATTCCGTTTGCGACGGAAATCGCAAAGGAGATTCGAGCCAGGATTAAAGCCGAAACGAACTTAACCGCTTCCGCCGGAGTGGCGATTAATAAATTTGCCGCAAAGGTCGCTACGGATTTTAAGAAGCCTGACGGATTAACCGTTATTCGTCCGGAAGAAACGGAAATGTTCATTGAATCTCTGGATGTCGGGGCATTTCCAGGAGTGGGAAAAGTTACATTAAAAAAGATGCATGCTCTTGGAATCTTCAAAGGAAGCGATCTGAAGCGGCAGTCTCTGGAATTTCTTCTGAAGAATTTCGGAAAAACCGGACGCTGGTACTATTCCATTTCAAGGGGTATCGATCAAAGACCGGTTTTATCCGATAGGATTCGCAAATCCCTAGGAGCGGAATCTACTTTTGCTACGGATTTAGAAAAAACGGATGATCTTTTGGCTGAATTAAAGGACCTTTCGGTCGAGCTGGAGAAGAGGCTTTCATCGAAGTCGTTTCCTGGAAGGACGATCACTTTGAAGATCAAGTTCTCGGATTTTACTCTTAAAACTAGAAGTAGAACATTGACGGTTCCGCCGCTGACTGCCGAGGAGTTTTTTTCATTTGGAAAGGAACTCTTAGAAGAGTTCCTGCTCGATCAAGGGTATGCGATTTCACCGATTCGCCTTTTAGGCTTGAGCCTCTCTCATCCGGAAACGGAAATTCATGAGGCGAACGAGGATGGTTTTGTCGGGTCGCTTTTTCCGAATCAGGAATCGTTTCCGAATTTATAAATTTCCCGATAGTTGCCTATTTTTAGCTTCTATAATATTCTGAAAACTTAAATTGTTTTCGTTTGCGCGCGGGTGGATATTCCAATTAACCGAACTTTTCGATAATTTCCAGAATTTCCTTTCCATATTGATTTACTTTGGAATCTCCCATTCCTTTAATCAAAGTCAGATCTTCTAATGTGGAAGGCTTCTGCGTTGCAATCCGAATTAACACGGGGTTTTGAAGTACCATAAATTTTTTCCATTTCCGCCTCCGAGCGATTCGATCGCGAAAATTCTTCAATTCTTTGATTAGAAGTTTTTCCCCTGTGAGAGAAATTTTTTTAACGTTACCGTTTCGTCTTTCTTCGCCGTTTATTCTCGAGGAAGGTTTTCCTCCGGCGGCAAGGTATAGCTTAGGATACTTGTCGCCTTTAATTAAAAGTTTTTTACCGGTTAACCAATCTTCTAAGAGCTTTAAAATGGATTCTTCCGGTATATGCGAGAGATTTCCGTAAAATTTAGATCTATCCAATCTGCGCCGAAGAATATCCTTCGACTTAGAACCTCGTAACGTGCTAGCGATGATCTTCTTACCGAATTTAGCCGGATATTCCGCCAATAGGCCTTCCGCAGATTGAATCTCGCCGGATTCGAAATTATGAGATTCTCTCTCCTTTTTCCTCCTGGCCTTGATTCGCTCCCGTTCTAGAAAATCCTCTCGCCCGCTCGAATCGCCTTCAAGGCAGGAGTCGCAGGCTCCGCAAGGGTCGATCGTTTCTCCGAAATAACCGCAAAGAAGTTGCTGCCTGCAAGCGGAAGAGGATGCATAAGATTTCACATGCGAGAGTAACGTTTCTCCACCCTTGTAATTCGCTTCCTTCGAGAGTAAAAAATTCTGAATGCTTAAATCGCCCGTATGAAAAAATAAAACGCAATCCGAATCTTTTCCGTCCCGCCCGGCACGACCTGCTTCCTGGTAATAGCTCTCAAGCGAAGAGGGAACCTGGTAATGTAAGACTAATCGAACGTTCGGACTGTCTAAACCCATTCCGAAAGCGTTAGTGGCGACTAAGACGTTCGTTTTGCCGGATGTATAGCCGTCTTGAGTCTTCTCTCGGCTGGAGTCGGTTCGTCCAGCATGGTATTTTCCGACCTTATATCCGGATTTCTTTAAGGTTTCGTAAACGTCGTCGACCTTCGCTCTCGTCGCGCAGTAAATGATAGCCTTACCTGAAGTCGATTTACGAAAATTACCTTTTTCTAAAATATCGATAAGTTCTTTTTCTTTGTCCCTCTCGGATTCCGGAAACTGGATTCTGAATTTTAAATTAGGTCTTGAATATGTTCCTTGAACGGAAGTCGGATTTTTCAACCCAAGACTATCGCAAATATCCTTCTTAACTCGATCGGTTGCAGTAGCGGTTAACGCGACCCAAGGGATATTTTCCGAAAAAGCGGATCTTAAGGCGTGCAGCTTTCGATATTCCGGACGAAAATCATGTCCCCATTGGGACACGCAATGAGCTTCGTCAACTGCGACCAGGCCGAGCGGTAATTTCGGGACGAGATCCAGGAAGGAACGAGATGTTGCACGTTCCGGAGAAACGTAAAGAATCCTTATTTTCCCCGTCGCGGCGCCGGATAATATTCGAATTTGCTCAAGTTCATCTTGAGTGGAATTGCAATAGGCGGCTTCTAATCCTTTTCCCTTCAGACTATCCACTTGGTCCTTCATCAAAGCGATGAGCGGGGATATAACTAGTATTAGAAGTTCTTTTTGAGCGAAGGCAGGTAGCTGGTAGATAAGGGATTTCCCGCCGCCGGTAGGTAGAATGGATAAAACATCTCTTCCTTGTAGTATGGACTCGATCGATTCCCATTGTCCTGGGCGAAATTCTCCGAACCCGAAAGAGGCTTTCAGAATTTTTTTCCAATCGTCTTTCTTTTGAAGAGGCAATCGTTTTATAGAAGTTTGCATTTTTCCTATTTCTCCTCCTTCTTTCGAATCGCTCGGTATAAAAATCTTGCGGGATGCAATGCGGTGTACAAGCTATTTTCGATCGGTAAGGGTTCGCCCAAAACGATAGAAGCGAGAGTTTCGCCGCCGATCAAGGAGGATAGAACTCCCCTTGAACCTAACCCGCCGAATACATAGAGTCCCGGAACCGCAGCGGGGACGGAAATCTTTTTATCTCGGTTCTTCGGAAGACCTACGCCGGTGAATATTTTTCGAAATGTGGCCGGATCGTGCAATTCTCCAAGGATCGGAAATCTATCCTTCGTTTGGGAACGAAATCCGACGAATTCGCGGCTAATTCGGATTTTTTCCCGGTCCCATACTTCGCCGGGCAGGAGTTCCTTTGCGTATTCCAATAGGCTTTCTCGGTCTTTGCTTCGCGGGTTCGGATCCAAATCGAACTCGTCAAAAGTGGATCCGAGTACTCTGATCTTATTCCTGCTCGGAGTTATATAATGTTCCCCGACAAAAATCGGATCATTCTCATACTCGTTTTCCATGGAAAGCTCTAGTAATTGACCCCGAACCTTTGATAAGGAGAAAAGAGGCTCGCCGAAAAATTTCAATAGCAGCGATTCGATTCCGTTGGAATTCGCTAGAACTATACATGGCGAAGTCTCTATTTCATTTTCGTCCGATAAAATTCTCCATTCGCCCTGATCCAAACGTATATCTGAAATATGGATAGTTTGAAGAGATATATTCGGATGTTTTAATAAGTTCGAAATCAATTCGGGTGTTTCGGTCCAAAAACCGGAAGAAAATAGCACGCCTTGTGATTCTGGCGGTAACGAAGGATAAGAAACCGTTGCATCTTCTTGAAGCTGAGCGATTTCGGGCGAAAGTTGATGTGATCGAATCCCTTCCGAAATTCTTTCCCAATTCAGATCTTTTCCGGCAAGTTGAAACGTACCCGGCGTTTCATACGACTCTTTCGATAGAAGTTCTTGATAGCGTCTAAGCGAATGGCCAAAAGCTCTTATTGTCCAGAGACTTGTCGGACTTTTAAATTTCGTAATATGTGGATGGGAAATAGCTTTCGGAATATTCGAAGCTCGATTCGGAGAAGAGTCGTCTAGAACGGTCACTTCGATTCCGCGTATTGCAAAAGAGCGAGCGACACTTGCACCGGCCAATCCTGCTCCGATTACTACAACCTTTTTAGGAAGAGGTGATTTCGGAAGCCTTCGGACAAAAATCTGGTCGAGCGGCGAGCTCGGATCCTTTATGAAGGTTCCGATTAACATTTCCCTCTTCTTCCCGAATCCGGGAATTTTTTCCAACGCGAATCCGGCGCTCGTAAGCGAATCTTTTACGATTCTTGCGACCGTAAACGTAGCTAACGTGGCGCTTTTATCCGTCAATCGGGAAAATTGATTCGTAATCGAAGCGCCCCATAACTCCGGATTTTTAGACGGAGCAAAGCCGTCCAAAAAAAAAGCGTCGAATCGACCGGAAGTCTCGGGCAGCAATTCTCTCGCGTCTCCGATCCAAAGGTCGAGGGCAATCCCTTCCTCTTCGAAGAGAAACGAATTACAACCTTGGATTAAGAGAGAATATTTCTTTAGAAAAACGGAGAGGATTTCGGTTAATTCGGGAAAATGTGAAATCGCTCTCCGAATTTCTTGTTCGGTAAGGGGGAACAACTCGTAGGAGACGAAACGAAGAATGGAAAATCGATTATGAATTCTTAATGTTTTCCAAAGATTCCAAGTCGCAAAGAAATTAAGGCCCGTTCCGAATCCTAATTCTAAAATCGCAAAATGTTTTTTTTCGGGAAACGGATCCTGGCGCCAGCGGGATTCCAATCGATTTCCGTCTAAAAATACGTGTTTGGTTTCGGCCAAGCCGTCTTCGGGCGAGAAATAGATGTCATCGAATTCGGCGGAAACGGGGGTGCCGTTTTCCTTCCATTCGATCATTTCCGGACCTCCGTATTTCGTCTCCTGCCGTTCATTACAGACTAAAATCCGGATCAATCTCGTTAATCCAAGCGGATTTCTAGCGACTTGACGTTTACAATCGAATTCTGAAAATCGTATTCAGGAACCGATATGAGCCAAAGTCAGAAAGAGCCGCAATCATATCCGATTTCCGTCGCACCGATGATGGACTGGACGGACCGACACTTTCGGTTCTTTCTGCGTTTGATTTCAAAAAGGACTCTTTTATACACCGAGATGGTAACGACTGGAGCGATTTTGAGAGGGGATACCCATAGACATCTTTCGTTTCATCCGCAGGAAAATCCGGTAGCATTACAGTTGGGCGGAGATGATCCCGTTAAGTTGGCAGAATCCTCAAAGATCGGAGAAGAATACGGTTATTCCGAAATTAATTTGAATGTAGGCTGTCCGAGCGATAAAGTTCAGGAGGGGAATTTTGGCGCCTGCTTAATGGGGGATCCGAAACGCGTAGGCGATTGCATCGCCGCAATGAATTCAGCAATTCGCATTCCAGTTACCGTTAAATGCAGAATAGGAATTCCCGGAAAAGATCATATTGAGGATCTAATCGAGTTCGTAAGAATCGTTTCGGAGGCGGGGGCAGTACGGGTCACCGTTCATGCAAGAATCGCAATTCTAGAAGGTTTGAGTCCCGCTCAAAATAGGACCGTTCCGCCGTTAAGATACGAAGACGTGTATGAAGTGAAACGGAATTTCCCGAATTTGAAATTAGAGCTTAACGGGGGTATCCGTACTTTGGATGCTGCAAGCGAGCATCTATCTAAGGTGGACGGAATTATGATAGGGAGAGCGGCTTATGAAAATCCCTTTCTATTTTCCGCCGTCGATCAGAAATTTTTTGGGGAGCGGAAAATACAATCCACTCGTCGGGAAATTTTTCATCAAATGCAGGAATACGTTCAAAAAAGGATCGAGGAAGGCGAGAAGCCGAGTAGAATGTTAAGGCATCTATTAGGCGCTTTTCATGAAGTGCGGGGTTCTAGAATGTATCGCCGCATTCTTACGGAAAGAATGTATCAGAATCCCCCGCCGACACTTCTTCAAGACGCTCTTGCATCGATCCCGTCCGAGTTTTTAGATCAAAAGTTCGACCTGGAACTCCAACCCGTTTAAAGAAAATTTTAGAACTGGATTTAGGCACGAAAAAGCCTTGCCTTAGGTCCAATACTCTTTAGCTTACGCTCCCTATTGCCATGCTGAAAACGATCGTAATTTATCTACTATTCGTTTGTTCCGTTCTGGGTGAATCGATCGAGTCGATTGTTCCGGTTCGGACGGTTGTCGACGGATGGACATTTCAGGTTAAGGAATCCGAGCGATCGGTTCCTATTCAAGTGGGAGAAAGCCTAACTTCCCAAGGGTTTCCTGCTCCGGTTCATGGCGTGTATCGCGTAGAAGTCGAATATCCTAAACTGCAGCAAGGATTTACGCAGGGTGTTCATTTAGACAGAATTCAATCCGCAGATAAGGTATATTGGAACGGTTCTTTGATAGGAGAAACCGGAAGTTTTGAGCCATACATTCCGTATTGGTTTCGACCAAGACTGTACGCGATTCCGACGGACTTGATTCGTCCGGGAAAAAACCTCTTAGAGGTGGAGATCGAATGCAGAGAGTCCTTGCTCTTTTGCGGCCTTTTTCGGGGAACTCCGAAAGTGGGGGATTACGATTCCCTAAAGGAGGATTTGATCTACGAGGATTTATTCCAGGTTGTAATTGCCGTTTTGTTTTTAGGCATTTTTGTACAGCAAGCGATCGCGTATCTCCTGAATCGATACTCGAATGCGAGTCTCTATCTTGCCTTATCCGCGATATTTTTTGTCGGCTGGCGAGGAACCCTTCTCAACAAGACTCATTATATAGGACTATCCTTCGAACTAATTATACGAGTCTTTTATGTCTGCCAAACCTTATTCCCTGCTTTCCTGCTTCTCTTCGTCTATGCAATGTTCGAGAGACGATTGGGAATTTTTTCCAAATGTATCCTTTTAGGAGACCTTATCCTCGGAATCCTGCAGCTATACGATCTGAACCCCGATTCGAGAATCATGCTCGTATACGCTTGGGAAGTCTTATTGGTTTTAAAGATTCCCGCGTTAATCGGCGTTCTTGCGTCTCAATTCAGAAAAAGTGCGGAAGCGACTTTGATTTTATTGGGGGCGTTGTTCGCCGCCGTCTTAGGAGTGATGGATATAGTCATCGATTTTATAACCGGTAAAAACGAATTCTTTTCACAATACGGACTCTTAGTCTTTTTATTCTCGGGCATTATGGGAATTTCCATCCAAAACGCAAGAGCTAGAAAGGATTTAAAAAAATTGAATGATTCCTTGGAAACTCTCGTCCAAAGCAGGACTCACGAATTAGAAAAACAATATAGACTGTTAAACGAAGAGATATTGGTCGCCGGCGGATTGCAATCCAGATTGATACCCGGATTGGACGGACAAATCGCGGGACTTAGCGTCAATTCGGTCTATGTGCCCGTTGAAAAGATCGGAGGCGATTATTTCGATTTTCACGATTACGGGGACGGACAAGTGCAATTTCTGTTATGCGACGTCGCGGGTCATGGAATTTCAGCGGCTCTAATCGCTTCCATGCTGAAGATAAGTTTCTTGGAATTAGCTCCGCGGCATCCGGAGCCGGCGGATCTTCTGATGTCTTTGAATGCGAGAATGGTTCCCGTTGTCGAAAAGAACTTTATCACCGCAGTAGCGGCTTTGTTCGATACTAAAACCGGCGAAATCAGGTATTCGTTGGCTGGCCATCCTTCTCCGATTGTATTAACGGATTCCGCCTCCCTACCTGTATTCCTGGAGGGTAGGGGGCCGATATTAGGCTGGAGAAAGGAAATCGTATTGCGAACTTGGAAGCGTGATTTAAAAAAAGGAGACCGCTTTTTCTTTTATACGGACGGAATAACCGAAGCTTTAAATGCGGGAAGAGAGATGTTCGGAGAGGACAGGTTGCTGGATATATTACGGGATTCATTCAATAGAAGTCCGAGAAATCTAAACGAATCCATTCTCTCTTCCCTGCGCGAATTTGCCGGATTCAGGCTGCCTGACGACGTAACATATTTTGCGGTGGACATAATTTAGATCAAGATTCATAAAACTTCGACATAAGACTTATGCCAGATACGATTCTAACCATAGATTGCGGATATATAGAAGAAGGGTTAGCCTGCGCCTACCTAGTTAGAGACGGTGATCGCGCCGCCTTCGTTGAAAATAATACGAACTACGCCGTTCCGAAACTTCTGAAAACCTTGGAAGACCAGGGTTTGAAAAAGGAAGCCGTAGATTATATTATTATTACCCATGTTCATCTTGACCACGCAGGTGGTACGGGTGAGCTGATTAAACATTGCCCGAATGCGACAGTTCTTGCGCATCCGAAGGCGGCTCCTCATCTTATCAATCCCGAACGATTGATTAAGAGTTCCATTCAGGTATACGGAGAAGAAGCTTTCTACAAGTTGTACGGAAAAATTCAACCGGTACCGGAATCCTCGGTTCGTATCATGAATGATGGTGAAGAGTTGGTATGGGGAAATCGAACTCTCAAATTCATTTATACTCGCGGACACGCCAATCATCATTTTTGTATTTATGATTCTCTGACCAACGGAATTTTCACGGGAGATACTTTCGGTCTAGGCTATGGGATCTTTCGGAACGGGAGCGAACCTGTTTTATATCCTTCTACAACTCCTACGGACTTCGATCCGGAAGAAGCTCTTTTATCCATAGATAAAATCATCGGGACAGGCGCGGAGAAAGCTTATCTGACTCATTTCGGAGTCTGGACGGACATGAGATCGGGTGCCGAACAAATGAGAGAAGGTGTGAAGACAATGAAGCACATTCTAATTTCAGCGGGAAAAACGGACCTGGAAGGCGATTCACTACTCGGATTTTGTGAGGCTAGAGTATTATCTTATTTAGAGGATCAATTAGAAAAGCGCGGAATCCCTTATGGCACTAAGGAAAAAAGGTTCATCGCCTTTGATGCAAAAATAAATGCACAAGGAATCGCCTTTAAAGTCGAGAAAGCTAGAAAGAAAATATAATCTTTGTCCCCTGGGTAACATGACTTTCTTAAAATATTTCTTATTCGTTCCGAATCATTTCTTCGAATGACAGGCATTATATCGGTCCATCGAGAAACGCTGATTTTCGTCTCGGAAGAGTTTTTCAAGAGGAAATTTTAATTTGCCTTCTCTGCTTCTAAGCATGGATTTGGATAGTGCTCTTCTTTTCCCGCAAATACAATCGCGCAAAACTCCAGTTCGTCCCGGTCGCTTTGCTTCTGCTGGTCTGCTCGATGTCATGCGCTGATTCTACGAATGGAACTCCCAATGTTCGGGCAATCAACGGAGTGATCGATTTACGCGAAACGAATCTTTGGGGCAATATTATTCCCTTAGCCGGGCAATGGGAATTTAGGTGGGGCGAACTATTTTACCCCGGGAAAGAATTTCGGCAAGCGCCAGAATACGAGTCCGTACCGGGAATTTGGAGAGATTACGCTCGTCACTACCCGTTGATGGGACATGCATCATATAAACTTCATTTACGGCTGAGCGGAAAGGAAGGAAACCTTGTTTTACGAATTCCTAGGCTTCCTGGAGTTTATTCCGTGTATCTGGGAAACAAGCAGGTTTTTGCGAACGGGATAACCGGAGAGAATTCTGCGGGAACTTTTTTTATCGCGCATCCTGTCATCCGAAACATTCCGATAAAAGAATCGGAATTCGATCTGATTGTAAATGTTTCCAATTATCGCGGAAATTTTTTAAAAGGAGGAATTAGAAACGGCTTTCTTTTAGGCGGTGCGGATACTCTTTTTACGAGCGGATTGACGGAAGCATTTCGGGATACTCTTCTGATATGCGTGATTTTTTCCGTCGGTTTATATCATATAGTATTTTTCGTTTCTTACCGTAAAGATTCTGTTCCCGCCCTCTTTGCGATCTTTTGTCTTTTGGTCTCATTTTACACTTTCATAACTTCTAATATACAATATTCGCTCATTCCGGAATTGCCGTTGGACTTTAGGATTCGATTGGAATTTCTGTGTGAAGTCGCCTTCTTTCAGATCATTTACTTAATGATGCGGGAAATGTATCCCCGTCAATACAAAGAAAAGTGGATGCTCGTAGCAATGAGCTCGACCATCTTATTCACGGCAGCCATTACCATTTTGAACGAAACGGATGTGGTCACTCTATATTCATTTTTTATGTATTTCCCGCCGGTCTATACCGCGGTTCTCCTATACGGAATCGGGTCTGCATGGAAAGCGGGCGAGAATAAGGCCAAGACGATTTGTTTATCAGGTTTGATTTTGGTCGTCGCAATGATAAACGACGTGACTTACGGTCTGTTTGAAGTCTATATTCTTTTCCCATATAGCTTTCCTGTCGGGTTGGTGGGATTTATTATATTTAATTCATATTTGATTTCGGTCCGATTTACGGAGGATCTTGAAAAATCCAAGGATTTCGCGGATTTACAGGTTCGATATAATGAACAATTGAAACATAACGCGGAAGAGAAGGCGAAGGCGGCTCTTGAAATCAACCGCAGTATGGATTCCGAATTGAGTTCTCTGATGTATGAGTTGGAATCGAAGGAGAAGAACGATCGATCCTTTCAGAAATTGAAAATCGAACTGAGCGACACGATGACTAACGTGCGTGATATGGTTTTTCTAATGAATTATCAAGGAACGAAGACGGAATTGATAGAGGAAGAATTGAAGAAATTTCTGAAAGAAAATCCGAGTTCGGGAGATCTTCATGTCGAAATTCAAAACGTATCCGAATCCTTACGGATCGATCAATGTCTTCAAGTGCATAAAATATTCCTGGAGGTATCGGGAAAGATTCTGAAAAAAGGAACGAGGGAAAAGATTCATCTTTTTTGGGGGAGAGAAGGTACATCGGTTCTTTTAAGAATTTCTCAAGGGGGGTTCGGGGTTTCCAACGAAGATAAATTCGAATCGGTAATTTCGGATATTCGGTTAAGAACCGATAAATTAAACGGGCGTTATGTTCTTCTCACGGAAAAGGGAAATCTAGAGTTCGAATTAAGGGTTCCGACCTAAACGAATCTTAGAATTGAAGTTCGGATCGGCCCGTTCGCAACATCCTCTAATATTTCAATTTAAAAATAGTTTAACATCTTGTATGAGCTCCCACTCGCGACTAAGTCGGAAAAGGATTGCCTTAGCATTAATTTCGTGAAATAAGACGATTTTCCACCGCTGCGCTCCGGCCCCCGCCCACAAGGGTGGGGATTTTTGACGTACTAGAAAAGTCAAAGTGAAGTGAGCAAAGGAAAATTTCCGTATCTTGACAAATGATTCGTTATCGGCCTGAAAAAAGGCTTGCAGTAACTCAATTTCGCCGGAAAGTCTAAAACATTAGAATCATTCTAATTTGAGGGGATGTAACGATGATTAAGAAACGCCTCATCGCGATGACGGGCTTCCTTCTATTTGCAATTTCGGCCTGCGGTCCATCCGAGAAGACGAAACTACTGATGGAAGAAGCAAAAAGGACCTTCGGAACGATTCCGGCAAAAATGCCAGGATCTCAAAATGACACACCCGAGTTAGTAAAACTCGGCGAAAAACTTTACTTTGAAAAGAAACTCTCCATAAACGATTCTCAAGCATGTAGCTCCTGCCATAATATCAGTGGAAAAGGTGCAGGAGTTGATAATTTACCTACGTCTCCGGGCGCCCTGGGCAAAAATGGAGATCGGAATTCTCCAACTTCTTTGAATGCCGGATTTCATGCGGCGCAATTCTGGGATGGACGAGCGGCGGATTTAAAAGCCCAGGCAAAAGGGCCGATCCTGAACCCTGGTGAAATGGCGATGCCTTCCGAAGCGGCGGTGGAAAAGAAACTTTCAGAGATTCCGGAATATGTGGAATTATTTGCGAAAGCGTTTCCGAAACAAGAAAAGAAAATTACGTATGACAATCTGGCTGAAGCTATTGCCGCGTTCGAAAGAACTCTTATCACGAAAGATCGTTTTGACGAATTCCAAAACGGAAACTATCGGGCTTTAAATTCGGAAGAGCAAAAAGGATTAGATACCTTTATCACGATAGGATGCATCCAATGCCATAACGGTCCGCTTTTAGGAGGAAATTCTTTCCGTAAATTAGGACAAGTCAATCCCTATGAAAATGTAGAAGACAAGGGTAGATTCACTTTAACTAAAAATGTGGCGGATCTTTACGTATTTAAGGTTCCTTCGTTACGAAATGTCGCTTTAACCGGACCATATTTCCACGATGGAAAAGTGAAGACTTTGGACGAAGCCGTGAAGAAGATGGCGTTCATTCAGCTGGGAAAGGAACTTTCCAACGAAGAAATCGGCTCAATCGTCGGTTTCTTGAAAGCATTATCCGATAAAAATCGGTCTAATTAACACGAACTTACAGAATTGAAACCTATTCAGGCCGGCCCTTTTAACAAGGACCGGTTTTTTTTATCTTTCTAAAATCTGCTTATATTTTCTGGGAGAATGGCCGGTATAAATCTGGCGAGGACGTACCTTGGAATAATCTCCCGAAAGTCGCTGTTCTCTCCAATGCGCCAACCAACCGGGAAGTTTACCGATCGCTTGCATCGCAGTAAAGAGTTCTTTTGGAATACCTAAACTATGAAACAGAACCGCGCTATAGAATTCCAGATTGGGATATAGGTTCTTTTCTATAAAGAAAGGATCTTTGCTTAAATGCTCATCGACTTGCAACGCGATTTCCGCGATCGGATCCAACTTCTTCTGTTTGTAAAAGTCGGAGAACAATTTTTGGGCGATGATGGAACGTTTGCTTTTCGCTTTGTATGCGTCGTGTCCGAACCCGGTGGAATGGAAATGAACCTGACCTTTCGTAAATCGTTCGAAATATTCCGGAACGGAAAGTTTGGATTTGATGATATCTTCTATCAATTCCACTGCCGCGACTTGGCGACCTCCCTCCCTCGATCCCCATAGAGCGCTTATCGCCGAGGAAATCGACGCGAAGATATTGGCTTGCGTGGAACCGATTAATTGCACGGTCGTATTCGAAACATTTTGCTCGTGATCGGCATATAGAATCCATAATTGATTTAAAATTCGATCATGATCTTCCGAAGGCTGGTATTTAACGGAAGGGAGGGAGAAAAGCATGTACAGAAAATTCGTACAATAAGGATGCCTATCCACCGGATATACGAAAGGCTGTCCGATCATCTTTTTGTAGGAAAAAGCGGCGATCGTACGGATCTTCGCAAGGAGCCTCGCTGCCTGATCGATTCCTCTGTCCAAATATTCTTCGTATTCATCCTGATAATAGCTGGAAAGAGACGAAACCATCACGGATAGAATCGCGAGCGGGTGAGCCTTTCCTGGAAATCCGTCAAAGAGATTGATCATGTCTTCGTGGATTAAGCTGTGTTTGGAAAGCTTGGTGGAAAATTCCTTCAATTGCTTTTCGTCCGGAAGTTCTCCATAGATCAGCAAGTAGCTGGTTTCCACGAACGTCGAATAATGCACTAATTCGGCTACGTCATAACCGCGATAGTGAAGATCTCCCGTATTCGGATCTCTCCGCGAAATTTTACTCTGCGCGTAGGCAGTATTGAAGAATCCCGGGTCGTACGAAGTTAGACCCGTTTTATCGTGCAGTTCACGAATATCGATTCCCTTCTTTCCATCCGTTCCCGTAATCAACGGAATACGATGAACTTGATCCCCAACTTTCAATTCCACGAAGTCGCTCATACCGATAGGAAAAGAGGGATAGCTGAGAGAGTCAACCTTCCTTCATGAACCGATTCGTGAATTTTCCCTTTCGGCTGGACAAAACATCGGCGGAGGTTACTCCTTTCCTCGCCGGGCTACGGAGTCTCGAATTTTGAAAATCAATCCCATGTTTTTCCTGCATTTCTGGATCCAGTTCGGAACCGCTCTATCGCTTCTCTTGGCCCTGATGGAACTGGCAAAAAAAAGGGAATCAAAGGTTCCGAGCGGTATGTTTTTTTTGGCCCTACTTTTGGCATCGGTAGAAAGCCGAATCGGTCTAACCCTGGTCCCTGAGGCTTTGGAAAAGACCTGGCCCTGGATTTTTTTCTTCCCCTCCGTTTGGGCAATCGGACCGGCGCTTTTGTTAATTTCTAGAAATATGGTTCAATATGCCATTGATCGAGAAATCTCCATAGGACTTCACTTTCTGCCCGCAATATTCGTTCTTTTGGGAGAATGTTTCGCGATCCGGTTTCTTCCGGAAGAATTCAGACGAGAGGCGATATACAACGCGGTCCATGGAAGCAGAATCGATTTTCTAACGTTTGTTTCCGTCTTCGGCTTCATTCACCAAACGGCTTACTCGTTACTTCTTTGGATTTTGTTTCGGAGAGTCTCGAGAGAGACGGAAATTCCTCTGTCCTCTCTCGTTTATACGGTTCTGCTGGTAATTTTTACGACGATTGAACTTTGCTGGTTGGGCTACTTTTTGAAAAGTACGGATTTATTGGCCGTCGGTGCAAGTTTTCAAACTCTCGGCATCGTACTAATTTTCTTGTTCTCCTCCCGTTATCCCAATTTCTTTATCTCCTTAAAATCCGAAATACAGCAAAAGCGATATGAACGAACCCAGATAGCCGGAGTCGATCTGGATGCGGTTCAGACACGATTACGAGAATTAATGGAAATCGATAAAATCTATCGGGAAGAGGCGCTTAAGATCCAGGACTTAGCCGCAAGATTGCTTCTTTCGCCTCACCAGCTCTCTCGGATTTTGAACGAAAAATACGGCAAAAATTTCAACGAGTTTGTAAACGGGTTTCGAATCGAAGAGGCAAAAAAGATGCTTTTGGAGGACGAGGAACGAACGGTTTTGTCGATCGGCTACGAAGTAGGCTTTAATTCCAAATCCACATTCAACGCTCAATTTTTAAAAATCGCCGAAATGACCCCTCAAGAATGGAGAAAAAAAGGTCGCATTTCATAAGATAGGACGATCCTTTTTCACATATCTGTTAGGATAAATCCGCTTTGTTCGAATTCGAGTGAAGCGGAGGCGTTCGATGTCCAGGGAAGAGTATTCTTTATCAGAATTAGAAGCTTATCGCCGGGTCCAATCATTTGCATACGAGGCAGTCGAATCCGTTCGTAAGGAACTTTATCCCGGAATCACCGAAGAAAAGGCCGCTCGAAAAATAGACGACTATATTCGGGCAAGAGGCGGATCCACATTCTTTCATTACGGATTTGCCTGGTTCGGAGATCGAACTGCGTTTCGAGGCTTTAAAAGGCCGTTATCTTTCCGTCACTTTGGGAAAGGAGAAGGAATCTTGCCTCATTTTGGAAAAAGGTTCCAACCTTCCAATCGTAAATTAAGGGAGGGAATGGCGGTCATTCTGGACGTTGCCCCTTCCATTGCAGGGCGTTCGGCAGATATCGGATATTCCTTTTGCTTTGGCGAAAATCCCGAACATGAACGAGCGATGGCCGCTTTGGAAGAATACCGTGAGTTGATTTTAAATGGAGTCCTCGCAAAACGAAAATTAGGTGAAATTTACCGAGAAGTCGACGAACGAATTCGTTCCGCCGGATACGTCAATTGTCATTCCATCTATCCGCAAGGCGTTCTGGGGCACAAAGTCGGTAAGTTACCTGCTTATAATTTACCCGGCGGAAGATTTCTCGGATTTCCGTTGCAAACCTTTGCCTACTTAGTTCCGCAAATGTTGAAAGGCTTTCTTCCCTGGAGTCCTTCTTCTTCTCCTCTTTGGTCTGAAACTTCCGAATTTCCGGCAGAACCGGGATTATGGGCGGTAGAACCGCATATAGGAAAGATGTATTCGGGTTTACAAGCCGATCAATCGTTCGGAGTGAAATGGGAGGAAATATTGGTTGTGACCGATTCCACCGCGTACTGGCTGGACGATTCGCTTCCTCATATTCGTCAGTGGGAAAAAAATAAGAAAAAACATTCAGGGAAGAAAATCAAAGCTTCGAAGGAAGGCGCTTTTGTTTGATCGAGAGAACGCCGAACAGACGATTCGAAATATTCGTTAATTAGAAAATGAAAAGGCAAGAATATTATGAAAAGAAGATCTATGCTGCAAACCAAGAATTTCAATTTTTATCCGGTCAGGAAGCCTAAATTCGAATTCTCTAAAGGAGGAACTAGCAAGCATTGGCTAGACGGATCCGCCTATAAAACCCATATTATGAATACCTGGACTTTATTCTTTCCGGACGGAGAGAAATTCTTCATTCGAAGTCTTCAGAAGTTTTTAGTAAAAATAAAGGATCCTAGAGTGCTTAGGAACGCGAACGCCTTTATCGGACAGGAAGCTCAACATGCCGGGGAACATAGGAAGACTTGGAAAATCTTGGAAGACCAAGGCTATAAAATCTCCGGATTCGTAGGTTTTTTTAACGCACTTTGCTTTAAATATCTGGAAAAATTCGGTTCTGCGATGATGTGCCTTTCCGCTACAGCCGGGGCAGAACATTATACTTCTTTAATAGCTACCATCGGTTTGAAGATGAAAGTTTTGGATGGAGCAGAATCTGAAATGAGGAGACTCTGGGAATGGCATGCTGCGGAAGAAATCGAGCATAAATCGGCTGCTTTCGACGTCCTTTTGGATGTAAGCGGGAATTATTTCCGTCGTGTCCTCGGTTTTCTTGCGGCCACTTTCGTATTTTGGCCGATGACCTTTATCGGCGCGGAGATCCTGCTGTGGCAGGACGGATTGACTTTTAGATGGAAAACTAGAAAAGATGCTTTTCGTTTTCTATTCGTAGACGAAAAGGTCTTCTTTCATTGGTTAGCGGCTTTCTTCAGATATCTCAAACCTAACTTTCATCCTGATCAAGAAGATAATTTGGAATTGAGTAAAGCCATTCTACAATCACCAGAACATAGATATAAGGAAATTGCATGAGCAATCTACACGGAAAACACATATTAATTACCGGAGCCAACGGAGGTTTCGGAAGAGAATTAACGAAACAACTTTTAGAGAAGGGAGCGAATTTAATTTTAACCGATATGAAAGCTCCCGATACAAAACCGGAGACTTATCTTAACGGTAAGACTGCTCACGGCCGCATATTGGGAAGTTTTGCCGCCGATCTCAGCACTGAAGCGGGTTGCACGAAAGCTCATAAGGAGGCCGTGAAAATCGATCCGAAAGTGGACATTCTCATTAATAATGCCGGTTTGGCTTTCATGGGTCGTCTTTTGGATGTGCCGAATGATAAATGGAAATTAATACTGGATGTTAATCTTTACGCGCCTATTTATTTGAGCCGCTTATTTCTTCCGGCGATGTTGGATAGGAAATACGGTCACATCGTCAACTTATCCTCCGTGGCCGGAATTACCGCGCCGGGTGAATTGGTTTATTATTCCATTTCAAAATTCGGAATTCGAGCTTTAGGTAAAGCGTTAGATTCGGGTTATCGCAGCAAGGGAGTTTATACTACGAACGTATATCCGTTCTTTGCGGATACGAATATCCTAAAATCCGAACAGTTCGGCGGAGATAAACAGAGAGTAGTACCTCCGGCTATTGTCGATAGTCCGACCATGGTGGTTAGAGCGATCATTAGAGGGATGGAAAAGAAAAAACTGCACGTGTTTCCGGGATTCACGTCAAAGATGATTCGATTCCTCACGAGATTATCTCCCGGTTTCATAAGGGCGATGGAGCGCCTCGGACAAAAATTTTCGTGATATGAGCAGGATCGAAGACGCCGTGATTAGCGAGAGAGGGAAATCCTCCGAATCGTCGAAAGATAATACTTTTAAAGAAGCGTCGATTGCCAGTGGAGAAGTTTCAATTTTTCTAAAGTACAATCATACTAGCAAAGAAAGACCAAACCGACAGACGATTCTCTTTGTACACGGATATCCTGACGACCATCGTACCTGGTCGTATCAACTGGATGCGTTATGCGAAGAATGTAACGTGGCTGCTTTGGATCTTAGGGGGGCCGGAAAGTCCTCCAAACCGGAGAAACAAAAAGCGTATAATATCAGGAGAATTTTTGAGGATTTAGAAGCGGTGATTCGGTTTCTCGGAAACGGGAAGCCGATTCATATAGTCGCGCACGATTGGGGGGCTTTGATTTGTTGGGCCTTTGTCGCCGACAAAAAGTATTCTCGATTCGTAAAATCTTATACTGCGATGGGAGGTCCGCATCCCGTTTTAGCGAAAAAGAGCATATTTAGATTGCTCTTCTCCTTAAATCCGGTTTCGATATTGAAAGCCCTGACTCAAGCCCGTAAATCCTGGTATATTATCTTTTTTCAGATTCCGTTTTTACCGGAATTGTCCTGGAAATTATTTCCGAAATTTCTTTGGAAGATGGCGATGAATTTAGGCGGCGTTCCTAAGGGGGATTCATTACGTTCCAAAACGAAAGAAGAAATTTTATCCTCGGCGCTTTGGCCGATGAATTTGTATCGCGAATTACTCCGCGGCGAAAGATTTCCGGTCCCGGAGTATATAGGACCTCCCGTTCAGGTTTTTATTCCCGTCAATGATTTTGCGATTCGACCCGAATCCTATAAGCTTCATAAGGAAATTTGCGCCTCTTATCGGGAACTTCGCTTCAATTCGAATCATTGGATTCAAAGGGTTTTACCCGGACTCATAACCGAGAAGATTAAGGAATTTGTTTGGGAAACCGGTTGAGTCGGTTTACCTGGATCTAAGCACCGGAAATTCGTGCGCGCTCGGTTGTTTGGGGCGTCGCGGTAAATTTTTCGAGCAGGTGTATTATAGTAGAGACTTGTCGAGGCAGTTCGTCCTTGGCTTTCTTAATTCGGAAACCATACTTAGAGATCGATTGGGCTGGATTTTCAGGAGAGTTCGGCAATTCTGTCCTGCATGAAGCATCTGGAGATGTTCGACAATCGCCTATCCCGTATGTCTAAGCACTGGAAAAAATGGGCGAAAAGAAGGGAGATCACCTGCTTTCGCATATACGATCGCGACATTCCCCAGGTCCCTCTTTCCATCGATCTTTATGAAGATTATTGCTTAGTCTCGGAATATTTGAACGAATATCCTCTCACCGACGACGATAGGGAAAAGGAAAGATCGTTTATTCGATCCTCTATTTTAAAAATTCTCAATATTCCCGTCGATAATTTGTTCTGGAAAAGAAGGGAGCAAAAAAAAGGAAACGCTCAATATGAAAAAATGGGAGAACGAGCCGTTTCGATTATCGCTAGAGAGGGCGGGCTTAAATTCAAAGTAAATCTGAGCGATTATCTGGATACCGGCCTTTTCTTGGACCATCGGATCACTCGAGATTTGGTACGAAAGGAAAGTAAGGACAAAAACGTTTTGAATCTTTATTCGTATACGGGATCTTTTTCGGTATACGCGATCGACGGTGGCGCTCGGCGGGTTACAAGCGTCGATTTATCCAAAACTTATCTGGATTGGTCGGAGGAAAATTTCCGATTAAACGGAATGTATCCCGACGAGCACGAATTTCTGAGAGAAGACGTAACGGAATGGCTCAAGAAAGAAAGATCAAATCCCCGTCGGGAAAAATACGATCTCATTATCGTAGATCCCCCCACGTTCTCGAACAGCAAGAAAATGCGGGACATATTCGACGTACAGCGAGATTATCCTTTTTTGTTAAACGCAGTCTTTAAGGATTTCTCGGAACCGAACGCGACATTGTATTTCTCGACCAACTTTCGAAAATTTAAAATGGATCCCGGCGCCTTACTTTGGGAAGATATGCAGGATTTGACGAAAGCTACCCACCCGGAAGATTTTCGAAATGAAAAAGTCCGAACGGTTTGGAAGATGAAAAATAAATCCTGACTAAATTTCCCTCGGTTTAATTATAATCGATTCGCTTAATAACTTCTTGTCGTCTTCTTTTAGGTCGCTTGACCTTTCTTTGGAAATAAATAATATTGGCACGATTCGGAAGGAGTTATGAGAACAAGCATATCGATCTTATTTATTTGCGTTTACTTACTTCTATTCTTCTCCCTAAACGATTCAATTCTGGCCCAGAATAAGACCGAATCATCCGCACAATTAAGCTCGTCGAATGGCGATTTTTCCCCCGTTCCCGGAGAAGAGGAACAGTCTCAGCGACGCGCAAATCGTAAGTTTTTCATAGGCGGACTCGGCGCTAACGGCTTTCATTGGTTGGTAATCGGACACCAACTCTCTCAAAGGTTCGCTTTGAACTTACTTTGGCAAGAGCAAAGGACCGTCCAAAGATTCGATCTGCACTTAAGCGGGGTTCAGCCCGACTTGTCGGGGCAATTTACGCTGACGAATCATGAAAAAAAACAAAGGCAAATCGGATTGCAATTCGAATGGTTTCCTTTCGCTAATCCTTATTTTTTCGCGGTCGGTATAGGCTTGGAAACGTTCACGGAAAAACAGCGAAAGACTCTCACCTGGGTTCCGATTGGGGCAACTCAGGAGCACGATTGGAATGTACTACAGAAAAAAGGGTTCATCTCCGGAGGAGCAGGTTTCCGTTATTTCTTTTCTTCGGGATTTTTCATTCATTTCGGAGGAAATCTTTTGCTTTATTTAAACAAATCGTATCAGGCGCATCGAGGGGCTTATGTTGCTAATACGTATTGGGATCCTCGACAATTCCAACAGGATTGGATGGAACCTGACAAAATCGGTCGAGATAGACAGTCAGGATACGGGGCACAGGTTCAGATTATGCTCGGATTCGCCTTTTAATTTGGAAATAAAATTCAATATCTTTAATATACTTACGAATAATAGGATCAGTTTTAGTTCCAGGCAGGAATTTCGAAGTAAGGTTACAACAATATTATTGAAAGAGTTGCGCGAATAAAAAAGCCTCCGCTCGACTTAAATCGAACTTTCTTTATAGTTGCGTCGAACTCGCTTCGATAAACGAAACGGGAGAATATGTATTTCCGTGTAAAAATACATATTTCGCATATTATTATATAAAAAAATGCAATTTTAAAGAAAAAAAATGGTAAAATACTATTTTTTCTATATATTCTACATATGTTGAAGTTGGAATTTGGGAAGTACGAGTCCTCGATGGAAGAGGAGGGCTTTCACAAGCTTTTCAACGGAGCGATTTTAAATCTATGTAATGAACTTCCCTCTTCTCTGAGAACGGAAACACTTCGTTTTTTGAGGGAATATTCGGGAAGCGCGATATCCGGCAATTTCGACTTTTTTAATAGATACCATGGACCTTGCTATACGATTATCTATTGGATTAACGAGAAGGCCCATAGCCTTCCTTGGGATGATCCTTGGCTAACGTTGCTCATTCAATCCCATTCGTCCGCTTTATTGCTTTATTCGCTTGATGATCATTTAGTCGATAAATCGTTAAAGACGTCAGGCACTTTACTTCAGTTACGCACTCAGGCTTGGGAAAGATATTCTCAAGCTGGAAAATTATTCGATAAGGAAATTCATAAGGCTTCTATCGTTCGAGAGGAATTTATCGATAAATATTTTCGCTCGATCCGCGATACCGGCTTTTCGGATACATTAGAAGATTATTTAACTCGATTTCGTTCACAGATGGCAATCTGGTCTCTTCAACCTTATTTGCTGGCTAGGTCGTTTTTATCTAGAGAGCAGGCGGAATCGGTCTTAAAAATGTACGAATCGTTCGGAATCGCGTGGCGGCTATTGGAGGATTATCGGGATTTGGGCGAGGATATAGAAACCGGGTCGGTCTCATCTATGATCTATTTTCTACCCGAACAAGTTCAGCTTAATTGGGGAAAACAGGCTCGCGCCGAAATATTTACCTTATTTGAGCAATCCAATCTGGATCAAAAAGTTTCCGATTTGATTAATTCGTATCTAAATGAAGCCGCGCAAATAGCTGCAAGGTTGCATTTGAAAGAATACGCGCACTGTCTATCATCCATGAGATTACCGATCTTGAATTATTCGAGCCGAGAATCGAAAAACCTCAAACCGTAAGGATTGAAGTTTTCGTTAGGAGTTTCTGCGGGATTCGCTGAAGATTAAAGTTTTCGTTAGCGAGACTGAACTTCCTTGGAGATATTCGTATCTAGGAAAAGATCATAAAATGCAGGAAAGAACAACGATATCAAAACGAGGATGAGCGATCAGGAAACGCTTAAACCGGCAATGGCTGTCACAGAAAATTGTTTTCCCGATTGGCTATCGTTTCCGTACGATACCATTCAGTTTTGCGTTAAGACCGTAAGTTCTCAGCTTGTTCTTTCCATATATTTTGGATTCATTTTTTCCTCGATAGATCGGTCATTCAGTCTTGATGGGTGGATTCCGGCAATTCGCTTAAGCCCATTTTCTAAAATCCGATCATCATTCCTCCGTCCACTCTTAAGGTTGTTCCCGTAATCCAGTCCGCTTCTTCGGACGCTAAGAAATATACTGCCGAGGCGACGGCTTCTTCCGGATTTCTATCTATCTTTAATGGAATCGTATTCAAGATGGAATTTTTTATCTCTTCCGATAGGTTCGGAGCGAACCCGTTCGCGATAAATCCCGCTGCGACGCAATTGACGGTTATATTACGGGATGCTAATTCTCTTGCGGAGGATTTAGTGAGAGCCATCAGGCCCGCTTTGGCCGAGGAATAATTACTCTGCCCCCCATTCCCGTAAAATCCCGAAACTGATCCTATATTGATGATTCTTCCTTTCTTGGATTTGAGCATGATTTTAGCGGCCGTTTGCGTTCCCAAGAAAGCTCCCTTTAAACAAACCTCCTGTACAAAATCCCATTTTTCTTCGCTAAGGCGGATCAAAAGATCGTCATCTACCACTCCCGCATTATTGATCCAGATATCAAGAGAACCGAATTGATCCAAAGCGAATTCTCCTAAAGATTTGTTTTGTTCTTTGGATCGAACGTCGCAGGCCTTCCCTAAGACAGGACTTCCGGCCTCATTCTTTAATTCATTGGCCGTCTCCTCGCAATTGGTCTGGTCCAGATCGGAGATAACTACGTTAAGTCCCCGTTTCGCGAAAATTCTTCCGATCTCTTTACCGATTCCCCGTGCAGAACCGGTGATCACCGCCGTTTTATTCTTGGTCATACAAAGCTCCTTAATTAATTATTTCGACATCGAAATAATTGCTATAAATGTTCTAATCGCGAAACCGTTTCAATTCTCGAAATTTGCATGGATTTTAGAAAGCAATCGCATGAATTGCGCTTTTTCAGTTTCTTCCAAACCTTTATACAATTTGTTTAAAGTAATTTTAGAAGCTTTTATCACTTTTTCCACCGATCGGTTTCCTTTTTCGGTTAAGCCCGCAGTGGTAAATCGCTCGTCTTGATCGAGCTTTGTCCTTATCACATAACCGAGCTCTTCCATCTTGTCCAAAAGGGCGGTTGCGGTCGAATTCGTACGGTCCAGGGCCGTCGCCAACTCACTCATTCTCATCGGTCCATTCTTGCCCAATGCAAAAAGAACCCCGGCATGAGCGGGAGCTAGATCGAGAATTCCCTGTTTTTCCAGCTCTCGTGCAAGAAATTTTTGGATTCTATCCCGAGTTCTGGATAATAAATGAATTACATAATCCGCTCTCATATATTTCGACATCGAAATATATGAGTCGGCAGAGAGTAAATTAAAAAAATCGCGATTTTATTTTTTTAACCGGCCTTCGTGCTATCTAAAGCTCAGATTCTTACCGAGCGAAAAGGAATTTTATCCCCGATTCCGCGCAGATAGAGTCGATGGACTATCGCTTTTCGTTAAGCGACAATCCATAATTTCGGATCTTATCTATCCGATATATTCCGCCACCAATAATGCCATATCGTCCTGATGCTGATAGGCAAAGTTTTCACCTTGGTATGCTTGTACGGCTTTCATAACCGCATCGCACAAATGCTCCGGAGTCAGGTTCGCGTTTTGCTTCAATATTTCCGCAAGATATTCTTCGCCTAATAGATCTCCCTCGGAGTTCCTTGCGTCAGGAATTCCGTCCGTATACAGGACTACTTTGTCTCCCGGAAGTAGAGGAACGACTTCCGTTTGATAATCGGTAGGAATCGATTCATATATTGCGACTCCTTTCGGACGATAGAATTCGATTTGCCCGTTCTTTCGTAAGACCAAACATTCCGGATGTCCTGCATTGGCGATTAAGGCATGGCCTGTCTTTAAATCGATGGTGATAAACGTGGCGGTTAAAAAATGTCCATCCAGCTTTCCTTCCAATTGCTCTCGTATATGTAACAATAGCGTCGAAGGATCCTGTAGATGGTTTGCCCAATTTCCTAAAGTCATCTTCACCATTGATGCGAGTAAAGCTGCGGAAACTCCGTGTCCGGTCACGTCCCCAATGAACATTCCCAGAGTCGAAGATTTGGGGTCATAGAGAACATCCAATAGATCACCGCCCACTTCCATCATAGGTCGGTAGCGGTATGCCATCGAGGCGTGAGGAATGACCGGGAGTTCTCTTGGAAGTAGAGAGGATTGGATCTTGCCGGCGATCGAAAGATCCTTAGCGAGGATTTTTCCTTTTTGTTCTAATTCGGTCTTTTGTAATTCGATTATGCGGGTTCTCTCTTCCACTTTCGATTCGAGTGATTCGTTTAATATTTGCAATTTGCCTTGTGAATTCTCCAAAGCTCTAAATACTTCCGCATAACGTTTTGCAAGCGCGAGACTGAATAAAAGCGTCAGTCCTAAAAAGCTTTCATTCACCCAAGTACCCGCATTACCGATTCCTGCGAATGAAAGGACGGTGTAAAAGGAGGATGTCGCCACCAAAACTAATCCGGAAACGACCCATCGAAAGGACAATATGCTGGTTTTACGATATTGTACGAATATATATGTGGTATAGACGAAGAATAGAACTAGGACGGCGATGAACGTATCGAAAGCATACCGGCCGAAAAATGATAACCCGCCGGTGAACCCGTATTCCAACGAAGGCCAGAGAGCATGAATTAAAAAAGTAATCTCTAATGTTGTTCCGATTTTATCCCTCGGAGATTGAAAAATCCCGCGAGTGAATTCATGAAAGAGGATCGGTAAAAAAGCGCCTAAAGAATACCCAAAGAAAACGTAAGTCCATGGAGAATCGAATACGTATAGGCTCCAACCTTCGTAAGAAGGATACCATAACGCTAAGGAAAGATTCAGGATCGAAAAAGAGAGATTAAATTTGTCCAGTCTTCTTCTTACGTAAATGAATATAAAAAAGATGAACGAAAAGAGTTCTAACGAAGTGAAGAATAGAACTCTAGTCGCTTTCAATAAAAAAACCGACTGAATTTCTTCGAATGTTCCTAAGATCGGATCTTCGCGCAAGCTTCTCGGACCCGCAAAAGGTGATAAAACGAGATCCAAATGCTCTTCTCCGGTAAAGCCTTCGATCGGTACGATTCTCGGCCTTGAGACATTCTTTTTTTGCCGTTTATATAAATTTATATCCGATTCTAATACGCTTCCTTCTCGTAAAAGAATACAACCCGAAGGACAAAATGGAAGATAGACGGCTACTCGATACGGGCAATCTCCGTTTTGTCCTACGGATGAGGAACATCGAATCGTATGGGAATACACGGAGAAATAATTTTCTCCGGAATCCGTTTTAGGGATTTGAGTGAGGGAAGCTATCTCGCTTTCACGAAACGTATCTGTATTTTGCGTATTCAATAAGGGATCTTCCGAGAAGTGTCGGGAAGACCATTCCTTCAGAATCGTCGGAGCTTTCCGTAAGGACCATTCGGACTTGGGGGGTTCGGAATAAATAGCATTAAGAAATATTAATGAATATATTAATATTCCGACTAGTCGGAACCGGGTGTTCTTTAAAAGTTTTTTCAATTTGATTTTCATTTTTACGCATATATGGCCAAAGTCGGCTAAGAACTATTATTTGTAAGGAAGGTATCACAGTTGCAAGATTTTATTCGTCCGGATCCTTTGCACATCGGAATCCGAAATGGTGATATTCGGGGAAGTTCTGCGGAATATGTGCCCTTCGCTTGGAACCTCTTGCATAATAGGCGGACCACCACCAGGATCCCCCTTTTAACACCTTTCTATCATATCCCGGACAGGGTTCTTGTCCTTGGCAAGGACCTTGCGGATCGACGCCTTGACAGTCTTCTCCGCAAGCCGCATAGCTCGGAGCGTACCAATCCTGAACCCATTCCCAGGAATTGCCCGCCATATCGTAGAGGCCGTATATTCCGGGAGCTCTACTTCCCACATCGGCAGTCGGCATGAGATTGGGGGGATCCAATATTTCCTGCGCACAGCCCTTATGTTTTTCAACATTGATGACGGCATTTTTACAGGTAGCGGGTTTGTTTCCCCAAGGATATAGATTTCCGTTAGGACCGCGAGCCGCCTTCTCCCATTCCGCCTCGGTCGGCAATCGTTTACCCACCCACTCGCAGTATTCCTTTGCAGTATACCAGCTAACTCCGACTACGGGTTGTTTAGGTTTAAGATAAGGATCTCCGTATTTCGGACCTATAAAATCGCAGGTTCCGTTTTGAAGACAATCCTTACATTTCCCGGCGGCAGTGCATTTATCGAAGTCGGCATTCGTAACTTCGTATGTATCCATAAAAAAGTCGCTTATATATACGCTTCTTTCCGGTCGTTCGTCCAACTCGTATTTATTACTTCCGCGAATAAAGTCTCCCGCGGGGATGCATTTCATATTTGGAATTTTCTTTCCTCGGCAAGGTTTATCCGCATCCGGATTGCCTAGGATATGAGGAGCGATCATAAACGCTAACGAGAGTAATAGTAGGAATATATGGACCGGACGGAAAGAGTTCATGACGACGTTACGTCTCGGAATTCATAGAGATTGATTAAATTTTCTGAATGGGGATTCTTGCTGGCAAGAGAAAAATTCATTTAGAGTGTCGGTATGCTACAGGAAGAAAAATCGATCAAACCGGCTCCCGATGCGGAATTTCCCTTGGCGTCCGTACCGGAGTACGAGTATGTTCCCTTTCCCCCGTTGAAAATTACCGTTCCACTTCCAGTACGACTTCCTGAAAGTGTAAATGAGATGCTTCCGGATTTCGGGAGGCAATCCACATAACGCCATTTTACGGGCGATACGATATTAACAGTAGCCGTGAATCCTTCTTCCTGATGGACGACTTGAATGGTCCCGATTCCCCAGATCCTATACCAATTTAGAAAATCGGAACTACTCTTATCCACTCCGATTTGCAGCGGAGTCGGAGTGCTGATCGTATGAGAGAAAAGCGGATTCGATCCAGTATAACCTTCTCGTAAAATACTAATCGTCTGAGTATAAAAGGAAATGGAAGAGCCGGACACGCTAGTCCAGGAGATTGAGGCGGCTTGTTTAGTGGAAGGAGAAACGCCTGAAAATGATAAAGTGGAACCTGTTCCGGTCAATTTCGTAATCCGATTCGATCCGCTTTTCACCGTTCGATTCAAACCTATCACTAATGTCGAGCCGCTCTGAATAAAGGGTCTTGCTCCGGACAGTCCACTCCAAATGGCCTCGGAGCTTCCTTCTATTTGCCAGTTCGTAAAGGGAAGGAAAGTACAATCCTGAAACGTTTTTGAAACATAGAACGTCGAGTTAGGAATTCGTGAAGAACTGACTAAATAATTGTCTATGAAATCGTACCCGTTGACGGACGTAACCTGACGTTTATAACTACCTCCGCCCCAACATTGGAAAGAAAGATTGTATGCTTCCAGTTCGCCGGAATCAAATCCTCGGTTCCAATATCTACTAAGAACGGACAAAAGCTTTTCCCTCGCGCCCCCTCTTTTTTCCGAAAATGCAACACTGGAGCCTTCCCCGGTCAAACCTTCCATCGAAGAAGACACGGAATCTAAGGCCGAGGTAACTGATTCTCCTACCGGGTCGTATTGGCCGGAAAGCGCTAAGGCAGTTAATAGCGTTTGATTTTGTCGATCCGGTCCTTGATTTTTACAATCGAATTGCAGAAAGAAAACTGAGCCTACTGCGACTGCGAGGTAAATGGAAATCGGCCTATACTTTACACTCATTTCATTGAAACCCGTATTATCGACTAACTGTTCAAAAAAAAGTCCGGACTGGCAGCTTGTCTACTCCCTTTCCATTCTACAAGATGAAGAAAAACCTGTCAAACGCCAGGTTTTTCCGGATCGGAAACACTTTTCCGGGGAAAAAATCCCGTATCAGAGAATAGTTTGCTTGATCCGATCGAATCGGCTTTAAATATAACTCTTTCCATAAAACATGTAAGGGGTTCATCGACCATGAGAAAATTACTCATTCTTTCTATTGCCTTGGCTGCATTTCTCGTTTCAGACGGGATTTTCGCAGATCCTCTTCCCGTTGTAGGGAAGTGGAAGACGATCGACGATGAGGACGGTACCGAAAAATCGGTCGTGGAAGTCTACGAACAAGGCGGAAAGGTTTACGCTAAGATTGTCAGTCTACGGGATCCGAACGATAAAGACGGAAAACCCAAGGTTTGCACAAAATGCGAGGGCGCCGATAAAGATAAGCCGGTTGTGGGATTAATCATTATGAAAGGCCTTTCAGTCGACGGTGACGAATTTACCGGTGGTACGATTATGGACCCGAATAATGGTAAAACGTATAAATGTAAAATAAAAGCCGTTGACGGCGGAAAAAAACTGAACGTACGCGGATTCATCGGATTTTCGTTGATTGGGCGCACTCAAACTTGGGTTAAAAAATAATAAAGCGAAATCCTCCGGGGCGGATGTCGATCCGGGGGATGAATATATGAGGAAATTATAATGAACCGAATTTTTATTTCACTGTATTTAATTTTGTTATTTCTGATTACGGGGAATCTACTCGCACAACCGATCCCCGTAACCGGTTCCTGGAAGACGATTAACGAGCAAGGAAAAGAAGAATCGATCGTCGAAATCTACGAGCAGGGCGGGAAAATCTTCGGAAAGGTTACGAGTTTGGCGGAACCGAACGATAAGGACGGGAAACCTGCGAGATGCACCGAATGCGACGGAGCGGAAAAGGATAAACCCGTATTGGGCATGGTAATCATAAAGGGATTATCCTCCGACGGCGATAAATGGAGCGGTGGGCGCATACTAGACCCCAACGACGGAGTCTGGTACAAATGCTTTCTTCGGTCGGTCGAAGGGGGGAAAAAATTAGAAGTCCGAGGCTATGTGGGTTTTTCGCTGCTTGGCAGGACTCAGTACTGGATAAAAAAATAAGTAATTGTCTATCCTCGTATTCGGATAGATTCGGTGAGAGATTTCCTTCTTACATTTGAGCTTACTTCTTTTTTTCTTGGTTTGCAGAAGAGGGGGCATTCGATTATCTTTGCCTCCGGTGCAATTCCGATTTCGATTTCGCTTATCCATTATTCTCGCAGGATGTCTGATTCTTTCCTTTTTCGCATCCTGCATATATAGAACGACAATACCCGCCCGTCCTCTTAACGATTCCGGTAAAACGATTTTGGTGCGGGTGGATAGAAGCGCCAAGGAAGAGTTTCTTCGAATCACGGATTATCGCATTCCGTTCACTTTCGAAGAGAAAGATTCGTATTATGCGGTATTGCCAAAGGCGACCCTCAAGCAATACGGTTTTCCAAAAAACGGGATATCGATCGTAGGCAAATATCCATTTAAATACTATTCGGGAAATTATCAGGATTTAACCAACGAATCCATTTTCGCTCTAGGCGACGTAAGAAAAGGATATAAGGATAATTCTCTAAATTTTCATTATTTATACTGGACCACAAAGTTATTTCCCGGCCAAGCATCGTTCGAGGTAATCGGGAAATCGGCCAGAGGTTCGGACATTTTTGCGATCCTATTGACCGATACTCGCCGCTCCGACGATGGAAAAGTTTCCCTTCTTTTTAATTGCGCTCATCATTCTAACGAAGTGATTTCGGTGGAGCATTGCTACGACGTGATCTACGGTATTTTATCCTCTAAAAAGGACTATTCGGATGCTCTTTCCAAACTGAAGATCTGGATCGTGCCGATCGTTAATCCGGACGGTGCCAAAGTTTTTTGGCACGATACGATCGCCATGGGGAGAAAAAACGGAGCTCCAGGTTATGGGCCTATTTTAGAAAAGGATAATCCGGGCGTCGATATCAACCGGAACTATCCTTTTTTTTGGGGGAAGACGAAGTCCAATCAGACTTCTTCGGTTCCCGCTAGTACGTTTTATCGCGGGCCTAGTCCCGCTTCGGAGCCGGAAACCAAGGCAATGATTGCTTTGGCGGAAAAAGAAAGATTCGCGGGTTCGATTAGCTATCACGCTTATGCGAATTGCATTTTGGTACCTTATTCCATCGATGATACCAAAAATCCGGATCCGGATCTTACTTGGGAGCTCGGAAAAAAAATAGCGTCGGAAATTCGCAGTTATAACCCCGAAAAGTCGTTTCAAGCCAGGAAAAATATCTACGGAGTGGACGGCGTCGACCAGGATTACTTTTTCTTTAAATATGGTACTCTCGCTTATCTTTTGGAAACGTCTCATTCCAACCCTCCTTATTCCGACGTTCCGAAGATCGTAGAGTCGATGCGACCCGCTTGGACTTTGCTCCTGGAGGAAATTTTAGAAGGAAACAAAATCTTCTTCCGTATTCGCGACGAGGGGGGGCATCCTTTATCGGTTAATGTAATATACGAGAATCAGACGTTCTTTCAAAATGAAACCCGCTCTTCGCGTCCGAGAGACGGAATTTTCTTTCAATCGTTTCCTTCCCTCCGAAAGATACGAATTCGTCTGGAAAAGGAGGGTTATGAGACTTTGTATTGGGAAGGGCCGACTTGGAAATCCTGGAAAGCGGTGGATTTGGTCTTGAAGAAGACAAGATATTGACTCGTAATTTCGCCAAAGGAAGCGCGTTGAAAAGCGATCCTTTCGATCGAATATGGAACAAAGATTTGCGATGAAGCAATTCAAAAATGAGGGAGCTCTCATACTATGTACTTTGGTATGGGGAGGGACGTTTACTGCAACGAAACTGAGTTTAGTTTCCGTTTCTCCGTCCCTTTTTTTGGGGATTCGATTTGCGATCGCCTCTGCGGTATTTTTAATTTATGCGCTTCTACAAAAGCCGACGAAGGAATATCGCGAAGAAGCTAAGCAATCCCGTATTTGGATCCCCGTTCTTTTGGGGTTCTGGATGTTTCTCGGATTCGCTTGTCAAACGATCGGCCTAAAGTTCACGACGGCAACAAAGTCCGGATTTTTAACCGGAACATTAGTTGTCATAACTCCCATTCTGCAGACTATCTTTTTTCGTCGAATTCCAAATGCGGGAAACTTACTCGGCGTAATCATCGTTATGCTAGGCTTATTCTTTCTTTCATTCGACCCCGAAGCAGGCATTGGGAAGCTATCCTTTCAGTTCCATTGGGGGGACGTTATAACGATCGGGGGAGCTTTTTTCTTTTCACTTTATATTCTCTTAATGGATAGGGTAAGTAGAGAAGTATCCATACAAACCCTGCTTTTGTCGCAAACGTTGACTACGAGCATACTTTCTTTCCTGTTAGCCTTAGGATTGGATTATTTAGGATTGGAGACCTTGATGTGGCATTGGGAAACGGGAGTGTTACCGGCTCTGATTTATAACGGTTTAATTTCTTCCGTCGGAACGACATTTTTACAAACCAAATATCAAAAAGCGGTAACTCCAACTAGGGCGGGTTTGATATTTTCACTTGAACCGGTTTTTTCGGCGGTTATCGCATACTACACATTAGGTGAACGTATGCAATTCGTCGGTTTACTCGGGTGCGGTTTGGTTATGACCGGCGTGCTGTTTGCGGAACTTTTCGGGTCCTCCAAAGAAAGAGTCACGAAAAAAGAAGATTGAGTCTAAAAGCGAAACGACCACTCGGTGTGAAAGCCGCTCGATATTCCTGCGGGGGTCGTTTCATACGTAGGAGCCACGGAAAGCCTACTGTAATAGCCTATGGTTGTGGAACTCGAAGCCGATCCATTAAAATAAGTGAATACTCCATCTATGAGCACCAGCAATATGAATAGATTTGTAGCCGATCGCTTCCTTCTTTCATACTCGTAATGATCGATTATATTGTTTCCGAAAGGAGTATAAACGTGGGTGGATAAGCGATCGTATCTAGATAGAACGAGAGAAAGAGCCTTATCGTTATTGGATTGCAGGTATTTGTCGCCCAAATAGAGAAGGGTGATATTTTCACCCGCGGAAAGCGTAGAATGCGGAGGTCGTCTATAAGCTGCCGCTAATAGAAAAGAAATCGATTTTCCGATCGTGAGTCCTATACCGAGATTTCGTCGTTCGGTTCCGATTAAACCGGACCATACGGGGGCGGACGCCCAGAGCCAAGATAAGTTTCGTTCCGGTTTGACGACCGTAGGAGGGAGGGGAGGTTGCATATCGGGAACTTCCACCGGAGGTATTAAGGAAGGCGTCTCCGGAATTTTAGGAGTTTCTTGAACCTTTGTGGATTCCTCATTGATGGATTCTTTGGTATCGGGAGGTTTGGTTTTAATTTTAGGTTTTGTAGAAACGATCGGGCCCGGTTCGATCGTTTTTAGCATATCCATGGGAAAGGATTGAACGGCGCCGTCCGGAGATTCAAGGCGAATAATCTTACCTTCGATTTTGCTTTTAACGTTCATGATTACCCGACCATCTTTTAAGCGGACGGTATCCGCAGAAATTGCCGATTGCGTTAAATATGCCAGAAGTAATGCGATCGCTTTTCGTTTAATCCGAAAACGCGGTTTCACTCGAATTCAATCCTTCGAATTTCAGCGGCTTTTATCTCTTCGATTCGGTTCTCCATTATCAGAATATATACATCTTTATTTTGTAATAAACCTTTTCCTTTTTTTACACGACCGTCTTTTAGCAGGATTCGGTTCCCAGGTACAGGAATCGCTTCCGGGAAAAGGATTTTTCCGGGGTCGGGCTCGGAGGATTTTCCGTCATCGTTAGATTCCATGCCGGAAAATACCCGTGCGAGAATTGTTTTTTCTTCCGTCGATAAGGGGCGAATCATGGAGTCTTCGCCTTCCGTAATGAAGGTCGAAGTTTCACTTTTTAGCAATTGTCCGTCGATCTGCGATGTTCTCGATTCGGAATTAACGAGTCTTACTTCCCCCTCTAATACTTCCAACTTCGTATCATTCGCGGGGCCCGGACTAATTCTAATTTTCGTTCCGAGTAAAATCGCTTTTTTTGATCCGAGATTAACTTCCAGATCTTTCGCAAATCCTGCGAAAAAAGTTTCATTCGAATAGGATTCTATAAGCAGGGACCCTTTTTCGTATTTGATAATCCATGTTCCCTCGACGAGAGAAACTTGAGCCTCCGAATTCGGTAATAACCTCAGTCGCAATGATTTTCCTTTAGAGGCAGTATGAAAAAAATAATCGCAGACGGACAGCTTTTCGGATCTTAGATTCGCGTCTTGATTTACGATACAAGTTCCGAAAGTTAGGATATCATGTCGTTCCATCTTATGCATCGGAAGCATTCGAGTCAGATAAATGAAAAGTCCTATTAAGATCGCTGCCGCAATTCCGCTTACAGGAATCATAATTCTTAATGCTGCTGATCTTGCCCGAGGCTTGCTCTTAATCCCGATTGCATTCGCCAGGCCTACATGTATTTTATTGATCTCTTCGAATTTTTTCCGTAGAACTGGCGACGCTTTGAGCAGATCATGAAGTTCGTCACCCTCCGTAATATTTTCATCGAGTAAAAAGGAGGCGACTAATTCTTCGAATGGAACCGGATCGGATTCGAACGACTTGATTCTGTCCTGCAAGTTCATAAACCGACTCCTTTGCTCTTTAAGCAATTTCGAAGGTTTCGCAGAGCTTCGGCATACCGTCTGCTGACAGACCGTTTCGTGATTCCTAATTTGGAACCGATCGTTTCTAAACTATCGCGAGTGAGATATTTTGCATCGATGACTTTGCGTTGATGGTCCGGGAGTTCTTTTAAACATTCGGAAAGTCCGGCTATACTTTCGGTTTCGATATGCGGTTCGTCGGGTAATCTTGATGCGATCGAATTCATATCCATTCCTTCCAATACTTTCGAGGTTTTCCGCCGGCTTCCGAAGTAAAGATTACGACCTACGATTTTAGCCCAAGAGTAGAAATTCCCTTTTTGCGGATCGAATTTCCTAGGATCATTCGTTAGGATTAGAAAAACCTCCTGTACTAGGTCGTCAGCTTTGTCAAAATCTCCGGTTAACGAATAGAAATAAACGAATAGGGATTTTTTGTTAATTTCGTAAACTTCGACGATTGGGTTCTTTTCAGGCATAGGAAGGATTAATTCGATTCCCGCCTAAATCTTTCCTCCAGTCAAGAAGTTTCGATAGTATGGAAAACGGGTACACTCGCTTTCCATCTTGAATATAATATGACGATTCCGAAATATAGGGACGTCCTTTTTTGAAATACCGTTCTATTTCCTATTTTTTCTCCGATTCTTTTGTGGATTCCTGCTGGTGCTCGGAGGAATGCCCAACCGGAGTGGAGCTATCGGTTTTTGTCTCTTCCCATTCGTTAGGCTTGCTCTCTTCTTCGAAAGAGAAGCTTCTGTGAATATTAAATCCGATCGAATATTGACGTTTTCCGAAATCGAAATCACCTCCGTTGAGAAGTTTGGTTTGCGCCAAGGCCCGTATGTCGGTGATAAAAAGCTGAAATACATGGCCTCCAGTTTCAAAATCGACGCCGAAGCTAAACGGAACGGTATAATGAGGAACATGTTTATGGATGACTATATTTTGAAAATATACGGCAGGCAGATCCCTCGGCAGGACATAAAGAGTATTGATGTCGGTCGCGGTTAGGGTTTGGACTCCCTGTAAAGCGGTTTGTCTGCTGGCCGAGGTGTAATCAGTACCGATATAGTCGCGTTGTCTAGTAAAGATGGCTTCGAATGTAAAATCCACTCGCTTAAATAATTTAAGCCTCCCCCCCACATCGACTCCGAATCGATCGTTCCGAAGCGTGGATTTCACGAAATTACGATGAACGAACGTAGGCGAAAGTTGCAGAGAAAAATATTTATTGAATTTTCTGGAAATTAAAATCGAAGCCATATAACTTCTTTTATCATTGTCCGTTAAGGTATAATGATTTACGTTTTGGGAAATATTCGCATCCAGTATGGAAATGCCGGTCGAAGGAGGCTGTACTGTAGGATTTAAAGGAATAATTTCCTTATCCGTGTCTTGCGAAGCGACTCCCCACAAGCTCATAGTGAACGGCAAAATCGAAGATTGCGACAATAACCGAATTTTAGAGCGTAACTCGTAGGTTTTATTCTCAGAGATTCTTGCGGCTCCCACTGAAATCGCTTTTGTAAGTCCGTAATCGGCTCCGATCAAAATATTGGCCCCCGAATCCAACCCGAAAAGATCCTTAAAGCCGTTTTGAGCGTCTCCGAATCTATGATTGAATCTAAGATCTAAATTTCTATATCCAACGTTTTCCGTTGAGGGCATATTGATTAGCGTCGGGCTCATGAACGCGGAGCCTTCTCCAAAAAGAGAGGATGAAATCAGGAAAAGCAGGATGGTAAAATAATTCTTTTTCATTGAGGGCTTTCTAAGATAAAAACGGTTTTGACTTCGATTTTTTGGTTTAACTTCAGATTCAGTAATTTAGGTACTTCGATGGAAAAATCTCTCAGCAGCACCGCGAACGTGGCGGTGTATTGGAGGCTTCCGTCTTTCAGGGATAAAATCCCTTCGATGGCAAAGTCGCTTTTTTCTCTTCCGTGAAGATAAAGAGTGCCGATCGTTTTTGCTTTTCCCGTGATCGAGTCGAAGGAAAGAAGTCTCCCTTTATATATAGCAAAGGGAAAATCATCGCTTTCCAGATAATTATCGTGCAAGTGATTATCCCGGAGTCGATTTGCAGTCGTGAAGTCGCGGAGATCAACGTTGATAGTTAACGTTTTTTGAATGGGGTCGATTTCACCGGAAACGGTTTGTCCGACGCCTCGAATGATTTCTTGCGGTGCGTCGCTTTTGAAATAAACTTTACCGGAGGCGACTTTTAGAATCGAATTCGGTAACTCGACTCCGACGATTTTGTATATTGGTAAAACCGAAATCGTTAAGAATAGAATTCTTAATACGTATAATCTTCCATTAATCGACTCTGCTTGGAATTTCATGGGCTTGCACCCCCTTTAATCCAACAGTAAATCGCCTGGTTTAATGGATCCGAAGTGAACTGGGACATTAGGCCGCCTGGAATAACCACCCGAAATAAGATACTAGCGTTCGGATTATTCGGGACGACCACCGAGGACAAAGAGGTATAACTCGTAACGTCCACTCCCGCGTGTATATTTCCCCCACTATGACATTGTCCGCAGTGAGAAGTGATTCCCTGTCCTTGATCGAGACTGGCAAAGGTGGGTTTCGCGACCGAACATTGATAAGATATTTGTTGCCCGCTGAGAAGAAGAGTCTCCAACTCCCCTCCTCTGATTTTATCGGCTCCGGAATTTTCGCAGGATAAAACTAATGCTGCTGTAAAAATTAGGACAGAACACATGCAATGGACTCCTGACCTACATAAAGGAATGATAAATTTCAACTTTCGGGACAGAATTCCGCGGGTTAAGGGGCTTGGCATTATTTTATACATATTAAAATAATGCCTGCGCCGATACGTTAAATGCGGATTTTAATCCAAGTTGAGGACCGTTCAAATGTTGTTGAATCGGAACTCCGTATTCAAAATTGATTCTAGTTTCAAGATCGGAAATTAAAGGAAGTTTAATATTTGTTCCTGCGTAAGCGATCGTTCTTCTACCCCCTTGTTTTTCGGGATCGTTTTGCGGATTCATCGTCAGCGGCAAGTTCTGATCTAGGCCGGATATGTTTTCCCATTTATCGAACTGCACTCTTCCTATAAACGAAATCCAATCTTTAAATTTAATTCCGATCCAAAGCGAAGCTTCATAACGATTCCCGAATTTATATCCGTTTGCGTTTTTCCCGTCTCGTAAATTGGCCGAAGCCTGCGCGCCCCAGAATATGGTTTCCCATTTACCGGTGTACGTTAATCCGGGAGACGGATTATATGTCCCGGTTCCAGGCTGCATGCCGTACGGGACTTTTATTCGCGGTAATCCGGGCGCCATGAAGTCCTGTTGATCGATGGAGCCTGTCGGAAGACTCAAGCCGAGACTCAAAAGAAGTGAATGATTCTCCTTATGCATAGTTCGATAGGATATTCTACCTTGGATGTCTCCTACTCCCTGCGCACTCATATAAGTTTTTAAATAACTACCTGCGTTTAACATTTCCATGCTGTTCCTAATAAAAGGAATCATTGCCATTACGGTAAGGTTTTCAGTAATCGCTCCCATGACGGTCGCCATATGCATTTCCATATTCATTTGGGTCGGAGTCATCATGTAAGTCGAATTGCCCGACGGCGAGGGGTTTGTCGCCAATCCGGCAATATTACCGTTCGCAGTCGTTTGGTGAGGAAGTATAAGCGGCAACACAGGATCTATCTTATTCGCGCCTTGATACAAGCCCGACATATTCATTAGCATATATCGATATTCTACCATAATGGATCCGGGCGTATGAGTATGAGTTCCCATTAATCCGGATGGGGCTTCTAATAGATGATCGGAGCCGTGTTTTTCGGAATGTCCGTATCCTTTTTTCTCGACTGTTATCGGATCCTTACCGCTTTCCTTCAATGTTGAAGTGCCCGGGGAGTCGTGGATGTCTCTAAGTGAGGAATCTTTTTTCGGTTCGGGCGGGGATTCCTTTTCTTCGGAAATTTCTGCAGATTTGCTTCCTTCCGAATTTTCGGATTCTTTCTTCTTAATTTCCGAAGAAGTTTTGGGCGGTTTTTTACGACTTCCCGTATTTCCGAAAATTTCGTCCAGAATTCCCTCTTGTGCGGTGAGAATCGTACCGCCGAATATCAGGGAAACCAAAATTACTTTCCGAGCTTGCTTAAAAATGAAGTCGATTCGATTTGAGAAAGCAATATTACATTCCACTCATGCCTCCCATTCCACCCATTCCGCCTAACGCATCCGCGCCACCCGGTTGGAAGATCGTGGTGTAGGTGGGGTTACCGTTTACTAAAACGGTCGTTAAGGGGTTGTAACTCATTCCATCAATAATCGTTACGGTTCCGTCGCTGAAATTCGGAACAAAAAGATTCTTTACTGAGCCTCCCATCGCGTTTATCGAAAACGTTCTGTATGGTTGATCGGAAAGTCCGACTGTCGCGGTCCGAACTAGGTTCGGATTTAGAAGATACGAGCTTTCGAAAATATAGAATGCATTCGAGTTGATCGAAGCAATTTGGGTGGATGTCCCCGAAACTGCAGAGGCTACAAAGAGTCTTTTTCCATCGGGCGATTGCTGAAAATCCGAGAAGCCCGCTTTGGGGACTCGAATAAAACCGAATGTTGCACCGGTGGGGTCCGCTAAATCAAGAACTCTTAATATTCCGTAGGCTAAAGATCCGGAGGTCGTTATGTCGGTGCCGGACAGTATCAAGTATCGACCCGTCACATCCGTTTTCATTACGGTATATCCGGAGCCCACAGTAAGCGAAGATCCCAGTAAGGCCCCGGTTCCGGCGTTTCCGTTAGGGTCGATCACGGAGATTGTGCCTGCACCGGTGTTGTATACATAAAACAAATTCATAAATGACGAATATGCAATATTTAACGGGGAAGTTCCGACTGTGATTGTCCTTAAGATAGCTCCGTTTGTATCCGGAGGGTTTATTCCAGGTGATCCTAAGAATGTGGGTGAGTTTGAATCGTCGTCTATGACCGATACCGTATTGTCCGATTGATTGGTGACAAGCGCCAGGAAAGGTGAAACTGTTTGGAAGGCTACTTTGTGCGCCCCTTTTCCTAGGCAAATAGAAGCGTGAATATATGCGATGATGACAGGATCCGGATCGTCGTGCACGACTGAAATCGACGATACGTTCGGATTCGCTTCCGAGGAGCATAATATCGAATCGATTCCGGATGCGTTTCCGTTATTCATCGTCCAATGATGATCGGTATTATTCGGATCTACGACGACTTCGACCGGATTCATTCCCACAGGAATCGTTTTTAGGATCGTCTGTTCGACTGCTACTTGAATAATCTGTACTATATTCGAATTTGATAAAGTAGAAAGAACATGTCCTGTCCCTATTCCGGAAGCTACTAATCCTGCCGGTCGGACGGAGGACGAGACTTCCTGTAAAGGCAGAAATCCTCCTCCTATCTGAGCCTGTATCGGATTAATACCGAAGGAAGAACTACTTGAATTGGAGATATAAACGTATGCCTGTGTTTGAGCGGCTGCTAATAAATCGAGAAGAGTAGCGGATTTATTATATTCCCCCGCTTTCGTCACAGTGCATCCTACGCTAAAAGCATAGAATGCAAGCAGCGAAGCGCTAATTTTTGCATAGAGTGACATGATCGTATGCCCACCTTATCGTATTGATTCAGACGATCTCCGTTAGAATAAGATAATGGATGGCGGGATTTTAAGCGGAGAAACGACCTGACGCGTTCTTCTTGACATTCGCAGCGGAACTTTCAAAGGTCCATGCGTTTGAAATTAAAAAGAAATATCCGAGAGATAGTTCCGAGGTTCGCGGAATACGGAGAATTCCGTTACCCCAACTCATGCTCATCCATTAAGATTGATGGTGAGGCGGACGAAATGGATTCCCTTGGTAACCGGATAGTAAAGGAATGTCGGAAGCGATTATGGTTGCCGAATCGATCCTATTTGGAACTAAATTTATATCCGATCTTTCGTTTAAAAATTGAAAAGAAAAACCGGGATTTTCGTAGCTCTTCTCGTGTTTTTTACAGGCACACTCGTGCTCGGATTGTTTATCTTTTACGGAATGACAATCGGGAAGCGTCCGAGATTGCTCGACCGAAAGAGTTGACGAGGATGAATCCGTCTTTGAAACGAAGTAGTCGTCCTCAGGGTCGGAGTTGTGAGTCTCCGCTTTCGAGGCATGATTACAAGTACAAATCAAGCTTACAAACGCATACTGTTTGAACGCAGCTTCGGCGGATTGAATGCCGAAGGTCAGCAGAATCACTAGTAGTAAACCCTTGTTTAACATTGCGATAGAGACTCTTTGTCGAGAGTCGAATTCCGAATACCTACAGTCAACGAGAATCCGATGTCTCCTTCGAAAATCCGAATAGACATTTCTCAATCTAAAAATTTTAGGGCCTGCTTTCGAATCTGATTTCTTATGCCATTGTTAAACGAAATATTTACTTTTCGAGATCAAAAAACGGCCAATATTACCAATGAGAATTAACTTTTTTACTTTTAAAAAATAAGGGGCATGCTTCCTTACGCTTCGCTATGAGTATTCGTGCTAGAGTTTCCATATATGTCTCCTTGGTCCTGGTTGCCGGATTTTCACTTCTAACCGTGATCAATTCCATTTCCTCATATAGAAATCTTCGAAGTGAAGTCGAACGCAATTCGGAAGTGACTGCGGAGCGTTGGGCTTTGGAAGTGAAAGACATGTTAGATGTGGGCTTAGGAATGATTCGGGGCTTTCGTTGGCCTCTGATTTATGCTACTCCGGAGCGAAGCCAAGTTATTAATGCGATACGGGGTATGCTCGGACGAAATAAAAATTGGTTTGGGATGTGGCTGATTTACGAGCCGAATGCTTTCGACGGGAGAGACGCGCAATTTCGAAATACTCTTGGTCACGATGCGACCGGACGATTTGTGCCGTATATCGGCCGATCGAAAGGTGCGGATGTTCTGGATTTAGAACCTAGTGTGAACTACGACACAAACGATGAGAAAGCAGAATATTATAATATTCCAAAAAGAACTAACGAAATGGCGGTCATCGATCCATATGTTTACCCGGTAGCGGGAAAGGATGTCTGGATGATTTCGCTTGTTGCGCCGATTAGCCTAGATGAGAATTTTTACGGCGTAGCGGGCATCGATATCGCATTGGACCAGCTCCAAGCATTTTTTAAGGATATAAAGCCGTTCCGCGGTCAAGGTTATATTTCTTTAATTTCACCGAAAGGACTATATGCGGCTCATAGTTTGCATTCCGAGCTTTTAGGTAAGATTCTTCCCGATTCGGAAGAATTGGATTTAGTCCTTCGGACCAAGGAGCAGGCTAAGAAATTCTCTTTCGAATCGGCGGATCATTTACATTACTATCTTCCCTTCCGGCTAGGCAGGGACGCTAAACATTGGGTCGTAAAGATCAGTATTCCGAAATCGATTTTTTGGGAAGATTTAAGCAAAGTAATTTTAGAAAGCATTGTGAGCTCGGTATTGATCCTGATCACCGTGCTGATAGTTTTAAATGTGATTTTTAAGAGGTTGATCACGTCGGGCCTTTTACAAGCGATCGGGTTTTCGCAGGAGATTGCAAAGGGAAATCTAACGGTGCATTCCGATTACGATAGGGATGATGAAATCGGAAAAGTTTTAGGCGCAATGGCTCAGATGAGAGACGGACTACGCAAAATCGTCGGCGAAATCAGTTCGACGGCAGGAAAGATTTCGAAGACCTCGGACGAAATGAATTTTTCTTCGAGTCATTTTTCGGATGTTGCGCAAACCCAAGCATCCGCAGCGGAACAATCATCTGCGGCTGTCGAGGAGCTTGCCTCATCCGCTGAGAACGTGGGTAAATCCATGGAAAGAGCCGTCTCCAATATGAAGGAGATCGACGGTAACGTGATTCTGTTACGCGAACAAATTGCAAGTATCAATCGGGAGATGCAAGGATTGGCCAGTCTTGCGACCGAATCGAAGGACGAAGCTTCGAGCGGCGAAAATGCCATGAGTTCCTCCACCAGGGCGATGGCAGGTATTCGGGATTCGGCTTCCCGCATTACGGAAATCTTATCGATTATAACCGACATTTCGGAAAAAACGAACCTTTTGGCATTGAACGCTGCGATTGAAGCGGCTCGTGCCGGGGATGCAGGTAAAGGTTTTGCAGTCGTGGCGGAGGAGATCGGAAAGCTTGCGGCTCAGACTTCAGTATCGGTGCAAGAAATAGGTAATTTAGTGAATTCTACGAATGAAGCGGTCGCGAATGGAAACGCTAAGGTGGGGGAAGCCTCGGAGGTCTTAAAGCGTTTGAAAGTGCGGGTCGAAGAGTTCGATAGGACGGCTAAGAGTGTTCTTGTCTCGGTGAAAACTCAGGAGAGTAATACCGTCGAAATCAGACAGAGCGCATCCAGCTTAATGAATTTTAGCATACAAATCGAAGAAGCGGTGCTCGAACAAAAAAGAGCTACCGATGAGATCACTAAAACGATTCTGAGCATTTCGGAAGGCACGCAGGAAATCGCGGCCGGCGCCGATCAAGTGACGGGATACTCCGGAGAAATGCGGGGACAAGCGTCTCACCTCAGTTCATTAGTCGGTCGGTTTCAGACGGAATAGATCAAAAATCGAACCAGTGTAGAAGAGTTTAAATTCTTCGAATTAAGAATAATTTAAACTCTTCTACATATTTATTATAGGGGCGCTTGCTTTCCGGTGGTTATTGCGATTCGATTCCAGGAATTAATCGTATTTATCAACATGACCAAGGCCACGAATTCTTTTTCATCGAAATGGGTTCTCGCATTCGCGTAGACGTGCTCCGGCAATCCCTCCTGCGAAATTTTAGTTACGTATTCCGTTACTTCTAAGGCGGCTCTCTCTTTTTCGGTATAGTAAGGCGACTCTTTCCATGCGTTGAGTAAATAAATTCTTTTTTCCTCCTCGCCGGCAGCTCGGGCATCCTTTGCATGCATGTGAATACAAAATGCGCAACCGTTTATCTGCGAAGCCCGGATTTTGATAAGTTCGCGGAGTTTAGAGTCGATTCCTCCCGATTTAGTGAATTCTTCCAAATCCAACATTGCTCGCAATGCTGCAGGATATGCTTTTGCATAATCAAATCTCAGATTCATTGTTTTCTCCTTCTTTAGAAGAGAGACGAGTTCATGGACGCGTTGTGACAGCTTTTTCTAAAAATCTTCGGTGGATTCCGGACGAGTCAGGCTCGACTGAAATTTCAACGTACACGTGATTTCGATAAATTTTAGATGTCGGCCTATGTTAAAATTTGGCTACAGCGATACATGCGACTTTGCGGAATAGAATCTGCGCGAGACGGATCGGGAAATCCGAATAATATCCGAACTTAAATACGACCACTGAGATCGTTCAATCGGGATTAGAAGCTAGTAGTAACACTTAGATTCAGAGGTTATCGATAAGTAGTTTTACGTACATTATGATTATTTTATACTCCATCTTTGAGAGTGTTATAAAAAAATAATTGCCTTATTTTTCTTTTGCTCTATAGGAACATGTATGAAGCTAAATAGCCGTCTTCTTATTTTATTCATTCCAGTTCTTCTTCTGCAATTCTCTTGTAAGAAGGGCGGGGGCAGTTCGGATCAAAATACGTTGCTGTTCTTACTTTTTTATAATGCTTCGGTAGCGGATTTCAATCCGGTGTTGGGATTTCCGGGAACGATTAATACGGTAACTAGTACGGGATCATTTACTGGTAGCAGTTCCACTTATACGGTCACGGTCGATTCGGTCAGCGCGACAGGAGTTACGGTTTTGGATGTGAATACCTTACAATTCATAATGCCGAGCCTGTCTAAATATTCCGAAAATACGACGGTGAATATTACGGTAACCGGCTCCGGTGCCGTTATCCTATCAAAAACGATTCGCTACCGACCGGCGCCTCCAATTTCTTTGAATGTACCGAATGCGTTTAATCGGCCAATAAGCGCACAGGATCCGAGTAGTTTCTTTACGGTTACGATCGGTAGTTCAGTTCCGCATATCTTCAACGTATTCGGTTATCTCGGGACCGATTTGAATTTATATTATTATTCTTCTCCCACTTCGTCGGCCACTACGATTGCTGCGAGTGGAATGACCGACTCGGAGTTCGAGAGAGTGAATATGACTGCCGGCACGTATATTTTGCAGGTCAAATTCGTTTCCGGCTTCAATGCATCTTATAAAACGAATATTGCGAACGGAACGATCACTGCAGCAACGAATTCAAATGAGATCGATGACTATCGTAGGTGCTACGATTATATGGCGACCGGAACTAGCCAAGGGACGGGATGCGCCGACGTGAACGCGGCTCATCTCGCTGATCGAACTGGAAGATGTACGTTCCCGACGAGTCAGGGAATTTTTACGCGAAGCTATTATCTCTTCTATAGTGCACAGTACGGAGGCATGTACGGATTTACCGCGTCATACGCTCAAACTACCTGTACGCAGCCGGGGTATGATTCTCCGAATCCGGATAAAGCGATTTTTGAATCTCTTTGATCGGCGTTTCGAAAACCATTGAATCGCATATTTTAAAATCATAATACATTCCGTTTCTTTATAATTTCGATTCGGAGTCGAGGATGTAGTCCCGAAAGAACGGAGGACGGTGCTCGGACGGACATAGCCTTGCGGTTTTACGTAAGTTTGACCTGGTAAAAATCGCATCTTGAAGATTCTATTTGAAGAGTAAAAAAGGGCGAAAAGAAGTCTTATTTTGCGGAATTAGCGCTCTTCTCCTTATCTTTAAGCCTCGTTGCGAGCTTCTTCTGACCCATAAATGCAAACTTCGGGTTGAAATAGAAAAATCGTTGGCTAACGCGACGATTCCCGAACGGAACATTCCGAAGTTTAGGTAGGTCCAATTACGACTCAATAAACACGATCTAAAATCTAAAAATGACGAATCGATTTTACTCTTATCTTTTGCTTCTTCACTTGCTTTGGCTCGGGTGTGTATCCGCGCAGATACAATCTTCCTATAATACGTCTCTAGATTTTACAAAATACAAGACTTTCGACTGGTATCCCTCCAAAGAAAAGAACGACGAACGATATTTCGGCGACTTTAACGTACA